>JBDRLS010000095.1:0-15837 GCA_043812875.1 Nanobdellota archaeon
TGCAGGGAGAACCACGCAAGAGAGATCATCCATGTGTTCATGCATGCATAAAGCAACTCCGCGAAAATCAGTCTTGACAATGAAATGGGCAGCGCAACACATATTAAGTGCTGCGTCGGTGGAGGGCCTGTCTGAGGAACGTTGGGCGCCGACGAGGATCACGGGTATCTGGATATTTTCAAGCATGAATGAAAGTGCTGCGGAAGTGTATGCCAGCGTATCAGTACCGTGGCCTATGATAATGCCCTTCACCCCATTTTTCGCCTCTGACATGATGGCCTTTGCCAGGTGTTGATAATGAGAAAAACGCATGTCCTCAGACATGATGTTCTCAACGAGCGTGGTTTTCACCGACGCAATATCCTGCATTTCAGGGAAGAGATCCAAGAAATCATCTGCCTTGTAGGATGCAAACACGCCCCCGGTCTGATAATCGATCTTTGATGCAATGGTGCCGCCCGTATGAAGGATAGCGATCGTTGGAAGGTTCTTCCTCTGTTGTTTGGATGATTTTCTTATTGGAGAGGATGAGGGGGATTTCTCCTGTTTTATGGACAATACAGATTTTTTTGGTATACCGATATTATATCCGTGCTTGAGCTTGAGAACATAATAATCGTCATCTCCAGGGATGAGTCGTCCCTCTTTCACTCCCTCCTGGGTCTGGATGGTAACATATGATCCTGGTTTCATAGTCCTGTCGGATTATCAACAAAAATTGTTGCTATTTTAAACTTTCTTTTCAGGTGGGATGCTAATGCCTTGACACCGAGGGTCTCGGTGGCGTAATGGCCTGCAAAAATGACATTCACGTTGAGTTCCTTTGCGACGGGGACTGCGCTGTGGCTCGTCTCTCCGGTGAGCAATACATCGATGCCCAGATCATGCGCCTCCTCGAGAGCAAAGCTTCCCCCTCCTGAGACAATGCCCACTGTAGATATCTCTGAAGGGCCGTGCGCCACAACAAAACTTCGGGTGTTCAGCTGGGCGTTCACCTTGCCGGCGAATGTCCCTAAGGATACGGGCGTTGAACGCCCGATCTTTCCTATTGCAATGCCATGATAGTCTCCAAACACTCCAGCATCTTGAAGTTCAAGCAATTTGAGCAGTTGCGCATTGTTGCCCAGCACTGGATGCAGGTCAAGCGGAAGGTGGACTGCATAGAGGGCAATCTCCTTGGTGATGCATGCCTTGACACGCTCAAACAATGACCCTGTGAGGGGATGCTCACTCCCCCAAAAAAGACCGTGGTGGACCATCAACAGTTGAGCCTTCTGCGCGGCAGCGGCCTGAATACTATCTGTAGATGCATCGACAGCAAAGGCGACCTTGGTGATTCTTGAAGGGCCGTCGACCTGTAAGCCGTTGAGTGATTTGTCCTCGATTGCCTTGATGTTGAGAAGATCATCGCAGTACTGGATCAGCGTCTTCAGGCTAGGCATCGGCGATCGCCTCGGCGAGAAGGTCAGTGATGTCAATGCGGTTTGTCCTATGGGGAATCGTATTTGTGGTGATCACGGCTGCGTGCTTCTGAAGGCGTTTATCGGCATCCTTCGCAAAGAGGCCGTGCACGCCGATGCACACCACTTTTTTCGCTTGATGTCGTTTTGCTTCTCTGACCGCCTCAAGCATGGTGTTGCCCGAGGAGATGATATCATCGACGATCACCACTGCTTTGCCTTTGAGCTCCCGCTTGAGATGGGAAAGGCTTACGGACTCAGAGCTGAATCGTGTCTTGAGGAGGATGGATGATCCCAATCTTGCTTTTCGCGCAACCTTAGTCGCCCATTGATCTGACTCACTATCAGGGCCTATGATGAATGCCGAAGGAAAGTGTGTTTTGATAAATGACGCGACGAGATCATTTGCTGAAAGACATTTGGTCTTGATGCGATACACCTGAGAAAGTTTTTTGACACGATGAAGATGAGGGTCGATGGTGATGAGCTTATCAAGATAGTGAGAAAGCAGTTTTGCGAACACCTGCTGGGAGACGCATTCCCCTTCATGGAAGCGCTTATCCTGCCGCATGTAGGGAAGATAGGGAACAACGAGTGTTATTGATTTCGCCCCCAGCTCCTTGGCTGTCGCAAGTGCAAACAAGAGAGGGAGGATCTTTGCATTTGGATGATGCAGATGTGCAATGAAAACAATATGCTTCCCCTTGACACGAGGAATGATCACGAGGGATTCTCCATCTGGGAAGGGATGGAGTGCCAGCAGAGCGAATGATGCCCGGCATTTCCCGGCTATCGCCCTTGCTAAGGGCGCGGAATCTGGAAAAGAGACGATGAGCATGACAGTCCTAGCTCGCCGAGATTTATAAAGTTTTGCTACAGCCGACCGCATAAAAAAAACCGGGTTCTTTTCAATCCGGGCAATGTGCTTTTCTGATCAGTCGCCTTGCCATCTGCTGCTTAAACGGATCAAAAAGAATCCCACCTTATCGGTTTTCCACGCGGCCCTAGAGTTGCTCAGGACGGAGAAATGTTCCGTCAACACAGGACCTCCATCCCTTTTGAGTGGTGCATCTTCCACACATGCCATTACCACACATTGTCAAGAATTCTATGGAGGAAAAGATGTCTTTGATCCTTGCTTCTTGCTGCAAGGCAATCGCCTTATGGACCATAGGAGGAGGTCCGCAGTTCAGCGCAGTCGTCGGGCTAAGTGAAGAAAGTTCTTTTTCCAAAAGGTCCGTGACAAATCCTTTATGACCCGAGTCTCCGTTGTCAGTTGCGATAAAAACCTTATCGCAAACAGATCGGAATTCATCTAGGTATGCAAGCCGATCCTTGCATCGTGCACCGAGGAAGGCAATGGTTCCGGGATTATTTTTTGCAAAGAGGTAGAGAGCGGCGATCCCCGTGCCGCCGGCGACGAGGAGGGTATTCCCTTTGACTGTTGGAGAGTTGCCATAGGGGCCTCGAATATGTATGGTGTCTCCTGCATGCAATTTTGAAAGTGCAGTTGAATATGGCCCTATTGCTTGTATGAGGAACGTGCCAGGGTCATCGTCCATGACTGAGAAAGGTTTCTCACCAATGCCTGGCAGCCAGAGAAAGACAAACTGACCCGGCTTGACGGGATAGGGGGCATCAAGCTGGAGAAGCACAGTTCCTGCAGCGAGTTCTGTGTTTTTGGCTATTCGGAAGGGTTTATAGTTGAGATTGATGTTTTCTTTTAGGAATGAAGGCGAGTGGTTGGTAATTGATACAATGTCTGTTTCCAATGCTGAGAAATACTGTTGGATTTCGTGGGAGTCCATGCCTGCAAGTGCTGAACCGACACCGAAGAAGTTTGCCCCCGCGGCTTTATATGCACGCACGTCTGTTGCGGTCGTGATGCCTCCACAACCAATGATCGGCTTATTTGTCAGAGCGCGAATGGTTTTGACAACACGTAGCCCTGCATCACGGATTGCTCTTCCTGAGAGGCCTCCCCTATTGTTCGCAAGGACCGGATGGGTGTTGATGGTGTAAGGTGAAGGCCCTATTGTATTGATAGCAGTGAAGCCGGAGGCGCCTCCTTTTTCCGCTGCAGTAACTTGCATGGAGATATCAAGGTTCGGAGAGACCTTCACCATTACAGGCTTTTCTGATTCAGCTGATGCTGCAGTCAACTGCTCAACAAGCAGAGGATCTTGGCCGCAGACTTGACCATACTTATCGGAATGGGGGCAGGAAATGTTCAACTCGAATCCATCAGCAAAAGGGGAAAGGGTTTTGGTGATGGAGCGGAGTTCTTGTGGAGTTGAACCGAAGACAGAGATGAGGAAGAACTTGTTAGGAGGGATGGATAATGAGCCTAATCTTTCTGCGAATGCCTCATAGCCTGGATTTGCGAGGCCGACGGCATTGATGTATGTTCCTGGCCCGGTTTTGGCAATGATCGGCTCTTTATTGCCTTGCCAGGGCTTGGGGCCGATGCTTTTTGTGGTGAGAATGCCGAGTTCTGGAATCATTTTTGCCAGGAGATTGATTATAGGGACATCTGTCATGACAATCCCTGAAGGGATAGTATATGACCCAGAAAGCGTCTTTCCGAAGAAAGTAGTAGGGTTCATGGAGAGGGACAACTAAAGGTTGTTTATAAACTCTCCTTTTCCCCGGTTCCATAGGAAACAGGGGGGTGTATTTTGCGGGTTTTTCCACACTCTAGCTTTGAAAGCCTCTAGGAAACCTTGAGTGTGAGAGTTCCATAGGAAATCAAGGCCTCACCATTTTTGAAAGCTATATGTTCAGAGCAGGCTATTTAAAAATAAAAGTATTTATAAAGGAGCGGTCCTTCCCCCCTTTATAAATAGGGGGTTGTAAGATTATAAACGCTAACGAGGTGTTACCCATGGCGAAGAAAGAAATCCAAATTGTAAATATCGTTGTCAGTACGTCACTCGGCCACGACATCCCACTTGAAAAGATGGCTGCCACTTTGAGCAACACAGAATACAATCCGGAGCAGTTTCCAGGCCTCGTCATCCGGATCAAGGAACCAAAAACATCAGCACTCATCTTCAGCTCTGGAAAGATTGTCTGCACAGGAGCAAGAACAATAGAAAAAGTTGAAGAATCCATCAAGAAAATCGTGAAAAGCCTGGAAAAGATCAATGTCAAGATCACCATCAAGCCAGAGATCAAGATCCAGAACATCGTGGCTTCGGGAACAGTGGGCATGCCCCTCAACCTTAATGTCTTGGCCATGAAGCTGGATAATACTGAATATGAGCCGGAGCAATTTCCCGGGTTAGTGTATAAGCTGCCAGAAGCAAAAGCGACTTTCCTGCTCTTCAGCAATGGAAAGGTTGTCTGCACTGGAACAAAGAGTGAAGCCGAAGTGCATAAAGCCCTGGACAAACTCATTGAAAACCTGAAAAAAGTCATGAAGTAAGACTGATAGTTTCGGGTTTTTATCTTAATAATTTTTAAATCACTTCAACTAGTTGTGAGACCATGGAAACAGATACAAGAGCCACGGACATGGACGCGGCTGCCCAGATAAGCAGCTTCCAGGACTTCTTTGAACAGACCTATAAGGCAAGCCTTCTCGAGCAGGTGAGAAAGGGATTTTCCTTTTTTGTGGTTGATTTCAGTGATCTCTCAAAATTTGACCCCCGGTTAGCGGATGACCTTCTTGATTATCCAGAAGAGGTCATCAAGGCAGCGGAGATGGCAGTGCTGCAATTTGATCTCCCTCGAGCCATCACCAAGTTCCGTGTCCGGTTCAAGAATCTGCCGCCAAACCAGGAAGTGACTATCCGAAATATCAGAAGCAAGCATATCAATAAATTCATTTGGGTAGAGGGAGTTGTCAGGCAGAAGAGCGAAGTGCGGCCGCAGGTGACGACAGCACGATTTGAATGCCCGAGCTGCGGGAATGTCATCTCTCTTCTCCAGATCGACAGCCTATGGAAGGAGCCGACACGGTGCAGCTGCGGAAGGAAAGGAAAGTTCAAGCTCCTATCCAAAGAACTCGTTGATGCCCAAGGCCTTGTCATCGAGGAATCTCCTGAAAACCTTGATGGAGGGGAACAGCCAAAGCGCATCAATGTATTTCTCAAGGAGGATCTTGTTTCTCCCCTAACTGAAAAGAAAACCAATCCGGGAACAAAGGTCATCTTAAGCGGCATGGTCAAGGAAGTCCCCATCATCAATAGACAAGGCACGAAGTCCACACGGTTTGACTTGCTTGTAGAGGCGAACATGGTGGAGTCTGCTGCTGAGGATTTCTTCGACATCGAGATCTCTCCTGAGGAGGAAGCGGCCATCAAAGAGATCGCCGCTGACCCCAGGTGCGTCAAGCGCCTCATCCAATCGGCTGCCCCGTCCATCTATGGCCATGATCGGGTAAAGGAAGCACTGCTCCTTCAGTTGGCTGGCGGCGTCCACAAGGTGAGAAATGACGGAATGGTCACCAGAGGAGACATGCATGTATTGCTCGTCGGTGATCCCGGTGCAGGAAAATCCCAGCTATTGAAACGCATCAATCAAATTGCGCCAAAATCAAGGTATGTGAGCGGCAAGGGAGTGAGCGGCGCAGGACTTACCGCAAGCGTTGTCCGAGATGAATTCCTCAAGGGGTGGAGCCTGGAAGCTGGAGCGCTCGTATTAGCAAACAATGGCGTGTGCTGCATTGATGAGTTTGACAAGATGAGTGTTGAAGATCGGGCAGCGATGCATGAAGCACTTGAGCAGCAGACAGTGAGCATCAGCAAAGCCAACATCCAAGCAACACTCCTTGCGAGAACAACCGTGCTTGCTGCTGCCAATCCAAAGCTCGGGCGGTTCGATCCCTATGATATCCTTGCCAATCAGATAGATCTGCCTTCAACATTGATCAACCGCTTTGATCTTATCTTCCCCATCAAGGACCTTCCTGATGTGGAGCGGGATGAGCAGATGGCAACCCACATCCTCAATCTCCATCAGAACCCGGATACCGAGGAACCGGACATATCCACAACCCTCCTGAAAAAGTATTTAGCCTATGCTCGACGAAATATCCACCCTGTGCTCACAGACAGCGCCATTGCCGAGGTGAAATCATATTACCTGAAGATGCGCGACAAGAGCAGCACGGAAGAAGGGGGCATCAGGGCAGTGCCCATCTCACCGAGGCAGTTAGAAGGCCTTATCCGTCTTTCGGAGGCATCGGCAAAGCTCCGTCTTGCATCAAAAGTAACAAAAAAAGATGCGAAGAGAGCGACTGACCTGCTCCATTACTGCCTCTCGCAGATAGGCATCGATCCTGAAACTGGAAAGATTGACATCGACCGCATCTCAACGGGGGTCTCTGCAACAGAGCGAAGCAAGATCGTCTCTATCAAAGAGATCATCACAGAGTTGGAAGGGCAGCTGGGAAAGACGATCCCTATCGATGATATTGTGCGCCTCGCAGGAGACAGGGGCATTGCTGAGGAAAAGGTTGAGGAAGCCATTGAAAAGCTCAAGCGTTCAGGAGATGTCTTTGAGCCTAGGCATGGCTTCATCTCCAAGATCTAGGTGAGAGCATGGCCATCCGACCTATAGCGATGAAGGTGGATGTCAAGACGATCCACGACGCGGAATTGGTAAAGACTGGCGGATGGGAGCCTGACAGATTATACGTCGGCGGAACCCTTCTTTCTCGAGTGAATGTCATCGCAGTGGTGGTTTCCTCTGCGCAGCAAGAAGGAGTTATTGATGATGGAACAGGCACCATCTTGGTGAGAGGAACTGAGGTGCTGCCTCCTATCGGAAGCATGATTCTGATGATTGCGCGGGTCAGGGAACACGAGGAGCGTTTTCTTGCCCCAGAAATTATCAAGGTGCTTCCAGACCATGGCTGGCTCGTCCTTCGAAAAAAAGAGCTGGACCATACCCTGATAGGATCTCCAAAGGAGATAAAGATGGAAAGAGAGAACGATGTCTTGGGCGTTATTAGGTCATTGGATCATGGCGAAGGTGCGGACCAAGAAAGGGTCATGAGCGAGGGCAAAATCAGTGAAGAAATTATTTCTCGACTCCTCAAGGAAGGGGAGATATTTGAAGTGAGGCCTGGAAGGCTAAAGGTTCTTGATTAGAGAAGGGGAGAGAGATAGACTTCCACTATCGCAGCCAAGATAAGAAAACCTAGAGCGATGAAGAGAAGGTTTGCCGTATCGAGGATTATCTTCTGGAAATGTTCTGTCTCAAAACGATGCCTGACAAGGGAGATGGAAAGGATACCCCCGGCCAAGCCGCCAAAGACATATGCGAGAATCTCCAGGGAGCCGTGGAAAAACACCTTGAGAAAGCTTCCAGAAATGGATTGGAAGTAGCCGCTGAGCTTAGCAAGGCCTGTGGCACCAATAAAGTGAGCAAGATTGTTGTTGATCAAATTGCCGACATAGACACCGATGACGGATGCATTCCAGATAAGGACAAAGATCGCTCCAAAACCATAGATCAATGCGAAGAGCATGCTGAAAAAAAGCACTCCCAAATTATTGATGAATATCCTGGTCAATGCCCCAGAGGATATCGCATTGCCGGTGATATGAGGATTTATGCTGGTGATCGTCTCAATCTGCGCCCCGAAAAGGGAAGAGGTGATGCTCCCGGGGAGAATCATATACCACATAACAATGGATGTGATCGCCCCGACAAAAAGAAAGGAGAGCAGGGCGATGGCCTTGGCATGCTGTTTGAGCAATGCGCCTTCGCTTTCGATCTCCTCATCCTTCTCCTCTTCCAGCCTCATGGTGCCGTAAATGAGGGGAATGGCGGCGATGGTTGTCAGAAAGACCATGATCATGCTTGCGTAGCTGAAGAATATCCACCAAGAGAGGAATAGCGCAACAGAATTGTACAGGAAACCCACAAAGAACATCGTCCAGGGTTTTGATTCCGCGTTGATAGGATTGGATAGCGCTTCCAGTACCATACGCTCCTTCTCGCCAACGGCTCTTATAAATCTTTCGACACTTTTAAATAAGCGAGAGAAAACCTAGGGGGCATGGATTATGAAAAGATGCTCGACAGGGGGATAGAATCCCTTCCTGAGTCAACGAAAAAAAGCGAACGCTTTGAGATACCCCGCGTTCTGGGCCATATTCAGGGAAACAAGACCATCATAAGCAATTTTGGCGCCATTGCCCAGGTGCTTCATCGTGAAGCGGGGCATGTCCTCAAATACATACTCAAAGAGCTTGCCACACCAGGAGAGCTCCAGAGCGGGAGAATGGTCATCGGAAGAAAGGTCTCTGCTTCAAAGATCAACACCAAGATTGAGAGCTATGCGCAACAATATGTCATCTGCCAAGAATGCAAGCGGCCTGACACCCAACTCGAGAAAAAGGGCACGATCACCTTGATGAAGTGCGCCGCGTGCGGAGCCACACGACCAATCAATGCCAAAATCTGATATCACGGTAAAAAAACATGTTTCGCCTGATAAGCGACTGATATTGGTGCTTTGCGATAGTGATCAGCTCGGAAAGAGATATTCAGAAGGAAAACTCTTCCTTGATCTGACAGTTCCATTCTATCAGGGGCATGCGCAACAAGAGCAGACAATCCTTCAGCTTGTTTATCAAGCAAGCATCATCCACGTTGTGGGGAAGGAAAGCTGCGCCCTGGTCCGAAAAGCAGGGTATGACATCACTCCAGCGACCATCCAGGGAGTCCCCCATGTAGAAGTGGTCATATCATGAGTTACAGAATAATCGTTCAGGGACAAGTCCAAGGGGTGTTTTTCCGAGTGTTTGCCAAAAAGGTTGCTGACCAGCTTAGCATCCAAGGGTGGGTGAGAAACAGGGAGGATGGATCAGTGGAGATTCTTGCCCAAGGCCCGATGGAAGCATTTGTAAGAGAACTGAGAAAAGGACCACCGTCTGCAACAGTCAAAGAGGTTTCCGTGATGAAAGAAGACAGCCCTGTTGGCAAAGGTTTTAGTATCCATTAGCCAAACCACTTCCCCAGGCCTTCTTGGCGGTCGTGTTCCCGGCCAAAGACATCCTCGATGCGCCGTTTCACCAATTCAAGAGTCTGCTTGAGATACAATGGAAGCTCATATTTTTCCGCGAGGCTGATACTCGGCCCGAGGTATTTTGTTACCGATCCCTCAGAGATCGTGAAGATCAGCTTCCCCTTACATTTAGTGCAGTGGCCGAGGAGAGGCGGCCTCCTGAACTTTTCATTACATGCCACGCACCGAAACTGCTGCATGGAAAATTTCCTGAGGTTTCCCTTCGTGTCTCTGATGAAATGCTTTTCGATGACGAGACGGGCAACATCTGGCGCATCTACTGCGCGAATCCTGTCAGCGAGATCCATCTGGCCTCGCAGTTTCTCCTGCATGCTAGGCAGGATTTTATACGCTGAGCACGTCACTCCCATGTTCATGTCGGAGACATTGTGGGTGAAGCCCATCTTCTCGTATTGACGTTCTGTTCCGATAAACGATTTCAATTGCTCGACATCAACCTCCCAGGGATATTTTCCTTCCCTGGCTGATTCATAGAACGTGAGGGAATAGTTCCAAACGATGTCAAGGCCGTGCACCATGTCATCGACTTCAGCAGGATTGAGCTGTGAGGTCAACACGAGAGGGGAGTCCATGGTGCGGCCGCCGCGCTTATCAGGAAGATATTGCCGAGAAAAATTGAGCAACGCATCCATGAGCATCATGACACAACACTCGTCCCCGTCACAATCCCGGCGAAGGGCGGCATGCCAAAGGGGATGGGCATAACAGCCTTGTGTTGCGGAAAAGCCGATGATGCGGCCGATCATTCCTGCCGAGATATGAGGGGCAAGACCGATAACAAGATGGCCTATCAGCTCATGTTTTTCTTTCAAGGAGTAGTAGGGCTTAAGTCCGTAGAGGCGCTTTAGCTCGTCGTCGACAAAAAGGGCCACGCGAAACAACACCGCATCAGCGGATTCGTCAATCAATTCTTTTCCAGAAGGAAGGATGACGTCCTGGGGGAATATCTCGACAAGCTGGTCGTCAGAAATGAGTTCTTTCCCATAACAATCATGGGTATAGCCCAGCTTCAAAACGCCTTCTGCAGTCTGCTGTATCTCCCTTGGCTTAAAATGGGTGATTGGAAGTTCACTCATGTCATATCGTGTCGTGCCGTCCTTGTTTACACATACCTGATGATATGCGCGAAGAATGCCTTTTGCGAGGTGCTCAGGGATATGGTCTTTGTTTGAGGTGCCCCTCACTCCCTTGATAAGGTCTGGATAAGAAGTCATCTTCAGGAGATCCAATGCTGACTCGAAATAGCGAGTGATGTCAATGCCTTTCATTGCATAAGGAACCCCGTGCCCCTTATCCGTTGAAAGAACACCTGTCCTTTCGTCGAAGTATTGAGGGTGTGTGCGTTTTCCGCATTGTTCACAGGCCCTGTAGAGCGTGATGCCGCACTTATCACATCGCAGCTGAGGAAACGCTGAGGTGACTTTCTTAACGCCGAGCGCGGCTTGGAAGGAACGCAACCTCCCCCCTTCGCTGCCCACAGGAAAGAGAACGTGAGGACTGCCTGTCAATTGACGCATTTTGGCTTTTTCTGGACGGCCCATCCTTGCGCCGATAAATGTCCCTGACTTGTCACGAAGAGTGATGCCCGAGCTCTTTGTTAAGAGAAGCAACAGATCAGTTTCAGTGCTGTCGATGATCCCCTTTATGGTTTTAGCGAGTTTAGGCTTATCACCGAGAAAACAGAGCGCATCGAGAATTTGCGCCTCTTCTCGCTGGATAACCACCTGATCTTGGGCGACGACTAAATGAGGGCAGCCGATGAGTTCAAGAAAGCGCTTGGGGATATTGTCTATGGGCAAAACAAATTTGGCGAGCAGGTTATGCTCGTAATGAGGCGTTCCTTTTGAAAACCAGTCGAGGAGTTGTATGAGCCCTTCCTTTTCAATTGAATACCAATAAAAATCATGGTCGGGATGGAGAGGCACATTAATTTTCCTTGCGAGGGATATGGCGTCTGCTGCTTTCAGTGAGGCGGCAGGGCGGCGGAAAAGAGGAAGGATGGTTGATGCAGGGATTCCGGCCAGTTCAGCAAGACGCTCGGCATCGAGGGTTCCAAAAATGTTCACGCTTTCTCGCTCTACTTCTTGGATCCACCATTCAGGTGAGTAGCCCGGAGGCACAAGGCGGTGCCCGTTCTCTGAAAAATCACCATAGTTGAAAAGGATGTCACCAAGAAAAAGGATCTCCTGTGTTTGTGAGGTGAGCCTTTTGGCCTCTTGTTCATTCGTGATCTTTAGCACCGAGCCGTCTGTGGTCTTCACAATAGGCCCTTCGATCGTGTCCACAGGAGTGATGGCTGCCGCCTTCCCAGGGCGC
Source organism: Nanobdellota archaeon (assembly GCA_043812875.1). Classification (GTDB taxonomy): domain Archaea; phylum Nanobdellota; class Nanobdellia; order Woesearchaeales; family JAHIVG01; genus JBDRLS01. The sequence continues at coordinate 11,821 of JBDRLS010000095.1, forward strand.
TCCACTTTAAGTTGAGTTCCGGTGGCCACATACCTGTTCAGGAGATGCATCGTTGCAGGATGGATACCTGCTGCAGAGAACCCTGTTGTCCTTGATCGCCCATAGCGGAGCCTGAAGCCGCCGGGCTCCATGGGATGGGTGAGGATCGGCCTTCCAGCAACAAGGTCTTTGATAAACGTATAATTTGGAGAAAGCTTCCCAGCATTCTCAGTTGAGCCGCCTGCTTTTTCAGCTTTCTGAATCTTCAAAAACTCGTGCAGGAACTCCCAATCCAATGAAAAGTCCTTGCCCCACCCCTTGAGACGTTTCCAAAGCTTCGCCGCCTTTTGAGCAAGCCCTTCACACAATACAAGACAGACTCCGCTCCGGAGGCGGTTCGTCTCGACGCGAGGAAGATCCTTGAAATTTGAAACCTCCAGTGTCTCTGTAGGGTCGCCGCTGATCTCGACAGGGAGTTTGGAAAGAAGGAATCGCAGCTCGTGCTCGGAAGGCTTATACTGGAGGTTGGTAATGCGATCGTGGTAGTCATCAACCTCGCGAAGAATGCGATTTATTTCGTCCTCAGTAGGATCATAAGGTGAATAGCCCATTTTTATCCGGATATAATCAGCGAGGATGACCGATGTCGCTGCAGCGGTCCCGCCTGCCCCGCGCACGGGCCCGGCATAGCATACTGAAAAGTACTCTTTTCCGTCGTGGCGTTTCTTCAGTTTTAGTTCAATAAATCCTTCCAATGGAGCGGCGACGATGCCTCCGGTGAGATAGGCAAAGCCGACCCTGATACCGACTTCCATGGACTGCAGCCTATTCTCGAACGTGCAAAAGGTTTCTTTTGCCACCTCTTCAGCAATAAGAAAGCCGACACGCCAATCGAGCTTGCCGTGTTTGGCCTCGAGCTCGGTGATGCGCTTGGTCATCTTGGTCCCGACGAGTTGGGGAGCAACAACTGAGATGAGTCCCTCTACACGCTCGGCCATGTTCTTCGCGAGCGGAATGTCCACCTTGTCTTCAGGATCATGTCCTTTCTTTCTTGCATCGTTTGCACGTTTATAACAGCGCTTCACTTCTTCATCTATCCGATCAAAATGGCTTTTGATGAGGGGGGAGCATTCTGCCATGATTAGAACCTCAATATTTTAATATCGCGTGTCTGTAAGTTCAATAAGGGAACCCTGCCGGGTTCAGGATTATGGCCCACTTTTTCTTGGAATGCTGTTTTTGCCTGCCAGCATGACCCGCAGATGAGCGTCGTGTTCTTATAAGTGAGGGCTGCGGATTTGTGGATGTGGCCGGTGACAAAAACATCAGGAACACGCTCGATGACCAAGGCGTCTTGTTCAGGGTCGGGGATAAAAAGAGTTGAGGTGTGGCTTGGAGCGAGATGGCGGCGGGTCAGGAGAAATTTCATCAATACATCTGGGCGGTCATAGCCTCCTTGAGCGCGTACTGATTCGCTGTTTGCGACATAATAGTCAAGGCTGTACCCATGATAGAGCAACACATCAAAACCCTTAAAGTTTTCTGAGCGATGGATGCACACCCAAGAAGGATTGCTCACCATCTTCACATTAGGAAGTTCCCAAAGTGGCTGAGAAATGTCCTTGGGCAGTTCAGGCTGGGGTTCCGCGATGCGGACCGCGTCGTGGTTCCCGGCGCAGATGATGATAGGGATAGAGGAAGGGATCTGTTTGAGGAGTTCTGCAGCGCAGGCATATTGGCCATAGATGTCCTTCTGGTCCAGTTCAGCATCTTGGTTGGGATAGATGCCGACGCCGTCCACCGTGTCCCCGACGATGAAAATGTACTTGACCTTGGATGCTATTGCTCGCTGCGTTTCATTGCCCGTGTTTCCATTGATCCATTCCAGGAATTTCTGAAAGCTGTCCTTGAGGAAAAAACGGGAACCGATATGGATATCCGAAAGGAAGAGCGCAAATCCTTCCTCGGGTGATTTCTTAAGTTCCCTGTTCAAGGGCATGTCCGGCCAACAGAGAGCGGAGACAAACACGACCTGGTTGCCATTCACCCCGGAAACACCGATGGTCTCATCCAAGACAAGATCCCTCGCCTGTGCGTATAGTTCTGGTTTTGATTTGCTCACGACAGCCTTGATTTCGCCAGTAAGGTCCTCGAGGGTGAGGAGGATGTTCTGGTTTTTCGTTTCCTGTTTCGAGGAAACAGACGCGATGAAGGTCACTGAGTCTTTCTCTCTCCTGGAAAGGATGCGATGGATAGATGTCGTGTGCTGGAAATCAGGGCGGTTTTTGAGGATGCGTTCCAGCGCTTTAAAACGAGCAGTATAATAACCGACAAAGTCTTGGACTGTCCTTTTACGGGGGGGGCTATGATATGAAGCAATCACTTCAACAGATGAAATCGCTTTTGTTTTTGGTCTGGTTTCGGCGATTTTCTTGAATTCATCATAGATTTTTGTGTCCCCTCGCTCGGCTGCTGCCCGGGACTCTTCAAATGCCACCCAATCTAGTTCGGGATGAAGAGAAAGGTTCTGGTGTTCGTCTGTGCCGATAACCAATACATCGGCGTCGACTGCTGTTGAAGCCAGGGAGGGGTCTGCCATGATGCCTCCTTTGATTGCTGCTAGGTTAAGGAGAAGCTTTCGCTCGAGAAAGAACCGTACGATATCGTGGGGAGTCGGGGGAGGCATGAGAATTACAGATTGAGTCCTTCTGTCAGGAGGGTTTGGATCTTGGGGAGGAGGGAGGAGGGGATGGACATGCGGATCTCGCGGGTCCGGCCGTAGCGCCCTTTTGAGATGACCTTCGCAGTGACCATGCCAAGCATGTCGAGTTCTGCAATGACATCGGAAACGCGGCGCTGCGTCAATGGCCTCAGCCCTGTTCGTGCGCAAATGTCTTTGTAAAGATCGTATACGTCCCCAGTGAATATGAGGGTGTCTTTTTCCCGTTTGATCGCTAGGATAGCATACAACACCGCTTGAAATTGCTTAGGCTGAGTGAGCACGATGTCAACAACGCGATCACGTTCAATCTTTTCTTCTGCTTGGTCAAGATGGGCGAGCCTGACGCGAGGGGATTGTGTGCGTTCTGCAAGTTCTCCTGCTACCCTGAGCAGTTCAAGCGCCCGCCTGGCGTCCCCGTGCTCCCTTGCGGCATATGCCGCGCACTTCTCAATAACCCCTGCTTCAACAATCTCGTCTTTAAATGCGACACTGGCCCTGTTTTTTAGGATGTTTTGGATCTGAAGGGCGTTGTAAGGGGGGAAGATGAGTTCTTCTTCAGAAAGTGAGCTTTTTACCCGTGGATCGAGTGTGTCAGTGAAGAGAAGGTCGTTTGAAATTCCAACTAGTGCAATTTGGCTATTTTGAAGCTCGCTATTGATGCGGGTGAGGTTGTAAAGGATTCCATCTCCTGCTTTCTTAACCAGCTGGTCTATCTCATCGAGTACGAGGATTATTGTTTGTTCTTTGCGATCGACAGCATCAAAAAAAACCTTGTAGACCTCGTCTGTAGGAAGCCCAGTGGGAGGGATGGCTTTCCCAAATTCACGGGAAAGCTGGGAAATCAAGCGGTATTCGGTGTCTGCGACTTTTTTTAATTTGCAGTTGATATACATCAAAACGAGAGGGATGTCTTGTTGGGAAGCAACTGTCCTCATTTGATTGATCACGTATTTCGTGGTGAGTGTTTTTCCCGTGCCAGTCTTCCCATACATAAAAAGGTTGGATGGTGTGTCCATGCGTAATGCGGGTGCAAGAATGCCTGCAATTTGATTGATCTGCTCGTCCCGATGGGGTATTTGATCAGGAGTATAGGCTGATTGTAGTGCTTTCTTATTCTCAAATATCGGGCCTTTGCTCAAAAAGGATTCAAAGAAATTTGTTAACCCCCTCTGTTTCATTTTTTAGGGCAAGTCTGTTTGATATTTATGCTTTTCTATGCTCTATTATGCATACCCCCCCTTGGTTTCTAGTGGAGATGGATAAGTTGGTGTGAGGACAGTTGTTTTGTTGGGGTTGTGGTGAGTGAAATGATGTAT
>JBDRLS010000096.1:0-13958 GCA_043812875.1 Nanobdellota archaeon
ATGCGATCCTGAAGGTTTCCCCTGATAAGAATGTTTGCTTCAACTGGGAGCAGGCCATGAGCTTTGAAGGCGAGACAGGACCCTATCTCCAGTATGCGCATGCGAGAATCTGTTCATTGCTTAGGAAATACGGGAAAAAAGTTCCGAAGAAAGCAGACCTTTCCTTGCTCTCAGCCGAACCTGAAATCGCGCTCCTCAAAACGCTTTCTGACTTTCCATCCGCTGTCGAAGGCGCAGAGAAAAAGCCCTATCTCCTCGCCACCTACGCCTTCTCCCTGGCAAAGCAGTTCTCTGATTTTTATCATGCGGAGCAGGTGCTGAAAGCAGATGATAGGCTCAGGGATGCGCGCCTGATCCTCGTCGACGCAGTGAGACAAATACTGTCCACAGCGCTCAATCTTCTCGGTATGGACGCGCCTGAGCAGATGTGATGTTATGGCGTTTCATATACAGGAGCACTTGCACGTCCTTCTTTGTGAAATCCTTCCAGGCGAGAAGGTTTGCGATGGGGACCTCATCCATCTTGAGCATCTCAGTGATGCTTTTCTTACCATAAGGCCGCATTTCACTGAGCTTTCTTTCGATGATTGAAGAAAGCCTATCGACTTGCCTGTGTTGAAGTTCCTCAACCTTCATCTGCCCAATTCCCAGACGGGCCTTTTTGAGGACTCCTTCATTTTTGACGAGAAGATCCTGGGCAGGTCTGAGTTTCCCCATCGCCTTCAACTCATCGATCCGGATAAGAAGATTTGCACTTTCTTCAATGCAGCCCATCATTGTTTTTTCTTTCTTCGCCATGTTGCATCAGTATATCTCCTGTAATGGGGCTTCACATTAAATAATTTCCGGATGCTTTTCTGCCGCGCGATGAGGATGTCGATGACGGTCTTTTCACACTCCTTGGTCCAGAACCCTGCAGACCAGACCGCTTTTTTGATCAGCGACGGTGGAATGCTGACGATCGCCTCAGCCATCTCTCGCAGCACAGGATCAGCGGTATTGACATTCTCTCCTAGAAGCACTAATGCCAAAACCTGTTTGTTGTCGAATTTCTTTCCGAATTGAGCAATGGTCGCATTGATATCTCTCTCGAGACTTTGACTTATTTCTTGACTGATCCAGTCAATCTCAGCCTCTCGATAATCAATGATATTGACGATCGATACACCGATTTCTTTCCCATTTTTGAATGTGTTTCCAGTCAACTCATGATAGAGCGAGCCTTCAAAGGAATGAAGCACCATCCCTTTGTCATCTTGAAGAACATGATAACCGTTGATCCATTCCCAATTATTGATCCAAAGTCCTGCCAAGAACATTTTTTTCAATTCATCAGTGTTCATGACACTCTTTTTTTCAAGATCACCTCTCGGTCCTGTTGCTAGATTAAATATGGGTCCGCCGAATTTCTTGACAACATAGGCAATGGCCACTGTCCTGAAGCCGAGGAGTCTCATCAGCTGATAGGCGATGACGCTTGCACGTGTTTGATATTGTCCTACAGAATGGATCTCATAGATCTGATCCTTATAATCATAAAGGATATATGATCCCAATCCATCATTCTCTCGGCTGGTGACGAATTCTATCTGTTGAAGATCCTCCTCTTCGATGACGAGCTCTCCACTTTCCCAGATCCTGTCTCTGATGTCTTTTCTTGCTTTCCGAACAACCGGGGGAGAAGGTTGTGCTCCTTTGGTATCCCATTCAAAGAGCGTGCTGCCTTCATTCTCAATTTCTCTGATATCTTTGTCATAGATTCCTAATCCGCCTCCGATGGCTATCTTTGTGACTGAAGGGATGTTTGTTGGCACTATCTCTCCTTTGATCGGAGGAATGATCGCGAGTCCATTTGAAAAAGATTCCAACATTTTAGCGAGCATTCGTGTATCCTGCTTCACTCTATTAAGTATCTGACTTGCTTCATGCTCATCATAGAACAGACAATGTTTCTCCATCCAATCATCCTGGTCTTTGTCATAGAACCAGCATGACTCGTATTCCCTTCCGCAGTCACATCTTCCGGATGTATGTGAAAGTTTGCCGCATGCAGGGCAACGAAACTCATATCTTTTCAGTCGGGAAAGTATCTCTCTGATATGCTCCTTGACCGTCATTTCCTGTTTTTTTTCCTTGCCGATCCCATATCTTATTTTGGCATTCTTCGGCACAACGAGGAATCCTCTGTTGATATCAATTTCAGCTCCTTCTAGGACATTGTCTTTTTGGAAAATATGAAACTCATTATAGTGGAAGAAGTGCGCTGTCCCTGTCCCCCCTTGTAAGGACTGCATTTCAAAAAAATAGTGGTCAGCGAGGAGCTCAGTCAATGGAAAGAGGAATCCTGCTGAACCGAACATGACTTCCATGCCCGCTGAAAGGCTTATCTCAGGCAAGTCTGCTACCGCTCCCCCAATGGCTCCGACACTCCCCAAGGTGTATCTCTCCCCCCTATCTTTCAAGCTCTTCATTGAGCTAATCTTTCCATCTTCCAAGATTTCTTTGAATGGATACATCACCTCTCCGGTTTCTTTAGCGGATATAGTGCCGTCTTGGAGTCTCTTGGCAGTTTTCAGCTGAGTCATATGCGAGGCAAAAAGTGCTAAATACTCTTTTTCTTTCCGCTTCTTGAGCGCATGCCGATAATCGATATCCCTGACTATCTTATGGCAGTACTCGAATGTCCTGCAGAAAGTCATTATATTGTCCTTCAACGTTTTACGCATTTCATCTTTCATATTAATGTTAAGGGCAATAAGCCTGTCTTCATATGAGCCTTCTAGCGCTCTGAGCCGTTTTTCAAAAGAGAACTCTCTCGCGTTTTTTTGGTAAGGAGGGATGTCATTGATCTCTTTCTCTTCCTCAGCATTGAGCAGTCCATTTTTCACAGCGATTTTTGCCGCTTCATTGATTCCCTCAATGATCTGTTCTCTATACCCTTTAGGCGGAACATGCCTGAGGCATTCTAAAATTATAGGGTTTCCGATATCAGTCTTGTGCTGTTCGGTAATGTCGTCAAAAAGGGAGACTGCAGCCCAGAGATGCATTTTTTTTAAGCCTCGGTTCGCAGCCATCATATCCATGATCTGCGGGTGGTGCATGCTCTCTTCATACCACTGTAGATTTCTCCCGCCAAGATTAAGATACTTTTGCTCATATTCGTCGATGAATGCAAGATGAGCTTTCATCTCATTCACTGTCTGCACGACAAGCATGTTGAGGTCGTGCTGCTCTTGCCTATGGCCAGCACCCTGGTTATGACGTTCTAGATATTCCTTGCGCTTATTGAACTCTTCTCGATACTGCCCTATTCGGTAACTCTTCCCCATGTTGTATTCTTTTTCAAGAGATTCAAGCAAAGATAGTCGTTTTTCACACTCTTCAAGCATTGTTGCCTCAGCAGCCTCATCCCCCCGAAACCGTTCTCTCAACAGTTCATTGATCTCTTTCCGCAGGCGCACTCCCTCTGACCTAGCATTCCTCAATAACCGAGCTTTTTGTTCTTCAAGTCTGAGCGTGAACTCATTATAGGCCTGTTCGTCTTTGTGCATGAGTTCCGGCGTCTTGCTGAGCTCAGATTGCTTATAGAATGCCTCTGCCTCTCCAATGAGCTCAGCCAGCTCTGTTAGTTGATGCTGCTCTAATGCATTGATACTCTTAAGTTTCCTATGCCACTCTGTAAGGTGCAGCTCTCTCTTTCTCCCAGGAATCAGTCCATCCCACCAGGCCATACATCATTTTTAGAAATGAGAGTTTAAAAACATTTCTTTGAGAGGTGAATAACTCGAGATATATTCATAATATCTTACTCCGCTCTTTCATCAAGACTCTGGATATGTGCCTCAGCATGTGCTCTCCGATAATGTGAGGGCCTTGAGAGGAATTCTCGGCGCATCCATGGCCGAACCTCGCTAAATTCATCATCCCTATTGATCAATTTCATGATGATATGCGGCATCTTGTAATTACAATACAGATTGTACACCGTATTTCCTGATTCCTTCTCTAGAACCATATCGCGATAATTTTCACGTTTAAAATAGGGCAGCATCTCCAGCCATCCTTCAGTTGTTCGATAATCAACTCCTAAGCTATTGGCGAGATTTTCAATGAATAACTTCGTGACCTGATAGGTTAGCGCTGTCGGTTCTTTCCTTGAGGTCATCCATTCTGGAACGTATGAGAAGTGGTCTTTGCGCAGTCCAAAGTCTTTGACCCTTCTCAAATCAGGATCTTGGTTGACAAGATCATACACTGCTTTGATATTGCTTCCTTTATATGCATTGTCTAACATTTTTATTGCCTTGGTTCCCCAAAAATTTAGGCTATATTTTTCGAATGTCGGAATGGTCACTCTTGGGAGGATTTTGCCAAGAAAGTTTTCTGGAGAGAAACAATCTTCAATCCCAAGATCCTCGCCAATCATCTGGATCAACTGTTTTGTTTTCTTGCGGGCTCTTACAGAAGGTGTTCCATTAAGAGTCAGATACAGGTTCAATGGAGCATTGGGAAAATCTCCTTGACTGATGCCAATATCCCTGATTTCTTTACATGCTTTATCATGTTTTATCCAATCTAATACTGCTAAAGACGGGCTGTGCTCATACTGTCTTAAAACGCCAGGGATATTTGTGCCCCATGGCTGGAGTTTTGCATTTTTAAAAATATCCTTGCTGATAAGAGGAAGAACCTGCCGGAAACCTTTGGGAGAAGAGATTTTCGGCTGGCCACGTTTTCTGATTTGTTCAACAGCTCGTTTCGTGGCGTGATGTTTGTTGAGCAACCCGCTTCGGTGAGGCGCATTCCAGACTCCCATGGCGTGCGGGAACTCATACGCTTCCGTCGGATAACCCTCCTTTCGTAGTGCCTGCGCCAAACGCTCAGCTTCACGACTATGGAGATACATCCTATAATGTTCCATAGTTTCCTTCGGCCCCCTGATTTTTGTCATATTCACGACTTCATCGAGGCTGATCAATCTATCCCACATGGTTAACTATTGTAGAGTAGTCCTATATTTAAAGCTTATTGCGACAATAGAATATAAACGCATAAATATCATCTCGCTCTCTAACCCTTATGATCCCATTCTTGACACGGAAATCCGATATTGACGCATATATAGACTCCTATCTCCGAGAGCAGTGTGCTCATTTCAATGATGTGAACGAAGCCATCAGGGAAGCATGCACACGCCTCATTCCCTACACTTTAGCTGGAAAATCGACGAGGGGGTGTCTTTTGCTCTTCATTCATGACGCGCTCGATGGAAAGGACAGGGACGACGCGATGAAGGCCGCGGCAGCCATAGAACTATTCCACTCAGGCCTCCTCATCCATGATGATCTGATCGACGATGATGATCGTCGTCGAGGGATGAAGGCGATGCACATCCAATGCGCAGAATATATCAAAGATGAGAAGATCGGAAAGGATATCGCGCTGTGCATCGGAAACCTGGCATGTTCTCTCAGTTTCAAGCTTCTCAGCAACCAGGATCCAAAAATGATCCGCATATTCTCAGATGCTTTCGCAACAGTCTGCATCGGCCAGATCCATGACATCCTCCCAGACAAACCCTCGACAGCGGAGGAATGGCTCGCCCTCTACCGGAATAAGACCGCTCGTTATTCCTTCTCCCTGCCGATGGCCATCGGAGCAATGCTTGCAGGGCGAGCTGATCTCATCGTCGCGCTTCAGGAGTGGGGGGATGATCTGGGCATCATCTACCAGCTCAGGGATGATGAATTGGACGATGAACTCCCCATTGAACTGAAAGGGATGAAAGAACTGATCTTGGAACGGACACTCTCGATGGCGGTCTCTCTTCCGTTTTCTGAGGAGACGAGACAATCATTGAAGTTGTTTGTGGATTTTTGCGCTACCAGGGAGAGATAAGAGCCACAGGTGTCCAGGATCCACACCCAGACAAATATTGATTACTACCATAAAGTTTATATATCAGTTATATCCCAATAAAGAGTAACAAATTGGGAATATGATTATTTTGAAAAAGCTTGAGGTGATTTAATATGGGATTAAAAACAGCGTTCTTTGTAATTATGATTCTTGTGTTGGCAGCGTGCAAACCAGTTGTTGTTGAAGAGCCCGCCGGCGATGTGGCCTGCGATCCCAATGACCGGCTTTGTATTCCGCCCTCATTAGAGGATCCAGATACGACACCAATCATACCGGTCGACAGCGAAACGGAAACTCCTGAGAAGCCAGCGCTCCCTCCAATCTTAGAGCCTGAGCTCCCCGAGGCGCCTAAAGTTCCTTCTGTTCCACCAGATGGAGAGGTAGGCCTGCCAAGAGTCCTTGTGACTGAAGGAGGCCTTGTCTCCCTCGCGGACATACGAGCTTCAGACCCAGACCAAGATGCCTTGGTCTATCTCTACTCTGAGCCCCTTGATGCTGACGGAGAATGGCAGACAAAAGATGGCGACGCCGGTGAATATCTCGTCACCATCACTGCGACTGATGGCAAGGCCAAGGTCTCACAGCAGGTCCTGGTCATCGTGAAGAGCCTCAACAATGCACCCATACTTTCTGGTGTATCTGATGCTGTCGTCGATGAAGGTCAAACCGTCTCATTCAATCCAGTCGTGACAGATGATGACGGGGATGACGTGACGATCCGCTATTCTGGCTGGATGCAGACCCCTTCCAAGACGACAACGTTTGATGATGCAGGCACTTACTTTGTGACCATAACCGCGACCGATGGAAAGACCGAGACGAGCAAGCAGCTCAAGGTGACCATCAGGAACGTCAACCGGCCTCCTGTTTTAGCTGAGGTGCAGGATATCAAAGTGACTGAAGGAGCATTGGTGAAAGTCACCCCCTTGGCTGTGGACCAGGATGGGGATGCCCTGACGTATACCTTTGAAGACCCCCTTGATGAGGACGGGAGATGGCAGACCGAGATCGGCGACGCCGGCACCTACCTGGTCAACATCGCGGCCAGCGACAGTGTTGCCCGTGACGTGAAGTCAGTGAGGATCGTTGTCAATCCGCTGAACAAAGCACCAATAATCCAGCCCATTGCTGATATCTTGGTGAATGTCGGCGAGACAGTGAGTATCTTCCCCCAGGTCTCAGACCCGGACGGGGATCAAGTCACAGTTACCATCTCTGGATGGATGACCACCAACACCTACATCACCAAGGATGAGGACGGCGGCGAACACACAGTGAAGGTGACTGCATCAGATGGCAAGGAATCCAGCACGGCTAACGTTAGAGTGACCGTGAACAGGCCGCCGAAGTTCCTGTTCTGATTTTTTTATTTTTCTTTTTTTATTGAGGCTGTTAGTGAAGAATAGAAAGCTATTTATATTATCATCTCTTTCAGAGTTACTATGAGTATTGAACCTTGGGAGTGTAATCTTGATGGTGCACGCATTGATCGTGAAGTACAAGGAGGTCTTCTTTCTTGTGATGAGGGCAGACAAAGCGACTTGCCCCCTGGAGTGTCTCTTCCTCCAAACGTGTTAAGATTAGCTTTGGCAACTGATGGATCTCCTGTACATCTGGTCTATATGGCTTTACCAAGTGAAGCTGCCAAAGATCAATTGATATCGGGATTGTATTTGGGCCAAGAGGTGCGGTTGAGCGGTAATGATGACGATGGTTTTTTCAGTCAACTGGAAATAATCGCACAACCCGAAGAACCTGAAAAAGAATGGATCAAGCTCTAAGTCTTGAGTAAGAATCAATTTTTCTCGACTGGAAACCGCGCTCGATATTCCGAATCAATCCTAGAAGCTAGCGAGGCACAATTTGTCGTGTATAAGAAATCAACTTCATGTGATTCCATCCAATCAAAGAGCATCTTCCCTTGTTCATCATCTGACAAAAAGCTATCGCTGAAGACAGCATGACGGGGAAAGATGTCAGGATGCCTCGTGCTTAAATCCTTGACGAGCTCCAAACCAGCGAGAACTCCGTCCCATATCTCTACCTTTTCATCTGGAGTTTCCTCTTCATCTGGGACCTTGTAATTATTGCCGTATCTCCCGCCAGAGACCGCTATTTTCACCCTAGATACTAGAAGAGTGTCTTCTAAAGGCGTGTGTTCATATCGTTCATATGCGCTGTTGGGAGACTGCTCACAGAGCACAGCATATCCAAGTCTTTGCAACTGCCCGACGAGTTTCTCATCTTCAAACATCCCCACTAAGTGGATAGTCGGCGGCATACATGTTACTATTCACAAGTAATATAAAAAGGTTTTGGGACTTTTTACTCAGCCCACTCCACCGCGGGTTCGATCATCGGCACGCCATACTTCGGATAGACTAGATCACTATACGAGAGATCCAGCTCCTTGATCATATCAAGGTCACCTAGGTCATTCATCTTGATCTTCGACGATGAGATCGTATAGAGCACATCATCCATGTACAGCGAACGCCGCACAGCATCTGCACTGCCCCAGTAATTCTCATCCCACGCTGTGGCATGGCTGATCTTGCCCCGCTGCGTAAAGCCCTTCTCAGGGGATAGGCTGAAGACATAGGCGCCTTGCCAGATGCGCTGCCTCCACGGCCGGTTTGAATCAGTCTCGAGGACTTCACGGATGGGTATCACCAATAGGTCCTTCTCCCGATCAAAGAGGAACGCCTTGTGCTCCCTGAGCGCTTCGCTGTCTGTTCCACGAGAACCGATCTCGACAGAATCGATCTGTTTAGGATTGTTGACATCAGTGACATCAAACAGTGAGAGCTTCACCCCTTTTATTGAGATGCCGCCCCACTCATTCTCAGCCGTCTCCTTGCCGATGCCGATAATGTGGTTTTCATCATAGGGATGCAGGTAATCCGAGAAGCCAGGGATCTTCAGCTCGCCGAGGATCTCTGGATCTGTGGGCTTAGAGAGGTCGATGACAAACAGAGGGTCTATCCGCTCAAATGTCACCAGGTACAGCCTATCTCCGATGAACCGCGTCGAGTAGATGCTTTCACCAGGCGCGATCTTCTCGATGCTTCCGACGACATCAAGGTCGTCATCCAAGACAAGGACATTGTTGTGCAGTATCCTTCCTGAATCCCTGGTCCAGAACTGTGTTGTCGTCGCGACACGAAGATATCCATTGTCCTCATCCAGCGAAAATTGGTTCAGAAGATCACCTGGGACCTCCCCTTTTGTATCGTAGTTAATCCTTCCTTTGTCGATGTTGATCTTATGGATGATTGTCCTTTCCCTCTCCTGTGCGATTTGAGCATCATATTCCTCGACAGCATCTGCGATCTTTTCGAGGAGCGCAACGACATCATCCTCATCCATGCGTTCATACATCTGTTCCATGGCCGCTGAGACCCGATTCCATGCTCCTGCGTCAGAAGAGCCGATGCTTTCGATCTCGGACTTCACCTCATCGGGGAGCAAGGGCAGGATGATATCATAGAACCGTTCCTTGTTCAGCTCTTGATAATGGTCATAGGGGATGTTCTTTTGATAGGTGATGTATATATTGTCCTGCGAGACATAAACCACGTTGGAGTATCCCATGAGATACGCCTTCGCCTCGATGCCTGTCTTCTCCTGATTGATGTCGAAGGAGGCGACCGTATGGAAGACATAGTCCCTTTCAGGATTGTCGAAGTAATAGATCTCCGGAGCCATGACCGCTCCCCCTTTGCTCGAGATCTCGGGAACATCAATAAAATTGTCGTAATGATACACATTCTCCTTGACGATGAAATAGACATAATCATCAATCATCCTCGCTTGGAAGAAGTCACCATTCAGCGTATAGTCCCGTATAAGCTGGGGATCCTCCCTATCTGAGATGTCATAGAGCAGCGCCTTGGTGACCGTTGTATATCTCGGCCGTGGGACAAAGTCGTATTCGGCAATCATATTGACCTGGCTGCTTTCAGAGGTGAAGACAACGAGCCTATCGTCCTTGACAAACATGTTCTCGCCATTGCCTTTCATCGCTGTCTCAGAAAGGATCTTTGCATCCTCAGCTGGGAATGCATCCACGATGGTCAAGAGATTCCTGGAAAGGACATAGATATGCTTCCCGTCATTCTTGACAAAATCTGATTCATCCACTCCCTTGACTTGGACATTGGTTTCTGAATAATCGGATGCGATATCGCCTGATGAAGCCTTTAGCTGGCCACCCGTCGGTGCTACGGGCATGGGCGCGCTCTCAGCCATGTCCATCTCTGCCATCATGACTCCTCGTCCAAAGCTGCCATCCATGCCGAAATTGATGTTTTGAGCAGTTTGTGCATCATCAAGGAACTCCTTGAGCTCATCCAGAGAGCTGAATCTCTGGAGCTCTTGGCTCGCACCATCAGGAGAGGGGAATTCTGGCGGCGTGACGACAGTCGTGCATGCAGCGACGACGAACAATGCAATAAATATCATTATGATGTGTTTCATGATTATCACCAATGAGGCATAAGGAGCACAGGTTTATAAACCCTCTTCTTACTTCAAGCGGGGTTGAAGCTATAGCTTATGCAGAAACCGCTCTTTCTTTGTCTTCAAGTATCCTTTATTATGCTCATTCGGCTCAATCGTGTGCGAGACGCGCTCGACAACATTAAGGCCAAGCTTCTCGAGCTGTTCGATCTTATCCGGATTGTTTGTCATGAGCCTGATCTTTGTGATCCCTAAGGCGCGCAGGATATGCGCTGCCTCCCAATATTCCCGCTCATCTGCGTCAAAACCAAGGTGGATATTCGCATCGAGTGTGTCAAGCCCTTGTTCTTGCAGATGATATGCCTTGATCTTGTTCAAAAGACCTATGCCTCTCCCTTCCTGGGCAAGATAGATCACCACTCCCTCACCTTCTTTCTCAATCCGCTCCATCGACTTAATCAATTGGTCATGGCAATCGCACCGGAGCGAGTGGAACACATCTCCTGTAAGACATTCAGAATGCACGCGGACAAGCGCGGGATTTTTCGGTTTTCCTTTGATGAGCGCAGGGATCGCCTCTCCTCCTTTTGCTGTGCAGAACATGGCCAGCTCGAACTCACCCATGACTGTGGGCAGTTTGACCCTCACCTCTTCTTTGACCAGGATCTTAGTCCGGAGGATGTGCTGTCTCAAATCTTGAATGCTGATGACTGGAATGCCGTGTTCCCTGCCGAACTGCTCAACATCCTTGCCGCGGATCATCCTGCCTTTATCATCCATGACCTCGCCGATGACAGCTGCAGGCTGCAATCCAGCAAGCTCAGTCAATGCCATTGCCGCTTCGGTATGCCCTTCTCGTTCAAGAAGGCCTTTTTCCGCAGTCTTCAGCGGAAAGATATGTCCAGGGCTTGTTAGTTGTCCTGGAATTGTTTTTGGGTCGGCGAGCAATCTGATGGTGTGCAGCCGGTCTCTGGCTGAGACACCCGCATCTTTTATGTCAGCCGCATCAACACTCACAGAAAATGAGCAGCCGTGCTTGCTTGTGTTCTTGTCCACCATATCCCGTAATCCAAGCTGCCTAAGCCTTTCGGACTTCATCGGCACGCAGATGATGCCCGAGGTGTGCCGTATCATGAACGCGATCCGCTCCTCTGTCGTCTTCTCTGCAGCGACGACCAAATCTGCCTCATTTTCTCTGCTTGCTGCATCCATCATGAGGACGAGATCACCTTTTTGAAATGCAGTAATCGCTGCGTTCAATTCAGTCATCGCATCTCACCTGATATCAGGATATCTTCGCCCATTTTCTTGATGGAATGGAATGAACAAGGGATGCTCTCAGCAATGGTGCCAATCTGGCCTCTATCAAACAACGGAATTGCATCATTATCTCCCAACAATTTTGGTGCAATAAAAAGGTGAAACTCATCAACAAGCTTTGATTGAACAAACTGGGTAATCACCCGAGAGCCGCCTTCAACCAAAAGAGAGTGTATTCCTCGCTGTGCCAGGCGGTGAAGGGCATCATCCAAATCTACCCGGTCATCACCTTTGCAGCAAATAACCTCTGCTCTCTTATACAGCAATGCCTTTTTGGCATATTTCTCCGTGGTGATAAGAAGTGTTTTTCCATGTTGTAGAAACACCTTTGCCTTTACAGGAATATTCCCCCCTTTATAGAGGATGATGCGAACAGGATTTCTTCCATTTTTCATCCTTGCACTGAGCTGGGGATCGTCTTTAATGATGGTTGCTTCTCCGACGAGAATGCCGTCAAGTTGGCTCCTCAGCTTATGTACCCACGCGCGAGATTCCTTTCCACTGATCCATTTTGACTCTCCGGATGCAGTTGCAATCTTTCCATCAAGCGTCATCGCAGCTTTTAGCACAACATAGGGCTTGCCAGTTTTCATCACTATGAAAAATGGTTTATTGAGCTGTTCAGCAGCCTGTCTCATGACTCCTTGTCTCACCTTAATTCCAGCCTTTTTTAGCATTTTGATGCCTTTTCCGTCAGTGATAGGATTAGGGTCTCGGCAGGCAATGACCACTTCCTTAATCCCGGCCTTAATGATTGCGTTTGTGCACGGTGGAGTCTTTCCAGAATGCGCACAGGGTTCTAGGGTTACATACATCGTCGCCCCTCGCGTATTGCTTGCTTTCTTTAACGCTTCAATTTCTGCGTGGGGCATTCCTGCTTTACGATGATAGCCCATGCCCAACACTTTACCTTGTTTGACGATAAGGGCACCTACCTTTGGATTCGGGCTCGTGTTGCCCTTTGCGGCTAATGATAGCGCTTGTGTCATATAGAAATGGTCTTTGTTCATAGTAACATTTGAAATACAGCCTCAACTGCTCTTGTTGCATATGCTCCTTTCCGATCTTCAGCATGTTTCCTGCTCATGCCTGGGCCGGAGACACCGAGGGTTATGGGCTTTCCAGTATCAAGACTTAATTGGGTAAGAGATTGTGCAAGGGCGAAGGCGATGACTTCGTCATGCTTGGTCTCTCCCTTGATGATGGCGCCGAGTGTGATGACCCCATCGACTTCGCCGATGATCTGCTTTACTGCTAGGGGAATATCATATGCTCCAGGCACCTCTCTGACAGGCCCGAGCTCCCCTCTCACCTTGATCAAGGCTTTCGCTCTCTCAAGCATGGCTCTCGTTATGTCCTCATTGAACATGCTGACGACGATACCTATCCTTGCCATATGATCACCCGATTACCGGCCCGGCATCGTCCTTGCCTTGCCTGACTCCCTTTCCCGCAAATGGCCGCAGTGCATCTTTCCCCTTCAACAGCGCGAGGGCGTTGAGCGCATGCTTCCTTGTCCGGTTCTCAAATATCGAAATCAATTCCTTCGCAGAATCACTCTCATCCTCAAAGACAAAGACTTCGATGATGTGTTTGTTCGTGAGAAGCTGGACCATCTGGAGGCCAAGGCTCGCTTCATGGGCGCACTGTTTGTCGATTGCTGCGCCGCCGGCCATGCCGCAGGCCATGACAATATCGCAATCATGCTCTTGGAAGAGCTTCTTGCAGGCCACAGGCAGGTCCTTGAAGCCAGGGACTGTATATCTCTCGATTCCGACATTGTCCGGTGCTTCCAAGATGGTTTTCTCTGCTAACGCGCCCATATCATATCGGGCAAACATGGTGTCCGCGATGCCGATTTTTTTCATACTGACGAGCCAAGAGACGATACTTATAAATGTTTCTTTACTCATAATTGAGTAATATCTCATACAGAGCATTTATATATCCTTCAGAGGAAATGAGCTCTGATGAGAACAGTGGAACGACTTTTGAGCGGCCTTGAGGCAGAGCTGCTTCTATTGAATGAGAAAGGCCGACCGGTCGGCAAGGCTGATGATCTTCTCAAAGGCGCGAGATCACTTAAGAAGGATATCCAGCTCATGCCTGAATGCGGCCTTAACATGATTGAGATCGGCGCGTATCCGCACGCGAGCGTGCCCTCTGTTGTTGCCAATCTGATCGATAACATCGAAGAGATCGCCATCTTCTGCGAGGATGCTGGCCTATATCTCATGCCGCTTGGTACATATCCTGGG
>JBDRLS010000097.1:0-17755 GCA_043812875.1 Nanobdellota archaeon
ATAAAATGAACTTTCTTTTAGTCATCATTGTCGTCTTTTTGATGGCCACAAGCTTCCTGGGCTTTTTTGGCTCGCAGGCAAACCAGCATCAGTATGGGGAAAGCATGTTTGAAATACGCAATGACGGGCTTTATACAGAAATAAATGGGTATGATACCCGCTTTGACGTCTATCCAAGCACGGTCGAGAAACTTCATGTCGATGCTCAGGCTCTCAGTATCATTGAAAATTCGCCCATCCTCTGGATCACCTTTCCCCCCAAGGCATCTGACTTGTCGGCAGTCGACCTCGCCCGTTTCGATCTCACCAATTTCTTTCAACAAGCATACGGGAAAGCGGTGCTCAGTGGCATCACAGAAGAATCTGATATATACACTTTACCTGTGAAGGTCTGTGATGATGCCCTCACCTCTGAACCAGTGATCATGATCCAAGAGAGCAATGAAACAGGCATCTTCATGGAAGCAGGATGCATTCTCCTTAAGGGAAATGGCACCACCGTGG
Source organism: Nanobdellota archaeon (assembly GCA_043812875.1). Taxonomy (GTDB): domain Archaea; phylum Nanobdellota; class Nanobdellia; order Woesearchaeales; family JAHIVG01; genus JBDRLS01. The sequence goes on from JBDRLS010000097.1 coordinate 505, forward strand.
TGATGGCCAAGGACCTGCTCATCTACCATATATCGGGGATCATCGATGGATGAGCCATCGGCGGATGAGAGCGAGGCGGTCTCTCCAGCAAAGGAGAAGCAGAGCTGGAGGCTGCTCGGCATTGCGGTCCTCATCGTACTCGTCGTTTTCATTGCCTTTTTTCTCATCAAGGAAAGATCACCTGAACGACCGCTCACTGTCGATGAACTGCATGAGTTGAATCTGCAGGGAGAACTTGATGAAGATCAAGGCTATATCTACAACGGCTTCAGTTTCGTCTACTCAACCGGAAGCTGGTTCACCAAGATCAGAAAAGGAAATGAAGTGTACGGCATTCCCCTGCATTATAGTCCACGAGATGTAGAGGACATCCCCATCGAGGGAAAGCTAGGTCCAGGCTTTGGATCTGCGGACACATTCTATATCACCCATGATTCAGACGACCCTTCAATAGGATATATCGCGGTTTCCGGCGGTGAACTCGGAGTCACGTTGGTCACCATCTTCGGGGTTCCTCCCCTCTATACCTGCTCGACGAACGAGTCTATTGATTGTCAAGGTCTAGAATACCCCGTGGGCGGCTGTGAGCTTGATGGCTCCGTGTTCTATCTTCGGACGAGTTCTTCCCCTCAAATATCCCTTGGAAATAACTGTGCGCTCATCGAGGGAAACGAGCTTGACCTTGTCCGGGCGATGGATAAGTTCTTATTCGTTCTTTATGGGATCATGGAACCCTAGCTGTTTCCCCCTCATCTCTCTTTCAAATCCCCCTAAAATGCCTTATAAACCGAAAGGTTATTATACCCTACATGCCATTTTTAAACGATATGGGTCAGCAGGATGTTTACAGCTATCTCCGCAAGAACAAGGAGAAGTGGTTTCTCTCTAAGGAAATTGCTAAAGGCCTCAAGGCTTCCATCGGTTCTGTCACGACGAGCCTTAAGCGGCTCCGCGAGTCATCCCAGGTCAGATTCCGCATCAAGAAGCGGGAGAGCAAGAAGGCCGGGAAGCGGAAAGTGTATGAGTACAAGTTCAAGAAGTAGCATTATTCTCCAATAATATCATACTCAATATTTCCAATTCCAAACCTTCGGTAGGCATGAATGGCGACTTCACCTAATCTTTCTTCCAATAATGTTTCCTCCCTTTTCGACAAATCCCCTCCATTGATGACCAATGTCGATTCCTCTCCAGCCGGAGCCAGGATGGGAATATGATAGTTGAAATTTGCACCAATCATTCTTCTGGCTAATGATTCTTGAGAGCCACTACTTTCAACCAGAGTCTTCTTCAATTCTCTTGAGCTATCTACCTCATAGAACTCGTTTTTCATCTTGCAGCCCATGAACCACAATAACATGACAAGGCCACCAGCAGCTGTTAAAAGCTGTCTTGGCGAATACATCTTCGGAGGTTCTATTGTCATCTTGATGTTTCCCTCGGTGTCTATAAATGGCGGGTAGAAGGATGATTTCCGACCTGGTCTGCACTTCCTGTGTCGGCAGGCTTTTGATATGCTTTACCATATTGATGACCTGTTGCATAATCCCGAGCACAGTCTCCCTCTCCTGGATGAGGATCCTTTCCCCGAAGACCATCTGCAAATCCTTTATAGGGAGCACTTTCCATGATAATTCTAAGGTTATTGACACCCTCACTCTGGGTATCCATAATGCCCCAACTTATATCCCCAAAAGCCTGAAAAAATAAGGTCACTGTCTCTAAAGTTCCTTCAGGAATATCAATCCAGCCACTCACATCTTCTTCTTTATCCAGAATCTGTCTGAGTGTTGCCCTATGTGTTCCTGGGTTTTTTTCTGATGGATCTCTCTGGTGGTCTGGTGGTATAAGTGCCATAATTATTCCCCCCCTATATTACTTAGGGGGAGGCTTTTTTAATTTATAAAAGTTATGAGACATTTATTGTTTTTTCGTTGGGATTTATATACTCCTGATCCTGCTAGGATTAGATGCCCCACTACTTTTCCGAACAGCAAGAAGGTCCGGTGAAGTTCAATGAGATATCAGCCATTGCCCGCAATAAGCGCTTCACCCTCGTCGTTGCCTCTGGCGTGTTCTCCCCGAAGAAGCTGGATATCGGAAGCAAGCTGCTCATCGAGAAATGCCTCATTCCCCCCTCTGGAGAGATTCTGGATCTTGGATGCGGCTACGGCGCTGTCGGCGTCATCCTCGCGAAAACGAATCCCTCGCTCAAATTTACTCTTGTTGATATCAACCGCCGCGCTGTGCTCTGCGCAAAGAAGAATATCAACCTGCAAAAATTGGATAATGCGACTGCGAAATGGGGGGATCTCTATCAAGGGCTTGGATATTTTGATTCAATCCTCTGCAATCCCCCGCAGACAGCGGGAAAGATGCTCTGCATGCAGATCATCGACGAAGCACCGGCGCATCTCACAAAGGGGGGAATGCTGCAACTCGTTGTCCGGCATCAGAAGGGCGGGAAGTCGCTGCGGGAAGAGATGGAAAAGGTATTCGGGAATGTCATCGATATAGCGAAGGGATCAGGCTATCGCATCTATCTGAGCAAGCATTAGACTTCTATCAATTTACTGCCGGCGAGCGCGACAAGTCTTATGCCTACACCCAGCTTAAGGACTGCGGCGAGGATGGCCATGTGCTCCTTGCCTGTCCCTGAAGTAAGGTTTAAAGCAACTTGGGTCGACCTGATCTTTGGCTGGAGCTGGCTCTGGATGATATCTCGCATCTGGACATAGGACATGTTCTCATTGATGATGATGAACTCTGCCTTGGCCTGAAACTTGGTTCCGAACTCATTGGTGACCAAATAGATGTTGTCCCATTCCTCTGCCTTGATGAGACTAGAGAGTTCTGCCCAGGTGCCCTTGCCCGTGCCGAGGCAGGCGATGAGATCGGTCATAGGGGTTGGCTGATGGGGTGATTTTTATGTTTTATGGGGAGAAAATTTAATAATGAGATGAACATCCCCCTCTTAATGACACCATCTAATCCTCTCTCGGAAAGAGAAGTCCTCTCTATATTATGGGGTAAGTCACATGAGGGTCAAACACCTACTCTTGACACTCTATTGGTAGAAGGCGAAGTCTTTAGGTTAGACAGCATTGACCGTGAAGACATTGCATATGCCATGGTCGAAGCTGCAGGTCTCCCTATTTTAAATACTCCCTTTGTCGACGAAGTGATCAATTTCTCCACCGGGAGAGAAGCATTAGACTATCTCCGAGAGCAACAGCGGTCATATTTACAAGACGATAATGCTTCAAGACGAGCATAAACCCTCCTGACATTAAACACAAACTATTTATACGGTTCTGGCTTCTGCTCATGCATGAAACTCAACTTACGCTCGTCAGTCTTGATCATACTAGCTGCGAACATCCTGATGTTCATCCTCAAAGTATTTCTTGATCCCTGGTTCACCAATGCATTCCTCCTTGAATCGGCAGATATCTTGATCCGGCCCTGGATCTTGATAACCAGCATGTTCCTCCATGCCAACTTCACGCATCTCCTGTTTAATATGTGGGGGTTGTTGATCTTCGGCAGCATATTAGAGCAGCGCATCGGGCCGAAGCGGTTCATGCTCGTCTATATCGGCTCTGGGTTAGTGGCCGGACTCCTTGCTAGCATGTTCTACGACCGCGCACTCGGCGCATCGGGAGCAGTCATGGGCATGCTCGGGACACTGATCATCTTGATGCCTGAACTGAAGATATTGTTCTTCTTCATCATACCGATGCCGCTTTGGGTAGCAGGCATCGTGTGGGCATTGTTGGACACGCTCGGCATCATCTATCCACATGGCGTGGGCAATATTGCACATCTTGCAGGGATGGCTACTGGTGTGCTCTACGGCCTGTATCTCAAGAAGAGGAAGAAGAAATTCCAGCGGAAGTTCTCACAGACAGTGCACCTGGATGCGGACAATGTCAATGAGTATCTGAAGTCTGGGAGACTCTAAGGCAATGTCTCTTTCCTTATCGCATACCATAGACTAGCTATTGAAAGCAATACTATAAACAGAAGGATCATTCCAGCTGGATGCATAAATGCTTTTATTCCTTGATTAATGATCAGAAGTGCATATGCTCCACCAAACACGATCAATCCTATGCTGCTTCCGCCGATCATGCTCCGGCGCACCTTCACGTTAAAGGTGAATTTGGTCTCTTTGGCAAGATCATCTTGCCTCCTCCCGATCCAAAAGTACGTCATGGCTAATAAGAAAGACAACACTGATCCGAAAAAAACCAGGACCGAATCAAAGGAGTCATTCGCAATCAAGAGCACTATCGCTATGATAACATAGATGCCTGACAATTTTTTCGCTTTTCTTGCTTCCATATGCTCATTCTCGTGCACACTCTTTATATGCGTTTCTCTTCTCTCTTAAGATATCACCCTCCACTCCAAGCAGATACTGATCCCCTCACTTCCCCCTCCCCCCTCTGATTGAGGTACTGCACCCATCCTCTGCAACCGCCTCCACCTAGATTGATGATCTTAAACCTCACCGGCCGCGTAGAAAACCTGGTTCTTTTTGATCCTGGCGGCGTGCTTTTCTGATCACTCACCTTGTCATCTGCCGCTTAAACGGATCAAAAAGAATTTCACCTTATTGGTTTTCTACGCGGCCACCTCACCGTAAAACATAAATAGGGGCGAGCGCGTTCCCAAATAATGCACTCAACATTCTCAAGGTGGTTTTGGTGAACCTATTCGGAAGTATCGCAAAGAAATCTGATGAACATGAATTCTTCAATGACATGCCTGAAGGATATGTCCCTAGGAAGACTAAATACATCATCACGACCGGAACAGTGATGTCAGGGCTCGGCAAAGGGATATTCAGCAGCAGCCTCGCCCAGCTTCTTCAAGCGCGCGGCCTGACGGTCGCACCTATCAAGCTTGAAGGCTATCTCAATTTCGACTCGGGAACATTGAACCCTTTCCGCCACGGAGAGGTCTTTGTCTTGGATGATGGCTTAGAATGCGACATGGATCTGGGGACATACGAGCGCTTTCTCCATCTTGATCTCACCAAGGACAATTTCATGACCGCTGGGAAATTGTTCTCTACTATTTTGGATAGGGAGAGGAAAGGCAAATACCTCGGGAGAGATGTGCAGTTCATCCCCCATGTCACCGGCGAAATCAAACGTGTCCTCCGCGCACTCGCCTTGAAGAAAAAGGCAGACGTCGTGCTCGTCGAGATCGGCGGCACGGTCGGCGACCTGGAGAACAGCTATTATCTTGAAGCGATGAGGGAACTGAATTATGAGGAAGGCCAGGGCAATGTCTGTTTTGTGACATTAACCTATATCCTCGAACCTGGTTTCCTCGGAGAGCAGAAGAGCAAGGCGGCGCAGCTCGGCATCAAGCATCTGCTCAGTCTCGGCATCCAACCCCATATCATCGCCTGCCGCTCGGAGAACCCAGTAACTGAAAAAGTGAGGGAAAAGATATCCATATTCTCAAATGTTCCCCTTGAAAGAGTCATCAGTTCCCATGATGTCAAAAGCATCTATCATATCCCCCTTGCCTTGAAGGCAGCGAAACTTGATGATGAAGTCATCAAAATGCTCAATCTCAAGGCTGGAGCTGATTCTGGCCACATCAAGAAATGGGAAGCCTTTGTCAATAATATCCTGCACCCGAAAGATGGGATCACCATCGGGATCACGGGAAAATATACCGGGCTTCGCGACAGCTACGCGAGCATCATCAAGGCATTGGAGCATGCCGGCGGTCATGAGGCAGTAAAGGTCAACATCAAGTGGATCGAGACGACGGATGTTGAGAGAGGGCCGGCAAGTGTCGCTGAAGCGATGAAAGGCCTTTCCGGCATCATCGTGCCCGGTGGATTCGGGAAGCGGGGCACAGAAGGCAAGATCGCCTGCATCCAGTACGCGCGGGAGCACAACCTGCCCTATCTCGGGCTCTGCCTAGGATTCCAGATGGCGGTCATTGAATATGCCAGAAATGTCTGCGGCCTTGAAGACGCAAACACCACAGAAGTCGAGCCAGAGACAAAGCATCCTGTCATTGACATCCTTCCAGAACAGAAGGCATTGGAGAGCTTGGGGGGAACAATGAGATTAGGCGGCCATGATGTCGAGATCAAGAAAGACACGCAAGCGTGGGAGCTCTATGGCAAAAAGGAGACCATACGAGAGAGATTCCGCCATCGCTATGAATGCAATCCTGACTATCTTGACCGGCTCAAGGAGAAAGGCCTCGTCTTTTCTGGTAAAGCACCCAAAGAACAGATCATGCAGATTCTTGAGCTTCCGGGGCATCCGTTCTTCATCGGGACGCAGTTCCACCCTGAGTTCACTTCAAAGCCGTTGACATCTCATCCTCTATATGATGGCTTTGTGAAGGCAGCGAAGGGACACAAGGTTTAAACGCAACCTTTTTAAATAGAACCAAGCTCCAAAATGATGTGGGTTTAATGGGGAAACGCGCAAGAAGAAGACTTTTCGGAAAACAACGGGAAGAAACCATCACTGAAGATGATTCTATCCACGAAAAGCCGGCGGAGCCTGTTCGCCGAGAAGGGCAATCATTCTTCGGCCACCTCTTCGAAAAGAAATACAAACAGCTCATGATCATATCATTAGTCATCTTATTGATCTCCGGTGGATTCATCTTCGTCAATTATTTTGTCCACGGAACATGGATCCAGAAGGACATAACGCTCAAGGGAGGAATCTCTCTGACTATCCTTTCTGAACAGCCGCTTGAGGCCGATGATGTCAAACTCTTTTTCCAGGAAGCCCATCCCGATGCTGACATCTCTGCTCGGAAGCTCTCCAGCGCAGGGAGGCAGATCGGCTTCATCATCGAAGCAGCGGATGTTGACGATGATGCACTCCTTGGGACGGCACAGGCGAAATTCGGGCAGCTTAATGAGGATCAACTGAGCATCGAGATCATGGGATCAAGCTTGGGCCAGAGCTTTTTCAAGGAGACCGGCCTCGCACTCATCATCGCATTCCTATTCATGGCCCTGGTGGTCTTTATCACCTTCAGGAATCTCGTACCCTCTCTCTTTGTCATCCTTGCGGCATTCTCAGATATTGTCTCCACTTTCGCATTGACGCAATTTCTTGGCATAAAGCTTTCCACCGCAGGCATTGCCGCCTTCCTCATGTTGATAGGTTACTCAGTCGATACGGACATCTTGCTGACAACGCGGCTCTTGAGAGAAAAAGAGGGATCTCTCTACGAGCGGACGATCAATGCCATGAAGACAGGCATGACCATGAGCATGACCTCTATCGTCGCCGTATTCGTCGGCTTCCTCCTCAGCCAATCCTCAACATTAAAGCAGATCTTTCTGATCCTCTTCATCGGGCTTCTTTTTGACCTGATCTACACCTGGCTCCAAAACGCAGGAATATTGCGATGGTATCTTGAGAAACATGTCAAAGCTTAAACGGATCTTCACAAACTTCAGAATCATCATCCTACTCATCGCCATCGTGATATCCATCGTCTCCATCAATCCGACGGCTGATCCTAAAGGATTCATCATAACCGGAGTTGATATCAACAGCTCCGCCGCAATCGCCGGCATTGAGCGGCCGCAGCCAAATACCCCTCCGAGAAATCGGGAAAGGATCATCGCCATCAACAACAAGCCCTTGGAGGACCTCGCGGAATACCATGACTATCTCTCACAACTTCCCCCTCAGCAGACGTTCACCATCAAAACAACCGAGAATCTCTATCGTTTGACAACAAAGCCTATCATCAAGCTGACCGTTACGAACGAGACAACATTACAAAAAGTGAACCGGACGACCTATATAAATGCAACATTGATCAATGGAACCATCATCCAGCAGCCGGTCACTCGTGAAGAGATCATCGAAGTCCCTGTTGTCATCGAGGAAATTCTCGGCACTGAGGACATCGGGCTGACGCTGGCGCCTGCTCCACTTTCAAACATCAAGCGCGGCCTCGACCTTCAGGGAGGAAGCAGGGTGCTGCTCCAGCCAGAATACAAAGTATCCGCTGAGGACCTAGACCTCATATTGGACAATCTCAAGGAACGCTTGAACATCTTCGGCTTGACGGATGTCGTCGTGCGTGATGCCGGCGATCTCTCAGGCAACCAATACATCATCGTTGAAATCGCAGGGGCAAACGAGAAAGAAATCAGGGACTTACTTGGCCAGCAAGGAAAATTCGAGGCAAGAATAGGCAATGACACAGTCTTCAAAGGAGGCAAGGACATCACCTACGTCTGCAGGTCCGCCGATTGCTCAGGCATAGACACCCTCAACGGCGGCTGCGGAAGGATCGGTGAGTTGACCGCATGCCGATTCCACTTCGCAATCTCAGTCACCCCTGAAGCTGCTGATCGGCAAGCAGAGCTGACTCGTGACTTGGAAGTTCTCACAACAGGAGACAAGGAAGGATATCTCTCAAAGCAAATCGACCTGTATCTCGATGACGCCCTCGTCGACTCATTGAATATCGGAGCCTCACTCAGGGGGGTGCCGACAACTGACATCGCTATATCAGGCAGCGGTGCCGGGGGAAGCGAGGCTGAGGCTACGACCAATGCGCTCATCGAGATGAAGCGCCTTCAGACCATCCTGGTAACCGGAAGCCTTCCTGTCAAGCTTGAAGTGGTGAAGGCTGATGCGATATCCCCTGTGTTAGGGGAGGAGTTCACCGGAAACGCACTGCTCATCGGCGCGCTCGCCATACTCTCTGTCGCTGTGGTCGTCTTCATCCGATATCGCAAATGGCAGATCGCGGGATCGATTGTCATCGCGATGGGCGCAGAAGTGTTCTTGCTCCTCGGGCTCGCATCAGTCATCGGTTGGAATCTGGACCTCGCGGCGATCGCAGGCATCATTGTGGCATTAGGAACCGGAGTTGATGATCAAATCATCATCACGGATGAAATCATGCGCGGACAGCGCGCTTCGAGCCAGGCAAGCTGGCGCGAACGCATCAACCGAGCGTTCTTCGTGATCATGGCCGCATACTTCGCCACGGTCATGGCCATGCTCCCCTTATGGTTTGCCGGAGCAGGCTTGTTGAAAGGCTTTGCGATCACCACCATCTTCGGTGTCACCATCGGAGTGCTTATCACACGGCCAGCATTCGCTGCGCTCGTGGAGAACCTACTAAAGGATTAATGATATGGCAACAAAACTCTGGGCCATCGGCCTCGTCATCTTCACCACGCTGTTGACTGCGACGGGAAGCGTGCTCTATAAGTTAGGCGCGGATTCCATCCAATGGACTTTTTTGTCTATCATCACCAATGTCTTTCTCATCAGCGGTATCATCGTCTATCTCGTGAGCGCCGCGTTGCTTCTCATGGCGCTCAAAGGAGGAGATGTATCTGTATTGTATCCCTTCATCGCAACGAGTTACATCTGGGTCACTATCTTATCCTCAATCATCTTCAGTGAGGTCATCAATGTCTGGAAATGGTTTGGGGTGTTAAGCATCATCATCGGTGTCAGCTGCATTGGCATCGGGAGCAGGACATGGCAACGAACATCCTCTCGATCATAGCGGTGATCTTCGCCTCCTTGATGGGAGGCTATGCTTCCATATTGATGAAGAAAGCGTCAGCGAGCTTCGGCATCAGTATCAGGAAATTGATCCGCAATTATCCCCTCATCATCGCCGTGGCGTTATACGGCATCTCAACACTCATCTATATCCCTGCACTCAAGTATGGAGAGCTCTCTGTGCTGTATCCTCTTGTGGCGATGACCTACATCTGGACGAGCCTGTTCTCGGTAAGGCTTCTCGGAGAGAAGATGAACAACTGGAAATGGATGGGCATCGGCTTCATCCTCCTCGGCGTCGCATCGATCGGGGCGGGATCATGAATGCAGTCGTCTCATTGTCAGGAAAATTCGTCTATGACAACAGTGTACAGGTAGAATATCTGAAAACATTCCGGACCATCATCCTAAACTTTGTCAAAAAGGGCAATCGTGCTATCATCGTCGTCGGTGGAGGCGGCATCAACCGTATCTACAACAAGGCAGCGCAAGAATTCGGCAGAATCAGCAATGAAGACCTTGACTTGATCGGGATAGCTGCAACAAAGCTGAATGCGACCCTCGTGAGGACACTCTTCGGCGAAGCTGCTTTCAGTGAGATTGTCGAGAACCCGAATCTCCCTCCTGAGACCGACAGGCGGATCATCATCGCCTCTGGATATAAACCCGGCTCATCCTCAGACCTGGATGCGGTCATCTTGGCAAAGCACTATCATGTGGATCGGGTCATAAATCTGACAAATGAGGACTTTGTCTATGACAAGGATCCTGATACGCACAAGGATGCGAAGCCATTGCCTGAACTGACATTCGATAAAATGCAGTCCATTGTCGGCACGAAGTGGAGGCCTCGCTTGAACATGCCCTTCGGACCCATCGCGGTGAAAAGGGCGAAGGAGAATGGCCTGCAGTTATGCATCCTCAACGGGAATCATCTGAAGGAGTTCGAGGCAGCGCTCGCTGGAGAAGCTTTTCGTGGGAGTGTTGTTAAATGAGTCAGGATTCATCAGAACTCGCTGCATTTCTATCTGCGGAAGCGAGGGAATTGGACATTGCTGACGAAGTTGCCAGATATCTCATCTCTAATCATGGCTTTTACTTTCCTCGCCTTCTTCGAAATAAAGGGGATGAAGCTTTTTTGAATGAAGCACTTCTTGTTGCAGGCGAGGGAGATCGAATCAAAGGTGAATGCATGTCCCTCCGCGGGAAAGTCAATGCTTTTCTCATCAAATATGAAAACGCAATCGTGGACCGGGATTTTTTTTATGGCGGCTGTTGTCCTCAGCCTCTATAGAACTTCTTCAATCAGCATGCACTTTTTTTAATGTGTACAATCCATCTGCGCCTCTGATTGCAAGATCATCCATCTTCTGCAGCGCTCTGTCCCTCAATCGGTCATTGTGCTCGAGTGATCTCTCCCATTCTTGTTTAATGTCATTTGTATCGAGACAATTTGACTGATCATAGCCGACGAGCATGAACACATTCTTGGCTGGATCTGTCTCGGATAGCGCTTGAAACATTCTTCTTACCACTTTTATCTCTTCTACACAAACTTCATCCTCGAGCGGACGCCGGATATGTTTGCTGTGGTCATATCTGCATTTCATCCATTGGCCTTGATCATCTATATCATGCAGCATCAGAAAGACATATTCTTGTATGAAACCATACTGACAGGTCATGATGGAATAAGGGGTTCCCCTGAAGTCGTGAATACCCTCTTTTTGTAATCTATCAACTGTTTCCTGGATGCCTTCTCCAGAAGGTTCGAGTTCTCTGATGACTGCATAATTCAGAGTCGGTAAACCAGAATGTCCTCCCATCTTCTAAGGGAATGAGCAGTAATTTATAACATTTCTTGTTCGTTTTTTAAATGAAATCTGAGATCTTATGCTTCCATTCCTCGTGCCAGAGCCACGCGATGAGCAGGACTGCGTCGATCCCTTCTTGGAGCGCGGGCCAGCCGATCCTGGTGAGCAGGTCTAAGCCTATCTCAACCTTGGAGAACGGCCAGAATATCGGGGCATAACCAGCGAAGATCATGTCTAACAGAAGGTGGCCGGTCCAGGCAAAGGAAGCGATGGCGAACATGATGGATGTCCTATGCTTCTCTCGGAAGACAAATGCGAGGATGACTAACAGGAGGGGGATGAGGAATGTATGGGAGAAAGCACGGTGGAACCAAGGCACGGACAACTTGAGGACATTGTTGAGCAGCCAATAGATGGGGATGTCGATGTCCGGCATGAGGCCGATGATGCCTGCCCAGAGGAGCATCTTCAAAGAGATCAGGTCTTTGTGCTTGTAGAAATAATCACGGTAGATGTCTACTGAAATAATTGTCAAAAGGACATGGGTTACAGCAGTCGGCATATGCTTTTTTCCGTTGCAGGGTATTTAAAGGTTCCGGCGACCAATACGTTTATAAATAATCAAGGGCAAGAAAGGGTTATGCATATTGAAAAAGAGGTCAGAGATATTGAACGGCTTCATGAAATCTTTCGTATTCTAATGAAATACGGCTTCGGGCCGTTCATCCGCGATCTGGGCATGCGCAAGTTCTTCCATAAGAAGAAATCTCCATTGAAATCAGACATGCTCAGCCCTGGCAAGGCCGTGAATCTCCTCGAGGATCTCGGTGCCAGCTTCATCAAGCTCGGGCAGCTCTTGAGCATCCGTCCAGACCTCATCCCGCACGACTACTGTGAGGCGTTCCGCAGTCTTCAAGACCAAGTGCCGCCCATCTCTTTTGCAAAGGTCAAGGATGTCATTGAAACTGAACTCCATAAGCCGCTGGGGAAGCTCTTTAAACGGTTCGATGAAAAACCCATTGCCTCGGCTTCAGTAGGCCAAGTGCATCGGGCTGTATTGCCTGGCGGAGATATTGTCGCTGTAAAGGTCCAACGACCATCTGTTCAGAATGCCTTTGCTGCAGACATCGATATCATGTATGCTGTTGCAAGATTTATCCAACGTTATTATAAGCCAGAACTCATCGACCCTGTCGGGATTGTCCGGGAGTTCGAGCAGTATACCCAGCACGAGCTGAACTATGTCCATGAGGGCAAGAACATAGAGCGTTTTCACCACAACTTCAGGAAAGATGCCAGCATAGTCATACCTAAAGTGCATTGGGAGTGGACGACGAAACGTGTCCTCACCATGGAATTTATCCTAGGGAAGAAGGCATCCCAAGTGAAAAAGCCGAAAAATGCCAAACTTGTCATCGAGCACACAGTAAGCTCAGTCTTCAAGATGATCTTCGAGGATGGCTTTTTCCACGCAGACCCCCATCCAGGCAACATCCTTTTACTGAATCAAGGACGCATCGCCTTTGTCGACTTCGGGATCGCAGGCATGCTCGACGAGTCGGTGAGAGAGGGCATAACAACGCTTTTCATCTCCCTCATCGATGCCAACCTCGACGAGGCTGTGCAAAGCATGTACCAGCTCGGCTTCATCTCCTCTGCGCAGGACCATATGAAGCTGAAGAGGGAACTCTATGAATATTTTGCAGACTACTATGACACCGAGCTCCAGCAGATAAAGATGTCTGATGTCTTCCATCGGCTGATGAAATTCGGCATGAAAAACAAGGTGGAGATGCCCGCTGACTTCGTGCTCCTCGGCAAAGCCATCGTGACAGTCGAAGGATTCGCCCATTCGCTCAACCCGGACTTCAATCTCGTGCGTTTCGCAAAGCCCTATGTCGGAAGGCTGGTTGCGCGCCGCCTGAGGCCGCAGCATGTACTCCACAGCATCATCAAGCAGTCTCGATCGTTGAAGGAAGCAGCGCTCAAGCTGCCCAGGCAGATGGACGAGCTAATGCTGAGGACCAAAGAGGCTGACACCTACATCAACGCCATCGACCATGATATCAAAGGGCTTTCGACAGAGATCAACAGGACGGGAAACCGCCTCGGGATGGCCTTACTCATCGCATCCTTCGTCATCGGAGGATCGCTGATGCTCATCGTGGAACAGCCTTCATGGTCAAACATCCCGATCTATTCAGGATTGTCCTACTCTTTTGCCATGATCTTCACATTTATCTTTTTTGGATCAGTGATCCTAGAACGGAGGTGATATGATGAAAGACCAATTCATCAAAGGAATGATGCTCGGCATCGGCTTGGCGTCATTGGCAGCAAAGGACGCGATCAAACGTGTCAATGAGCTCACCAAAAAGGGCGCGCTTACCAAGCAGCAGGCGAGAAAGCTCTTGACTGATGTCAAGGCGTTGGGCAAGAAACACCACAAGCATATTGAACGGAAGGCCATGGCAGAGTCAAAGAAACAGGTCGCTTCGTTCAAAAGGATATCCAAGCGGGAGCTGGCCGCACTGAGAAAGACGCTCGCCAGGCTTGAGAAAAGGCTCTAGCAAAACATTTATTAAGACCGCGAGGTTTTATCGTCGTATGCATCTTGGCATCATCATGGATGGGAATAGGCGTTATGCCAAACAACTCGGCATCACCCAGGTATTGGGCTATGAAAAAGGAGTCAAGAAGGTTGAGCAGCTCCTTGAATGGAGCCCGGAGCTCGGCATCAAGGAGCTGACACTTTATACCTTTTCCATGGAGAACTTCAATCGTCCGATGGAGGAAAAGAGCTATCTCATGGACATGTTCCGGAAGAAATTTACCCAGCTCGCTTCTGACACTCGACTCGCAGAACACCAGATACGCATCAGGGCCATCGGCAGGACTTCCCTCTTCCCCGCGGATATCCAAGACAAGATCAAGGAAGTTGAGCAAAATACGAAGCACCATAAGGGGTTCACAGTGAACTTCGCCATGGCATATGGCGGCAGGACAGAGATCATCGACATGGTAAGAGCTGTTTCCGCTCAGGTAAAAAATGGGTCGGTCGCCATCAACGACATCGACGAAGACCTCGTCGAGAATCACCTCTACATGAACACTGAACCTGATATCATCATCCGCACCGGTGGGGCGATGAGGACCTCTAATTTCTTACCATGGCAGTCTGCCTACAGTGAATGGTGTTTCCATGAGAAGAAGTGGCCTGAGCTGAGCAAGGAAGACATTGCCGAAGTCATTGATGATTTCCGCAAACGAGAGCGTCGTTTCGGTAAATAGCTAAAGAAGGCGTTCGATCTTTTTCTCTAGGAAGCCGTCCCAATCATCATGTCCAGAGCCTTCAAATGGTACTCTGACCCAATGTTCTCTTTTACAATCGCACGTAATTCGTTTGTAGTGCTTCCATCGGTCATGAACTGAGGTCCACTCCTTACCTTCTAAACTAGCGTGGCAATAGAAGCATTCTTCCAGGGCGTTGGTGTCAACAACATTGTGATGTACACTCACTTCTCTGTCTCCTCTGTTATCCAATTGATGTAGTCGCTTGTCCCTTCAATATCCCAGTAAACAATGCACGGGAGCTCATAACTATGCGCCCGCTTGATCTCCTCTGCAATCTTTGGGAAGAGCTCCTTCCTGCTCTTCATGATCATGACAGTCTCTTTTTCTTCGTGCTGCTTGCCTTTCCAGGTGTAAAAGCTCTTATGCTGCGTTGCGTTTGCGCACGCAATGAGCTTCTTTTCCAGAAGGAGGTTCGCAATGTGCTTGGCCTCTTTTTCGTCCTTGCAGGTAGTGTAGATGGCGATGGCAGACATTGTGTTTTTCAAAGATGGCAGAGGTATTTAAAGCTAATGTATTGTCCAAAACATTTTAATAGTTTTCTTGTTGTCCTCTTCGGCATGGGTGAACCACTGTATTTTCAAGACTCGTATCTGAAAGAATTCTCTGCAAAAGTGATTGCATGCGAAGGGAACAAGATTGCGTTGGACCAAAGTGCATTCTACCCAACGGGAGGCGGTCAGCCGCACGATGAAGGGAGCTTGATTATGAAAGAAAGGTCTTTTACTGTTGTCGATACCCGCAAGGAAGGGGGGAAGACGATCCATGAAATTGACAAGGAAGGTCTGTCTGTCGGTGATGATGTCAGTGGCGAGCTCGACTGGGAGCGACGGTACCGGCTCATGAGGATGCACACTGCAGCGCACCTTCTTTCTTCTCTGATCCATAAAGCGACAGGTGCGATGATCACAGGCAACCAGCTCGGCCTGGAGAAGAGCAGGATTGATTTTGCACTCAATGATTTTGATCGCAGGCGATTGGCGGAATGGTCTGAAGAGGCGAATGAGCTTCTTGCTCAGGAACTGCAGGTGAACACCTCTTTCATGCCGCGCGAAGAAGCACTTAAGATCCCCGAGCTCGTCAAACTCAAGATGTTTCTCCCTGAGCATATCAGGACGGTCCGCATCGTCGAGATCCCCGGCGTTGATATCCAGGCCTGCGGGGGAACGCATCTCAAGAATATCGGCGAGATCGGCAAGATCCAGTTTGTGGGCGCAGAGAACAAAGGGAAGAATAATCGAAGGGTGTATTATTCACTATCATGAAACTTCATCAATTACAGAACACAATGAAACAGAAGGGCATCGATGCATGCCTATTCTTCAATACCTCCCTGTCTAAGACCGATCCATCGCTGCAGTATTTCTCGGATATCTCTCTTGAGTATGGCATGACTTGCATAACACCAAAGGATGCATGGCTCTGTGTCCCCCTCATGGAGATGGAGCGGGCAAAGGCCTCTCCGCTTCGGGAGAAGAGGATCAAGGAAAAGCTGTTCGAGCAGCTGCCCGCAGCGAGGACGATCGGGTTGAACACATGCGCAGTCTCACTCTTTGAGCGAGGAAGATTGCGGAAAGCGACAAAGGCGAGGTTTGTCGATGTCTCCAGGATTGTGGAAAAACTTCGGATGACTAAAACTGAAGCAGAGCTCTCTCGGATACGGAAGGCGTGCAAGATAACTGATACCATATATGCGCGACTCTTCGATAAGCGATACCAGACTGAAGGCCAGCTCAAGGCCAGGATCATCAAGGAGATCTATGAAGCAGGATGCACGCCGAGCTTCGAGCCGATCGTGGCGTCTGGGAGCCATGCGGGGCTGCCGCATTATGATGGGAGTACAGCGCTTCGGAACGGCACGGTGATCATTGATTTTGGGGTAAGGTATAAAGGCTATTGCTCGGATATGACGCGGACTTGTTATCATGGAAATGTTTCTGCACAGGTGAAGAAGTTGCATACAAAGATTTGTACTCTGCTTCAAGACAGCCTGTCGCAGATGAAGCCTGGGGAGAGGGCTTCTACTCAGGCTGAGCGAGTGAAAAAGCAGCTGGGAAAGCCGTTTTTACACAGTTTAGGGCACGGAATCGGGGTTGAGGTGCATGAGTCGCCGAGGCTTGCTCCGAAAAGTAAAGACGTTTTGGAAAAAAATATGGTCTTAGCAGTAGAACCGGGATATTATACCAAGAATTTTGGGATTCGGGTAGAGGATGATCTGGTTGTGGGCGGAAAACGGCTTACTTTCAGTCCCTGGGAAATGGTAAAAATATAGAAATGTTTAAATACTTCTTTTTATTAATATTGTGCATACAAAGTGCGAGGGATTACTATGGAAAGCTATTCAACAGATGGACCTTATAATGCAAGAGATAGATCTGCATCAATATTAAACATCCCTGGAATTCATGAGCGATCAATGTCATGGTTTCTTGCTCAGGGCTCAAGCCCCGAACAATTGGTGAAAGTCATGCAAACCATGGAACCTCACGAAATTGCAAGGGCAATGACCCTCTATCTGCTCATGGATCACAAAGTTGG
>JBDRLS010000098.1:0-3056 GCA_043812875.1 Nanobdellota archaeon
GATGATTGCCCCTTAAAAACATCAATAAAGGAAGGCGAGACCAAGGAACTCATCACTCGGGGAGTCGCTGGCGGTAAGACCTTTCGCATTACCCATACGGGAATCCGCCTTCAAGACGGCGAGAAAGCCGTGCTCGAGATGTTCGAGGACATTTCTGATAATGAATCATTTTCTAAGGAGACAAAGTAGGAGTGGAGTAGCCCCCAGATGAACACGCGCTCATTCTTACCTATGAAGATCGATTAAGTTTATTAATGACATTAATATCTGATAGAGTATGATTGAAAAAATAAAAGTAATGATCCTCGGCTATTGCAAGGAGAACGATCAAGAGCTATGGACTCCGCACATCACATCAGTTGTGAAAAACGCAAAGCTCCTCGCGAAAAAGCTCGACGCTGACGAGGAGGTCTGCGAGATCGCTGCCTGGCTGCACGACATCATCAAGGTGAGGGATGGCATCAAGGAAATGCATCATGTCAAAGGTTCAGAGGAAGCGGAAAGGATCCTCACTGAGCTCAATTATCCAAAAGAAAAAATAGCGGAAGTCAAACACTGCATTCTCACCCATTCCTCTGACAAGAGATACCCTCCGGAATCTGTGGAGGCGAAGATCGTCGCGAGCGCAGATGCCATGGCGCATTTTGAGCATTTCCTGGGTTTGGCGTATTATGTATTTCATAAGCAGGGTTATTCCATTGAGGAATCCCGCGCATGGCTGAAGAATAAATACAAGGTCGCCTGGTCCAAGCTCATGCCAGAGGCGCAAGAGCTGATGCAGGAGCGCTATGATGCCATTAAACTAATTATAGGATAGTCTACCAATCATATTGCGTTTCCAATACTGCACGGACGTTATCCTTTGTAGAATATAAAAATCTGATAAGCCCCTTTAGTTCATCAAATTGTTCATAAGTGATATCTCCTTTTCCGTCATTGGGCATACGAACTTCATGTTCTAATCCGCCGTGAGGAATTTGCATCCATACGGTTGCGAGAGCATAATATTGTTGGGCTAGGTCTTCGACGCCTTCAAATAGACTGGGCAAGGCAATATCAAAAATTTGTTCTCTTCCATTTATACGCAGGAGATCATTATCATCTCGATCCATCGCACTATCAATCCCCATACGGAGGGGGAATCAGTGAGAGTACTTAAACTTATTTCTTTTTCTTCTCTACCCCGAGATATTTAGCAGCGACTCCCGAAAGGATCCATATGGCGATGGCCGCGACGAGCCCGTACATATACCCCTACAGGGGCGTGAACAAGCCTATCAATAGTACAATAAGTCCGATGCCGCCCAACAGCTTTACGATTGCTTCTTTTTCATAGTGAGACCTCTTCTGATCACTCACCTTGTAATCTCATGCTTAAACGGATCAAAAAGGATTTCACCTTATCGGTTTTCTACGCAGCCATGTTTAGAAAAAAAATATAAAGGTGAACAGTCCTAATGACGCCAAGAGGTGATATCATGTCATTGTTCAGTTGGGCAGAAGGGAAGTTTCACAAATTCACTATTTGGGATGTCGCGGTCTTTAAGATTGCAGTAGGGGTCTTCGGAATGATACTGGGGGCATATTTTGCATCGTTCGTCACTCAGTACATCATGATCTTTTGGGGGATCTTCATAGTATCATATGGTTATCTCATGATCAAGATGCTGAAGAAATAAGGAAAAGAGAAAATATAAAATCATTGCTTGAAAAGCTGTTTTGCTGGATGAACTTACCCTCTCCCATTGATCATCTGGATAGATTCCCAGAAATAAGTTGCATCATATGTTTGGTCTGTTACTTGGTTGCATAATCCATGAACTGTAAGGTCCTTGCCTTCAAGTGTGTGTGAAATAGCGACCTGATCGCCCATTCCGAATTCGGCAGCACTTATCGCTTTTGGAGTTGTCTTGAGAAGATATCTACTGATCTGTTTGTTAGGATTATCAGAATCAGGATTTATCCGAAGTTTTTGAAGAAACCCTTCTGAATCCCATATAATTTGATCGACCACACCTTCAAGAAAGTGTGGATCTATTTGACAAAGGTCATTATGATCAAAAAAAAACCTTGAATAATTGCTTGTGCCGGAATTTTCTGGTCCCATCTTCTCACCTCACGCAATCGCACGGCTTCAACCCGGCATTCAATGCAGAAGTCTTCGTGCCGAACACGACCTTGCTTTTAGGCTTGATGTTCTGTGCAAATGGGCAGTTAGGTGAATGGAACTTCGTTGCGGTCTTGGATGCGACCCATTTCTTGCGAGCCCGCTTAGCAGGTGCAGTAACAACATTGACTGTTCTGGTCTGCACGCCTTGGAGCTGCTGCTCGACCCAGGCATCATGGCTTCGCAAAGCCTCAAGTGCATCCACGATCTGCTTCTGCGCCTGAGAGATCTCGATGACCTGCTGCTGGAGCTGGATGATGTCTCTCTTGACGAGCTTAAAAGAATGGACGATGTTTTCTTCGATTTGGTTCATTGGTTATCCCCCGAGGTCTTTCCCTCAACTGGTAATGGAAAATCATCTCTTACAAAAATTAAGGCATTAGCGATAGCCCGGTCCCCCGGCTGGTAGTGGAAAGGAATCTCTTACAAAAATCGTGGAGTTAGCAATCTCTCCCCATTTTCCTGCTTTGAGGATTTTCTCAGTCATCGTACGTATCTGATCATATGAAGCTGTCGGATCATTAATAAGGTCAACTACATCATCATATAATAAATCGTTTTTTGAAAGGGTGATTGTAGGACCGTTTGAATCATATTTGTCCTTCAGGAGCTGGCTCGCGACATCACCCATGACACTTATTAAGATAAGTCTATCAAGAAAAGAACCATGAATCTCTTGCCTATCCGCGCGTGCATAGTCCTCACTATTTGTAAACTCTACGAGAATAGAACGATAAACATCAAAAAGATGTTTTGCCCAAGTTGCTTTTAAATAATTCGGAAACCCCATTTCAGCATTATGTAACGTATTAAGAGTCGCGCCCATAATTTCTTCAAGTATCTTTTCATCTTCTTTAGGTATTGATGACGTTGGCATGGACATAAGGTA
>JBDRLS010000099.1:0-13274 GCA_043812875.1 Nanobdellota archaeon
GGTTCAATGAACCCTACTGAGAACGGGGTCGGTCGGAATAATAACAATCTCATCCTAATCGGAAGTCAATCATTGGCTTCTTTATATCAAGATGAGTTCGATGAGCTTTGGGCGGGCGAGCATGGCGGTGGAGCAACGACAAAACATGTCTTCCAGGCTTCAGATCACCTGCAGGTGTACTTTTGTCCTGAAGACGATTGTGTTACAGCGATTGTAGCCCAGCTTGAGACAGCTCAGCATTCCATCTATTTCATGATCTTCAGCTTCACGCACGATCGTATCGGAACACATCTTGCGCTAGCCAAGGAACGCGGGGTGCATGTCGAAGGCTTGATGGAAAAACAGCAGCTCAGCAAATATTCGATGCACAAGTTCTTCCTCCAACAGGATATCCCCATTGTCTTGGAAAACACCGGAGCTTTTTTACATCACAAAGTGTTTATCATCGACGAGGAAACGATCATCACGGGCAGTTTCAATCCTAGCCAGAACGCGGCGGAGAGGAATGATGAGAATGTTATCATCATTAAAAACCGGGAATTTGCGGGACGTTTTCTTGAGGAATATCAGCGATTGAGAACACAGTTTACAGATGTTTAACAATCTCATGGATCTTGTGAATCACTTTTTCGTGCATTTCATCTGAGATAGTGCAAATTTTCTTTCTGACAATATTCTTATTTATGGTAAATAGTCTATGCGGCTTTATCCAACTCTTTAATGGAAGACTTCCTGTATGAATATCGCTCGTTGAAATAGGCATGCCAGATTTTTGCTCCACACTCGTGATAAGGCAGCAGATTCGATCATCACTGACATTTATTCTTTTATTGGAAATCACCAATGCGGGCCGTTGCTTCGCACCTGATAAATCAGAAAAAGGAAATGGAATTAGGATGATATCTTTCTGATTAAACATCGTTCCATTTCTCATCTTCTTTGTTGTCCCAATCTTGTTTTAATATGTCTTCTGAAGCTAACATCGTAAATACTGACTCATTGTCCGGAATATTTTCTAAGGACTCTAATTCACTGATTCTTTTCTTAATGGTCTTCCGTACGAATTCGCTCCACTTTATCTCGGAGTACTTACGCATTTTCTTATACACTGCATCCTCGATGGAAAGGGTTATGTTTGTCATAAAGGGAGTAAGTGAGCTCACTTATTTAAAGGTTTCTGAAAGAATTCGGAAATTTTTCATAAACTCCATTTCTGTTAGTTATCCATCATTTATGCTTTTTTTGAAACTAAAAACCTTTGCGCTATTATTTCAATCCATCAAGAGTCTTTATTGCGTTTTCATATCCTTCCTGCATGGCAGCTTTGCCGCGACCTAAACCAAACGGGAAGACTCTTTTGCTATTTGAAAGCATTACTTCAACAACACGACATCCGGCTTTTTCAACATTTTTCCTTTCCTCTACATATTTTTGATACAGTCTGGCATGTCGTGCAGAATTCCTTTGGATATAATGAACAATAATAAGATCAGGATGGGTTCTATCAAACAGTGCCTGAATCGGCGCATTGATTGTGTAACCGCCATCTGCTTGCACCTTGCCATTCTTTCTTAATGGTTCAAACATAACTGGAACAGCGTTAGCTGCATATATGGCATCAATCAAATTTCCCGTTGTAAGATAAACAGGTTTATCCCTCTGATAATCTTTTATAACTATGCAACACTCATTGGGAGAATTCTCAAATGTCTGATGGGGCAGTAAATTTGAAAGGAGTTTTCGGAAGCGATCTCCTCTGAGAAGGCCCGCTTCTCCCTTTATGATTGCTTTTAGATTAAGCAATCTACTCCATTCTGGATCAAAGAAATCCATTGTTTTTAATTTATTTAAATTGTCTTCTAATTCTTCCGGAGTGACGCCAGCAGCGCTTATGCCTCCTATCAATGCACCAGAGCTTGCACCTGCGTAGGCAGATGGTATTAATTTCTGCTCTTTCAAAGCCTTCAGGAAACCCACATGTGCATAGAAACCGAAAAATCCTCCAGACATCACGATGCCAACTTTCATAAATTTGGCATGATTATGTGTTATATATTAAATTATACCCTTGACATGTTATATGACAAATTATGACTTAATGAATGGAATCTGAACATTTTCAGAAACCAAGTTTTTCTTTATTCTCAATCACAGCCTTGGCTGAAACATCGAGGAGCCGCTTCGCTTCCTCTGAAAGCGGGAGTTCGACGACTTCTTTTATTCCCTCCTTTCCCAGCTTCACGGGCACGCCGAGGCAGATGCCGTCATATCCAAATTCACTGTTGAGATACGCAGTGACAGGAACAATAGTTCCCTCATCATTCTCCATCTGTTCAATCATCTCGACGACAGCTGCTGCAGGCGCGTAGAACGCGGAACCTGTCTTGAGATGGGAGACGATCTCTGCGCCTGCATTTCTCGTGCGATTGACCAATTCTTCCATCTTTTCCTTGTCAAGAAGCGCTGTAATCGGCTTTCCGTCAATCTTCGTGAATTCCGGCAGGGGCACCATGGCGTCGCCGTGACCGCCGAGGACCAATGTCTCTATCTTGTCCGGAGAAATGGAAAGTTCAGCTGCAAGGAATGCCTTGAAACGCGCGCTGTCTAAAGTGCCTGCCATGCCCATGACTCTTTTTGGGGGGAAACCAAGTGTCTTTTGGGCAACTAATGTCATGGTGTCTAAAGGATTGGTGACCACGATGACAATGGAATCAGGAGCGTGCTGTTTAATGTGTTGGCAGACACTTCTTATGATGCTTGTGTTCTTTTCTAAGAGATCATCTCTGGACATGCCGGGCTTACGCGGGAGGCCGGCAGTGATGACAATAATCTCAGAATTTTGCATCTTAGAGAAGTCATTTGATCCGCTGATCGTTCCCCCCCTTTGATAGAGAGGGATGGCATGGAAAAGATCGAGGGCCTTGCCTTGGGGGATGCCTTCAACAATGTCGAGCAGAAGGATGTCGTATCCGCCTTTGGAAAGAAGCAGCTGCGCAATGGATGCGCCGACATTGCCTGCGCCGATGATGGATATTTTTTTCATGACCCTGTAAAAAGACAATTCCTATTAAGGATTTTTCCCTGGAAGGAGATTTGCGATGGCGGTCTTCAACTCTTTCTCCTTGCCTAAATTAGAGGGAGAGAAAGGATGGGGTATCCATTCATCAGAGTTCGTCTCCCACATGCGCTGCGGCTTCCCCTGCTGATCCACGTCGACAAGCCTGATAGGGAGCGGCACAGGATTTGTTATCTCTAAATACGCATTCTGGCGGGCCAAGTGCTCGGTGAGGTGCTGCCGATCCAGATAGGGCACCTTTGGCTTTCCTTCAGCAATGATGATGAGCGCAGAGGCAAGGGGGCTTCCTTGATTGACCCTGCCTTGAAGGGACTTAATCGCGCACTGGATGGACTGAGTGGGATGATAGGCCGCATCACCATCAAAGGTTCCAAATAAATGCTCACCTCCTAATGGGGTGAGAACTGCAAGATAAGGGGTCATGCTGGGTGAATAGAGGGTGGTTGCTTTCCGAGCCTCTGCTGCGATGGTTTCAGGGGAGAGTGTTAATCCTATCTCGGTTTCCTTGAACTCATTGAACAAATAATCGTTCAGCTTGCTTATGGCAACCTGGCCGCCTTTCGGGGAGCCAGAAACAATTATCAGTTCCGGATCTGTATATTGGTTCAGGAAATCGCGGCAGTTACCGCAGGGGGTTGCGATATTTCCTGGTTCACCAGCGATGAGCGCGAGTGCAACAAGTCTATAACGAGGATTTTCTTCAATGGCTCTCGCGACAACTGTTTCTTCAGCATGAAGACTTCTTCCAAGGCCATACTCATGATTTCCTCCTGAGAAATATCTGCCTTTATCTGTTACAACAGCAGCTCTGACAGGATAGCTTGATTGGGTTGGTGTTGGCATGGCGTCGTCGAAGGCTTTTCCAATCAATGTTCGAATGATGCGTTCATCTAAACGGTCGTCTTTTTCAATAATCCATGTCGGACGTTGCTCTTTCAAGTGAATCCCCCCTAGCGGGGGAGATGGAGAGTAAGTATAAAAAAGTATTTATAGAGCACCTTCCTGTATAAAGACATGATACGCATCGGACCGTCAGGGACAGGCCCGGACATCGAGAAGGGCATGTGGGATATGAAGAGAGCGGGCCTGGATGCGGTCGAGCTGCCATTCACGTATGGCGTCCGAATGACTAATGAGCGGGCGAAAGAGATCGGCCAGCTGAACCTGGGGCTCGGTCTGGCATTGAGCATCCACGCACCCTATTACATCAACCTGGCTTCAGAGGATCCCCTGAAAATCGAGGCTTCGAAGAAACGGATTCTCGACAGCTGCGAAAGAGGACATCATCTTGGTGCGACGCACATCGTGTTCCATCCCGCGTTCTATGGGAAACGGACTCCTGAAAAGACAGCGTCGCTGGTGAGCGATGCGATAGCAGAGATGCAGTTGGCGATTAAACGGAAAAAGTGGGATGTCTTGCTCGCTCCAGAGACAACGGGCAAGAAAGCGCAGTATGGAAGCGTCGCTGAGTTGTTAGCAATTGTGGATGAACATGGCTCTTCGATGACTGTTGACTTTGCTCATTTACTCGCGCGGAACGGGAGGATCAATTACGGGAAGGTCCTGGATGAAGTTTCTTCATTGAAGCATGTCCATGCGCATTTTTCTGGAATAGAGTTCGGCGATCGAGGGGAGAAGAAGCACTTGGTTACTCCGAAAGCCGAAGCATCAAAGCTGCTCAAGGAGATCAGGAAGCGCGATGTTGACATCACCATCATCAACGAGAGCCCGCAGATGATGAAGGATTGTTTGATGATGAAGCATATTGTGCATTCATTATAAACACCCTGCAGAATGTTTTCACGTCTTGCTCTTTTCAAAGGCATATGATGGCAAGGTATCATAAAGGTCTTTCGGGAACCAAAGCTGGCCGAGCTGAAGTCGGTCGAACCTATTCGGCTCCTCGAGGATATTCCACCCATCAAATTCAGTTGTGTATCGTATCCTTGAAGGGGGGAGGGCACCATTTTTTAACTTCAAAGGTTTTTTCAATCGCAACTCTAACACCTCGTAGCCATTCCCCTGATACTTGGACAGGTCTCCCCTCCAGCCTTTCTCGACATAGATGTAGCCTACCTGCTTCTCCGCATCAAGAGAAAGTGTGCCTTCAATTACTCCAGGTTCACCACCAGTGAGAATGAGGGGAAAAACTCCTCTGTCATCAATCTCCTTCTTATCCCAGGTCCACCATCGGTAAGAAGGCTTCCACCGAGGCTTAGCCTCAAAAGAATCCACCGAGAGCGTTCCCTCTTTAAGTTGATCATTCAAATGTGCAACTAATTTATCTACGTCAACATGATCAAGTTCAAGACCCATGCCAGGTGGGAGTGAAGACTGCATAATAAACTTTTTCCTAGAAAAACCTTATAAAGCCTTGTTTATCTATGGTTCACATGAACATCCTGCTTGACACCAATGTGCTGCTCATGCCATGGCAGCTGGGCGTGGATGTTGTAACCGAGATCACAAAGGAGGCTCCCGGAAAGCTCTTTGTCCTGGACAGAAGTGTTGATGAGCTCCATAAGATCGTGGCCGAACAGAAGGGCAAGGATCGGCGGGCGGCGCTCTTCGCCTTGGAATTGCTAAAAAAGGGGGATATCGGCCTTTTAAAAACAGAAAGCCTTAAAAAGAGCGTAACTTCCCCTTCAGTCGATACCCTTCTGGTAGCGTATGACAAGAAGGGCTATCTCATCGTAACACAGGATCGGGGGGTGCAAAAGCAACTCACAAAGTATCTTGTATTGCGGCAAAAGAAATATTTCAAACTTATCGGTGCATAAAATGTTTTATCGTGTAGAAGTCAAGGACCACATCCGGGTGCCGCCAAAGCTCTTCGATAAAAATGTGGAGGACGCCATCATCGCTCGTGTCCAGCATGATTATGATGGTTATATCTCTAAAGAGCTAGGCATTGTTGTCGGCGTTTCTAAGGTGAAAGCTGTCCAAGAAGGGGTTATCATTCCCGGCGATGGCGCTCCCTACTATGAGACTGTCTTTGAGCTCCTCACCTTTAAACCTGAACTCCAAGAGGTCATCGTGGGCAAGATTCGGGATATTGCTGATTTTGGCGCGTTCATGAGCCTAGGGCCGATTGAAGGCATGATCCACGTCTCCCAGACCATGGACGATTTTGTCTCGTTCAGCAAGGAAAAGACGCTCACCGGCAAGGAAAGCAAGAAGACGCTGCGCGTCGGCGATGTATGCCGCGCAAGAATCATCGCCATATCATTCAAAGAACTTAATAATCCTAAATTAGGCCTCACCATGAGACAGCAGGGGCTGGGAAGGCAAGACTGGATAGATGAGGAGAAAAAATGAAAAGGAAAGCCTGTAAGAAATGCAAATATTTCTACGACGGCAATGAATGCCCTGTCTGCAAGAGCAACCAATCCAGCACCAACTGGGATGGCCGCATCTACATCCTCGATGCACAAAAATCAGAGATTGCCAAGAAGATCGACATAAACATCAAAGGCGAATACGCTATCAAAGTCAGGTGATCATCATGAATCTCATTATAACCAAACAGGAAGAGAATGCCCTGCTCAAACGACAGGATGTTGAAGCAGACCTAAGCTTTGAGCAGAAGACTCCCTCTCGGAAAGAGGTCAAGAAAGCCTTGGCGTCCCACATCAAGGTGACCGAGAACCTCATCGTCATCAGAGATATCCGGACGCAATACGGCTTCCAAACAGCAAAGGTCTCTGCCCATGTGTATCACACTGCTGAAGCTGTGCAGGAATTCGAGCCCGATCACTTTGTGAAACGCAACAATCATGCGAAAAAAGAAGGTGAAAAGCCTGCAGAACCTGTGAAAGAATCTAAAGAGAACGTTGAGGGTGCCTGATCATGGGAAAGACAGACAAGAAGGATGCCGTAAAGAAGCCCAGCAAATTCTACAAGCACTTCAAGGCGTCAGGAGACAAGGTTGAACGGGCACTCGTCAGTTGTCCGAAATGCGGTCCCGGCGTTTTCATGGCAAGACACCATAACCGCAAGACCTGCGGCAAGTGCCAATATACTGAGTTTACCAAGGAAGAGAAAGCATAGTTGCCTTATTCTTCAAGAAAGTGAAAATACGTTTCGTGTGCATTGCTCTTCATAGGCCTGGAACAAGGCTTCAGCAGCAGAGAAAGACACACCATACGCATGATACGCCTCTTCCGTGGCCTTATTCTGGACATGGAATTCACAGGTCCTGACAGCTTTGTCTCCCTCATGATCAATCATCTCAAGGATGATCACCTGTTTTCCATCCAGGGTTGCGTTCCTCAACGGCAACACCACAGCGGGGAGGCTCTGGTTGCTGGCAATCTGAGGAATAAAAAAGAACTACATCGTGATCAAGAGGATGCTTAAAAAACCGGCAATGATCCAGTGGTATGGTCTTATGACCTGCGAATCCTCTATAAAAAGATCCTTATTGAAAATCTCTCCTCGCGAGATTTCGTGGGTGTAATACCCCGCCCTTCAGGGCGAGATTTTCAATTCCAAAAATTCGCGTCCAGAGCGAGGGGCGTAATACCTCGGCCTTTAGGCCGAGGATAGCCCCGAGCAGCGAATTTTTGTTATCCTGATTTTGGTTCAGACGCCTCTTTTTCGGTCTGAGAATTGGGTTTATTGCTGTTCCCTTCCTTTTTCACTTCTTCCTCATCATCCCTTTTGTCTTCCTTCTTCTTCATCCTCTTTGCCTTTTTAGATTCCTCCTCCTCGGTAACCTGGAAGATGAGAAGGTCCTCTGTGGTGAGCTTCTGGCGCCTCTTGATCTTGTCCTTGACCTCAACATTCTTTTCTTCTAATGTTTTCTTTTCCTCTGCCTGTTTCTGCTCCTTGATTTCCTTGCGGTCTTCCTGGAGCTGATCCATGAATTCACGCATGGATGTCTGTTTCATCTTAAGCTGGTTGTTCAGTTCGACGAACTGTTGCTTTAGGTCAAAAAATTTCTTATAATATTGCTCTTCCTTTGCCTTGATCTCGTCGATATCCTTGGAAAGTTCAATCATGAGCTCGTGCTGTTCCTGGCTCTCTTTGGCAATGCTCTGTATGCGGCGATGCTCATCTGTGGCATCCTTCTTGAGCTTGTCGATCTCCTTGGAAAGGCTGTGGACATTGCTCCAGACGCCCGAAACATTTTGGGCTTCCTTGAGCTGCTTTTTCAGCTCTTTCACCTTTTTCATGATCTCCTGCTCGCGCTTGAAAGAAACAGCTTCTGTTTCCACCGTTGTTTCGAGACTATCAATCTCCCGCTGGATCATCACCGGGTCCTTTTTGATATTAAATTTTTTCTGGACCGCGTCCTTCTCCTTGTTGAGCTTCTTGATCTCATCTATCTTCTCGCGAATCTTATCATTGAGGTCCTTTCGGACCTTCTTGATGTCAGAAACCTTATGGGTCAAGTCGTTGCGTCGGCCCTTGGCTTTGCGAATAGTGCTGATCTTATCACGAATCTCTGAGGAGATCTGCTCTTTTTTCTCGAACCAATGCTCCTTCTCCTTATTGATGGCGTCGAGCTTTTCCTTTAGTTCGGTGATCTCCTTCCGGATGCCTTCCCTTTGTTTAAGGATATCTTGTTTCGCGTCTGATGTTAGCATGCATCCTCACTAGCCAAATAGTGCTCCTAAGCCAGCCGCGGCCTGTTCTTCAGACTTCTTTTCCTCTTCAGCTGCCTTCTTGTCATCCTTCTCCTCTTTTGGAGCATGGGATGCAGCAGGGGCAGCAGCGGGTGCGGCGACAACAGCAGCCTTCTTGATAGCTTCCTCGATATCAACACCATCGAGCGCCGCCACAAGGGCCTTGATGCGCGCCGCATCAGGGGTTGCGCCAGCAGCCTCGAGAACTTTCTTGACATTATCCTCGTTGACCTGTTGGCCGGCTTTGTGCAAGAGCATTGCAGCATAGATATATTCCATGTCTATCCCTCCTTCAATAAATCATCAGCTTTTGGTATTTTGCCTTCGGCAAAATCCTTTGTTCGTTGAAGCAATTTCTCGACATTGCTTGCAATTTTATCATCTTGAACAGTATGTTTTGGAGCAGGTTCTTTTTTCTCCTCTGGTCTTTCTTCCTTTGGTTCAGGAGCGGGCTCTTCTTTCTTCTCTTCAGCAGGAGCTTCCTTCGGTTCCGCTGAAGGTATCTCCTCAACCGTTGGCTCTTCCACCTGAGCTTTTCCCTCAACTGGTTCAGGAGTTGGCTCTTCTTTTTCCACAGGTTCTGGTTTTTCCTCTGCTCGTTTTTCTTTGGGAGTTTCAGGTTGCTTTGCTGGTTCTTCAGCATGCTTCTCTTTTTTAGGAGCTGGTTTCTCTTCAACTGCAAAGTTCAAATCGCCAGATAACCCCTTTGCAGTGGACTCTGCCTTTGCAAGAATCTCACCGACGAGCTCATCTGCCATGATATTGGCTTCCCTGCCAAGGGAAAGGGAATGGCGCTGTGCAGTGGAAAGCAGGAGCTCAATGGTGTCCTTGGACGCGATCCCCGCTTCAACAGCGAGATTGTTTGCCCATTGCGCTGCTTGGGAAAGATCAGCAATATATCGGTCCTCATCGACGGCAAGAAGCGTTTTCTCGAGAACCTCGCCATTTTCAAAGATGGCGACAAGGTCAAGGCCGACTTCCATAGGGAGGATATTGAATCTGGTAAGAAGTTCAGCGAGCTTCGCAGAGATCATCTCTCCATCCTTGCACACGACGGAATCCACCTTGACAACAACCTTGTTGTTCTCAACACCTGTCTTGATGCGCAATGCTCCGAGCTCGCCAATAATGGGGCCCGGGGCGAAAGGAGTGGGCCCTGCTGGAATGACAATCGCATGAGGCGCGATCTGGCCAGCTTTGGCTGGAGCAGGGCTCTTGTTCTTCTGCAGGAACTTGTACAATCTGAAGGGATTCTCTTGAGTGAAAAGCAATGCAGGCATGCCTCTCGCGTGATCAAGCAATATCGATAGGCCGGGCTTTTTTTCCTCGGCGGCCGCGAACGCCAGCTTCATGAGCCGTCGCTTCGTCATCTTCAATGAGAGGCGGCCACGTGATAATCCGATAATGGTCTGAAGCTGCTTCGCAGGCAGGTTTTCCATGTTGACCATGCCGATGATGGGGTTGTCCAAAAGAAGCTTGGTGAACTCAACCACGGTCTTTTTCTTGTGCTCAGCGACGTGTGCCATCTTAATCAATCCTCTCAGCTTTGCTCATCGTCAACTTCAGGAAGACCGAGCGGATGTTGTTCTTTTCCTGAGGGAGGTGGTGGATGACCTGGTTGTAGACGGTCATGACATTATCAAAGATGTGGTTGTCATCCATGTCCTCGACGCCGACTGAGCAACTGAAGATCACTTCTTTCTTGGCGCTGAGCTTGATGAGGTTCTGCAGCCGTTTCACGACCTGTTCGACGTTCGCATTTGGGGGGATGACACATCCGGCTTTGGGATTTGGCATCTTGCCCTTCGGACCGAGGATGCGGCCGAATGTGGTTGCCACCTTCGGCATGATGGTCGCCTGGGCAATGAAATAATCATGGGTGCTAGCAAGCTTCTTGAGTTTTTTCTTGTCCTTTTCGTATGCATCAAAATCAGAGGAGGCGATCGCGATGTCGCAGGCATCCTTGGCCTGTTCGATAAGCTCTGGGCCGACAAAGGCGGCAACCTTAATCTTCTTCCCTGTAGGATGGGTCAAAGGAATATAGAACTCGAGGTTCGCGGCATCTTTCTTGATGTCGATGTTTTTTAAGTTAATCACGATGTCGACGCTTTGCTTGAACTTGCGCTTCGTCTCGCGAATCTTCTTCAATGCTTCAAGGATTGTTTTCTTTTCCATTTCGAGCCCTCCTACCAATGCTTAGTAGTGTACGGGATTATGAGTTGGGAACCCGGATCGATTTATAAAGGTTACGCTCGATCGGGCGCGAGAATGGGCTTTTGGCCTTTCGCTGCTTGCCGGGCTATGAGCTCAATTCGTCTCTTCCTTGTTTCGGGGCGCTTGGCCCTTTCAATCCAATATATCGAATGACGCTTCGTGGAAGGCGCGAGATTCTTGAATAAGGATGCTGCATTGATCTTTTTCAACTCTTTCCTGAGATCGGGAGGTGTTTTCGGATTTCTAGGAAGGCCGTGGTCGATAGGTGGCTTTTTTAAGCCTCTCTCGTAAGCTTTCATCCCGGCGTGAGTCATGTTCCCCTCTTTGATGAGCTGCTTTGCGTAACCGAGGGTGTTCTTGCTCCAGGATGCATTCTCCTTTCTCTTTACGAATGTCGTGAGATATTTCTCGTCGTCAAGACGCTTTATTGTCGTGTCAATCCAGCCGAAGCAGATGGCTTCGTGCATGGCATCTCTATGAGGGATGGATTGTTTTTTAGTGTCCTTTTTGTACTTAACGAGATGGACCGCTGATTCCTTTTCATGGTTTTTTTCCAGCCACGCCCTCCATGCTTTTCTCGTCGTGGCATAGCACTTTTTTGGTTGTTTCATATGAATGCTCTTTCCCCATAGAACACCGCTGGGCCGACTTCTCCAAATGTGCAGCTTTTACAGGTGGCGTCTAACGCTATCCATCCGTCCTTTTTGTATTTTTCTGGCGCTTCAGGGAGGGAGATCTCAACAAAGAGATGATTCGGAGAGGTGCCGTATCGTGCCTGGACTCCGATGGCTTCCTCTAGGTTCCATAACAGCACAGCCATGTCATCGCAGTCACCGCCTCCTGTTAGGAGGGTCTCGTGCGGGGACTTTATGTATTCTCTGCTTGGATCGGAGATGTAGTCGATGTTGTCACGGACGAACAGATAGAGGGATTTCGCCTGGCAGGTCTTATCGCCTTGGCAACTTTTAGCAGCGACGGTGTCCGCGATGATCTTTATCATCTGGTCATCTGCCATCTCTAAGCTGCCTAATTGTCCTGCGGACGCTCTGGCTTCAGTGATGTCCATGTCGAAGAGGGATTGCGGCCGGACTTCTTCTAAGCTGGGGATGTCCTTAGGCTGTTCCTTGACATCGAAAGCGAAATCAGGTATGAGGAAGATGAGGACAAGGAGAATCAATAATGGCCCTATGACATACCAGATGGGGCTTTTATGCGGTTCTTGCTCTATCCCTTCTTCCATAGAAAGGATGGTCAAGCTCAGAGATTTATGTATTCCGGTTTGAACTTCAGATTGAGCGCTCGCATGAGCGGTGTCCCTCGCTCGAAGACATTCATCACCGCAATATCAACATCAGGTTTTTTGCTGGTATATGTCATGTGATTTCCCGTTGTCTGTCCTATTGCCTTAATTTCATACTCTTTAAGGGACTCATTCAATCGTCTTCGAATTTCATTCGTCAATATACCCGTAGCATTATGGATGAATGGAAGATGGACCGAAGTCTTTTTTCCGTCGGATATCGTGGTCACGGGGATCTCTTTTCCTGAAATATTCTCAGCAGCAGCGATGGCATCATCTAAGGAGAGGTTTGAATAATGTCCTCTCACTTTTTCCATTGCCTCCCTCCTTGATTCTTCAGCCTTAAGGGCCTTGCACACCTGAAAATAATTGCCTCTTCCTGAAATATTCTGTTTATCTTGAATCCGCTGAGTTTTTTCTCTCTGAAGTTCCACGACGAGCGCCCTCTGTTGATCATAGATCATGTTTTCTTCTTCTCGCTCTGCCATAAGGAAATTCCATAAAGTAGCTGGCTCTAATTGAGGCTGCTTAGCCATCTCAAGAACGCTTTCAATGGGTGTATATGCCTGTATAATCTCATTGTATGCAGGCGGTCCTTCTAGATCAAAGATTTCGTTATACTCTTCCCTACTTGTCAAAGGGGACTGTTGGATGCCAGGTGAAGGTTCATCAACCCTTGATGCAATATTCTCTTCCAGAATGGCGGCAATGAGCTTAATCTGATCTTCATCATTGAAACCCTCCAATGCGCTTTTAATCTTTTCAATGTCCGGGCCATACACTCTGATCTGGCCGCCTTTTTCGCCGCTTGTCCCTTTATACGATGATGGCAGATGTCTCCTGAAATATCTCAATGCGGTAATCTCTCCTCCTCTGTGCACTGAGCCTCCTGACGTGTTCTTGATCTCAATGGTCAGCGAAGGAAGATCATGGAATCCGTTTGCCATGGCTTGGAGAAGGAGTTCCTGTTTATAAAGTTTTCTATTTATTACTACTGTTTAGTGATGATGTCACGCGCTTTTTAGTCCATATTTCTCTTCGAGACCATCAATAG
>JBDRLS010000100.1:0-7138 GCA_043812875.1 Nanobdellota archaeon
AAATCTTTCTTTGAGGTGTTCGGCTCGATGAGCGGAAGGATCTCAAGTTGTTCAAAAGACTCAAGCTCTTCCATGAACTCAGATGATTGAGCAAGCATGTCCACGGCTTCCCCGCCGTGCTTCGACTTCCTCGGCCGAACCTGGACGAACAGCGGGAGGTCGACGATTCCTGTCACGAGAGAGACGCCGACGGGGAGGTTCTTTATTTCATATTCCGTCTCGGCGGTGAGTCCTTCGACGCTCTGGGAGATGGCCTTGAGATCATTGGGATTCGTGACTTTCATGATGATCTGGGTAGTGCACTGGCTGAGGACGTTCTTCTCTATCCTCGCGGGGCGTTGGGTGATGACACAGAGCCCCATGCCGAACTTCCTTCCCTCAGAAGCGACCGTACGGATGATCTTCGAGCTCTTGGTCTCGCCGTATGATCTTTCGGGGACAAAGTTGTGCGCCTCCTCTATGACCACAAAGAAAGGGGGGATCTTGTTCTTCTTGCGCTCTTCAAACAGGTCGTTGAGGAGCTTATAGACAATGATCTCCTGGATATCGGGTGAGATGCCCTTCAGGTTGATGATCGATGCCCTGCCTGACTGCACAAGCTCGTTGTAGGACATGGCATCAGGAGAGAAGAGGTTGAGGCCTTTGAGATATTGGATGATGTTCATGACGCTGTACTTATGCTGGGCATCCTGCTGTTCCAATGCGAATATGAGATTAATTAATGAGGGTTGGGGAAGTTGGTTGATGGCGCTGTACAGCAATGCCGTCTGGGTGGTTGAGAGTTTCGTCGGGAGGATATGGATGAGCTCCTGCGGAGTGAAAGAGTCGTTGAGGATGAGCGGGCGGGCATTCGGTATGTGTTCGGTGTTGCCATATTCCTGGATATTCCTCAGATAACCTTTCGGTTCGATATTGAACAATGGCATCTGCTGCTTGTCCTTCTCGTCATCATTGGGCTGTGCCATCAAGGAATATTCACCGTGGGGGTCGATGATGACCAAGGGGATCTTCTTCTCCATGATCTCTTCAAGGAGGACAGCGACGGTGTATGACTTGCCTGCCCCGGATTTTGCCATGACTGCCAGATGTTTTGTGAGCATCTTGTTCAAGTCAAGATAGACTGGAATGGTCTTCCCTTCGAGGTGGCCTAAGAATGCGCCGTCCTTAAATTGTATGATGGAGGAGATGAATTCGTCAGATGCCTGCAGGACCTCTGTGCCTGGCTCGAACGGGGATCTGGGAAGTTTGACACGGCCTTGGTCATCCTTGTAGCCGATGGCTATGCATTTTGCCAATGTTTTTGCAGTGTCCTTCTCCAGATCAGTGATCTGGCAGAGGACATAATCATATTCTGCGTGCATGACCTGGACATAGGCGAACTTCTTCGCATCTCCGTCTACGGTGAATGTGAAATGTGTGGGTGTTGTCTTTCCTGTGATGCGTCCGAGGATCATGACTGGACTGAGTAGGGGAGGATTTATATGGTTTTTCAGTAAGCCTTTTAAAGAAGGGAATGTTCAATCACATTGGTGATCTGATGGCAGAATCCAAAGATGAACAGATAGGCTTTCACAAAGGTGCGCTGAGTACACTAGCAAAAGAACGGCAGGAGATGATGAAGATCCTGCAGATCGTCGAGCAATTGATGCAGATGCACATCCAGAGCCTGAAACAGCTCGGCGTCGACCTCGAGGCTGCGGCGAAGAAAGCAAAAAATTCTCCTGAAAAAAAAGCGAAAAAGATCGATGAAATGCTCTGATGCGATTCCACTTCTTCGGGCACGGGAGAATCCGTGCTGCACATGCGACAACACTTGAAATCACGAAGGATGCTGACGTCACAGAGCAGGGAGACTGCATCATCGGAGTCAAAGCGGATTTTGACGCAATGAAGCTCAGGAATTTAAAAGGGCCCTATGTCCTTATATTATCTAATGGGAAGATCGAGGAAAAAGTGCATTTCACAGCCTGTCCTGGGTTTAGCGATGAAAAAGAAATTGTCATCAGGAAATCTGAATTCCTCTCTGAAAGGACATTGGGCATCCATGCAGATAAGGCAGCGAAAGATGTGATGCTCTGCTTCACCGCTCCTGATCAGCAATTCACTGCGGAGATCGTCAAGGATGAAGAAACAGCTGAATAAGACGGACATAAAGGCACTCGGCGAGTTGCTCCCTGTCGAAATAGATAAGAAAGACCATGTGGAGATAGAAGATGACACCTATCTCATCATCAATAATGAGCCTGCATTCTTCAATCATGAAGGGCGATGGGTTCCCATGCTGCGCTTTGCCCAAAAGCATGTCCTGTTGAAGCAGGTCGTTGTTGATGAAGGCGCAGTCAAGTTCATGGCCAATGGCGCGGATGTGATGCGGCCGGGGATTGTTGATGCGGATCCCGACATTGAAGAGGGGGAGATCGTGATGATCGTCGATATCAAGAATAAAGTGGGGCTCTGTATCGGGAAAACGATCTTTGATCGTGATAGGTTCATGGAAATGAAGGGAGGGAAGGTCATCAAGAACATCCATCATGTAGGGGATGTGCATTGGAAACACTCGGAAAGTCACTAATTAGTAGTTAAATAGGAAAAGATTTATAAAGAGAGTTTACATTCTTCAAGAGGGGGATAATGGCTGCAGAAAATCTTGACAGACTTGTCTCTAGCGTCGGTGAGGCAAAAGATCTACTGGTCGAAAGCATCGACGACATCCTCCAGAGGAACGATATCCTGGAGTCCGATCTAGAGACAGCTCAACGCTATCGCATCCTCACTAATTTCTCAGAAAAGATACGGTCCAGCATCAGATTAGCACATAGCCAAAAACAATACTCAAAGATTGAAAAAGATCTCCTCAAGATCTATCGCGTCGTCAAGCTTACCGAGGAACTTCACACCGAGCATAAACGGAAAGATGGCAGAGAATATGTTGTTCACGCCCTTGAAGTCATGATGATGACCAGGATGCACACCGATGATTATGTCACGTTAGCTGCTGCTCTGCTGCATGACATCATCGAAGAGCAGGTCGATTATGAGATGAAAAAGGAGGGATATGAGAAGAACGAGATTGAAGAGCTTGGACCGTGGGAAGAGTTCAAGACACGAAGAACTGAACTGCGACGTGAGGAACTCTCTGATCTCCGAGGAATCCTGCTCAAAGGACTTGGAACAGGCACGAGAACGAAAGATGGCAAGGTCATCCGAGGGGCGACATATAGTGAAATGGAAGATATCTACGCCATTGTCACCAAGATGAGCAGGTATCGGACAAAGGATCAGAGCTATCATGCATTCATCGAAGAGATGATTGATGAAAGGACACACATCCCCGCTTTCAGGAAAGGAACAAAAAGCAGACACGTCACGAAACAGCACATCCTGAAATCATGCCAGATAAAGAGTGCGGATCGCGCCGTTGATGTCTATGACACCCAAGGACGGAACGGGAGAATCCCCTCTGATTGGGATTATCTCATGATGCTCAGGGATGCTTGTGGAGGTGATCCTGAGTACAGATCAAGATTGACTGTACCCCTGTCTTTTGAAGTCCTCAAGGAGGGTATTGAAGCGAGACGGCCATCCCAGGTCATGAATCCGAAAGCCCGCCTGTTTAAGGTCTGGAAAAACATCTATTTCATCAATCGCGTTAGGCAATACTTATCCACGTCGAGGAGCGCTGTGGAATCAGAAGAGCGTGAAATCCTCGAGAAGACACAAAGGTCGCTCATCAAGGATACACTTGAGGAAACGAGGAAGCTCCAAGCCTATCTTGGGTTATATCATTTCAAGGAATTGAGGATAGAAACCGCGAGGGAGGTTGAAAAAGATGTCAAACGATATGATCAAGAAGGCTTCTTCGATAAACGGACAGCAAAAAGCAATGAGGCTGATCTTCCCCGATGGAGACGGTTCGACGGCACTGTCGATTTCTACACCTCTTGGGTGCATGAAGACGAGGAAAAACCTGAGAGCTTCCGGGAAAAGATCGCAGAGCTTTCTGAAAATCGGCTGCTCCAATATGAACATACGCTTGCATTCAAACGGCTCCTGAAGAAATATGAAAGGAATGAAGCGTTCTTCAACGCGGGCATGCATGAGAGGAAGGCAACATGAACCAGAGCTATCATGAGCACCTTGAGCAGCTGCGCTACATCATCAAGCTCTATCTCATCGGAAAGATCCATGATGAGGAAGGCAGAGCAGCTGCATTGAAGGCAGCAGAAAACATCTATGAGCATTTTGAGGAAGAAGAACGCGTCCATCGAGAGACAGGAACATGGGAGATCAAAGCGCTTTCAGGTGAACTGCTGAGAAATCTCGAGAAGACATCAAGCCGGGGCGAGGTGTTAGGGTATAGAACTGTTACTGTTGAAGATCCATACAAAGTGGTGACTTTACAATCGACACAGGAGCACCACCATAGGATAGAGCTTTTTGAGGGAAGCACCAAGCCTAACCGGAGCAAGTTCAACAAACTGATGGAATCACTCTGGACTGGAAGGAACCTGTCAGACCTGATAAGGGGAAGAATGAGCATCCATCACTCTGACTCTCCAGGAGACTATTTTGAGGATCTGAGAAATGCCCAGATGAGGAAAAAAATCCCCTTTGAGGTCATTGACCAATGGCGTAAGAGATATCATGCCTTCAGTCGAAAGCCTGAATTCTCTGCACTCCCGATAAAGGATAGAGAATGGGTTGGCAGTGAAGTGCATCAGATATTTCCGGCAATCATTTCATTGAGGAATAGGAATGACAAGCTCATTGACTTCAATCCTGACTTATTCCAGTTATTTTATGACCTTTATGCGAAGACCTTCGATCCCTATGATGAGAATGTATCCAAAAACCTCATGATGAGCATCCCTGATGCACTAACAAATATTGAGATCCACGCCGGGCATCCTCAGGTCATCCAAGCATTCCCTCCGTTTTTTGAGATCAAGCAGATGGGGAGAAAGGACATGTATCATGTCTTCTTGCAGCGGTTCTCTCACGTTCCGTCAAAGAAGTATATGCACGCCGCATTTTTTAAGAGCACTAAGGGAGGAACAAAAGGCCTTGAGCGACTTTTAGAAAGCATTGACTCCAATCAGCGATTAGAAATTATCGAAGGAGAACCATTCAGCTACAGCGCCACGACTGATGATTATCAGCTTCTAGTGATCCATCAAGGGAACAGCATAGGCATTTACTTCCCAGAGGAGCCTTTCCCGCAATTCCTTGGAAGCGCGCTCAATCTAGGCAATGCGGCATTCTTTCATCGCGCTAAGGAGGGTCTTATCGCAGAGGAACTCCATGAAATGCGAACCAAGGCAAGATCCGTGTCCGGGCTTGAAGGGTACAAATTGACGCCATTGCAGACTCCAGCCTCGGTAATGACACTCATGGATGCGAGAATAAACATGGATGAAGAACTCTTTGAGAGACTCGGCAGGATAACAGGAGCTGACATAACAGCAGAACGGCCTGCCTGGTTCGAGACAATGATCAAGGGACATAATAACGCCTATCGTGGATTGCATGGATTGATCCAGATGCCTTCCCCTGGAAGAAGAAAGGGCCACCTCTTTGAGCTGCTCGCTTATACGGTCCGTGCATACTATGATCAGCGATACGGCGCGGCAAGCCATGACGGATACAAGTCAGAAGAATATGAAAGAGAACTTCTGAAAAAAAGTGTAGCAGGACTTGAGGCTGTCCTGGATCAGCCTGTGTCAATGACCGCGATCACCAGTTTAAAGCTCATGCTTGAGGGAGGAAACATCCGCGACTACTCGCGGTTCATCCAAAAATCACTCTGCAAGCAGATCGAAGCACTGAATTCTACAGGACCTCTCGAAGAACTTGTGAGAACACAATTGACCCAGATCAAGGGTACATTAAAAAGGAGACCTGAAGTGGTGAATGCCAGTTCCCAACTCATGCACTGTATCCTGAAGTATGGATATATCCCCATAATAGAGAAGAAAATTGGTGAACTGGTCGTGGATCCTCAAGCAATACAGACGTTCAGTCATGACTTTCAGGTCATCCTTTCCAGCCTCAATATGGTCATGGATGAAGCAAGTGTATACATCTCGTCAAAAACACACGGATCGCTCTGGCGCAAGATTGGAGAGGTACTCAAACCCATCCCCAATGCTTATCTTCTTGCACCGGGAACTGAATTATTGGCAAGAATATCACCTGCACAGACACTTCAGAAAAAAATAGAGGCGAGCATTCCTGGAGATTATAGAGGTGAGTTCCCCCACCTGGAAACAGGAAAAGCCCATAAGCAGCATGTGTCCAGGAATCTTGCAGAGCTTTTGAGAATGGATGAAGACACGATCATCACTGGTTATCGCACTCTTCTTCAGCAGTTTACCCCCGATGCGCCAAAAGATGCTGAACATGGGCTTGCAGCATTCCCAGTGCGCTATCTGAGAGGCCGACCACTGAAGGCCAAGGTGAGATTGGAGACAGCGAGGCTTCTTGAGATAGAACAGCAAGGAATTGTGACTCCGAAGCATGAAGTGGATGAGCTCTCTGTTGATGCATTATATCTTCAAGGTCTCCTCGAGCTGTTCAATTCATTTTATGAAAAAGGACGAAAAGACTGCCCGTTCTCAAAAGCAATGTTGAATCGGGTTGTCATGTACGGAATAGGACAGGTCATCTATGATGAAACAAATACACATCCGGAAACGGGAAGAGTGACCAGAATACGAAGACTCCTTAATGTCCAGCGCGAGATTGTTAGCAAGCATTATCACGTTCGTGAAAGAACTGGTGAGGAGGTCATCCACATACCGGACGGCATTGAAAAAGGGAGGATCCACAGGCTTCGGAAAGGTTTTGAATCTACTTGGAAAATTCCACAAAGAAATGGTCTTTGTTATTCACTTGCAGACCTTGGCTTGATTCCTGGTGACCAACAAAAGGTATACAATGCGGCCATGGAATTATTTGATCATTTCGAGAAAGGAAAGAGGTAATCTTCGTACTTTCGGAACCCTGTTCTGGATCATGCCTTTTGCGCATTTACCAGATCCTGCAAAATCAGAATTGAATTTCACGATCATGTAGCGATTCTTTTCGCCGGGGATGTCTTTGCCCTGCATCCACTCGCTCATCTCGTCAGGGGTCGCAT
>JBDRLS010000101.1:0-4892 GCA_043812875.1 Nanobdellota archaeon
TATGAATCAGCGACGTCAGTGCTTGGATTGACCAATCTGATGATCTTCTCTTTCACTAATTTCCGGATTAATGGATTCATTGAATGAGGCGGTAAAATCGCGCAACATTCTGCAGAATGATATGGTTGTTTATGATTTCCCTCCCGAATCCGGAAGTACTGCCCAGTGAACCGATGTGTACGCTGAGCTTGTCGGAAATATTCTCTATTTTCTCCTTCAACGCCTTACTCTTCGTCTCGACAAATAAGTCAATATCACTCTCTTTCTTGGCATATCCCTTTACATGGCTCCCGAAAAGGATGATGAGCTCTCCCTGAGTGAGTTCGATGAGATTCTTGAACAGCATCCTGAATTCTGGATGGTTCAACCATGCAATCCGCCTATATTCTTCAACCATGAAGAGATATGCTTTTGCTTCAGGGGTTGTTTTCAAGAAATATTTGGCATTTCTCCCTTCGTAGGTAACATCTAAGACGAGCTCGCTCTCTAGGCGCTTGACAAGCCGCATCACTGTAGAGGGGATAAGCTTGAGCTCCCTCGCGATCTTCCTGATGTGCGCGGGTTCCTTTCTCAAAAACTCGATAATCTCAAAATCGTTTCTTTTTTGCAACATATGTTGTAGAAGTGCAACAAAAATATATAAGTGTTTCGATTGTTGCATAGAAAGAGACTAGAATAAAGTCATTTCCTGATGGTCCGCAGGACAATCATGGCAATGGAGCCGAGAGTAAGCAGAAGGAGCAAGAGCTCCCAGAGCGGTGCCTTGCCAGAGACATCCGCGACGACGAATCCCGTGGCCGAGACTGGACCGACAGGTGAAAAGAAGATGAGGAATGCGACAAGGGCGCCTCCGACCAGGGGAACTGCCACCTCCTTGGTGTTCAGCAACGCGCGGATGAAGGAATTCGGATGATCCGCTTCGAAGGTATACGAAGATATCTTGAAGAGGAGATAGGAGAACAACACGAGGCCGGCCACTGCAATGATGGACAACACCTGTGCTAAAACAATCTTCCCATACCAGAACTCCACGACTTGGGATGCGGTGCCGAAGATGAAGGTGAGCATGACAAAGAACAATGCCTGCTTGAAGAGCTTATATTTGATGAAACGCTCGAACGAGAGTGCTAATTTGGTCTTCTGCTGGGTCCTGTCGACATACCACAGTTTGAGAAGGACGACGAGCATGAGGAAGATCGCCTGGATCTTGATGATGAAGCTGAAGGTATCCAAAAAGGTCATATCCATCCTTTGGAATTTTCAATATTTAAAGGTTTCGACACGGAATCTGAAATAATGCATATTTCGCCGTCTTCCTACTTGGCAACGACGGTCAAATGCTTCGCAATTGCCCTGCCGACCACCCCGAGGGGGCATCCCCCGGTCGGCCACGCCAAGGAGGACGGCGAAAAGGATATAAAGGACTGAGCACCCTATGTATTGATGGAAAGACCTCGGATCGGCGTCGGCGTCATCCTTCTCAAAGAAGGAAAGGTCCTGCTTGGGAAAAGGAAGAGCGCGCACGGCGAAGACGACTGGTGTTTTCCCGGTGGGCATCTTGAGCATGGAGAGAGCATTGAGGAGAGCGGCGCTCGGGAGGTTCTTGAGGAAACAGGGATTATCGTCCAGAATCTTAGGAAAGGAACATTCACGAATGATATCTTTCCCTCGGGAAAGCACTATGTCACGCTTTTTTTGATCAGCGATACATTTGATGGTGAGGCAGCAGTCAAAGAACCCGAGAAATGCGAAAGATGGGAATGGTTCAACTGGCATGAGATGCCAGAGCCGTTGTTCCTGCCGATCAAGCACCTTCTCGAGCAGGGATATGCTCCCATCAAGAAATAACAATCGTTTATGACATAGTTTATATACTAGTACCGTTAAAATAACCAATAGAGTGTCTCATTTACAAAAAAAGGTGGTCCCATGAAAAAAGCAGTCATCTCCATTCTTATCATCACTACACTCATTCTCCTCGCATCATGCGACGAATACGGCAATGTCATCACCGGCGAAGCTAAAGGCGGCACAAAAGGAGCGCCCAGCGATGGTACAGACACCACTCCAGACAGTGTCAGCCCCCAATGCAGCGACGGCATCGACAACGACGGCGACGGCTATTGTGATTTTGCCTGGAAAAAAGCCAAGTGCACT
Source organism: Nanobdellota archaeon (assembly GCA_043812875.1). Lineage (GTDB taxonomy): Archaea > Nanobdellota > Nanobdellia > Woesearchaeales > JAHIVG01 > JBDRLS01. Next base: position 2,158 of record JBDRLS010000101.1, read on the forward strand.
GATGGATCCATTGTTGGAGATATCGACTGCGATTCTAAGGATGACGTAGAAGAAGCCGCCTCATGCGAACCTCAAACTGAAGTCTGCGACGGACAAGACAACGACTGCGACAACGCTATCGATGAAGATTTACCTATTGCCTGCTCAGGACCAAACGACTGCGGAACAACCGGATGGACCGGCGAACCATACTGCGGCAACGACGGAAAAGTATACCGACAATGGACAGACTACAGCTGCACCTATGGAGGAACCTGTAATGCAGAATGCAGAAGCTCAACCTCAGACAAAATCTTCGAGGAATGCCAGACAGGAGAGAGCTGCGAAAACGGATACTGCATCAACAACCCCACACCGAAATACGTCGACATCGCACCGGTGTCTATCACTTACACACCGTCAGAAATCATTGAAGGAGATCAGTTTTATATTAATTACATCTTCGTCAATAACGGCGATGAGACCATTCCTGCAAACATGATAACAAACAACTACTGCTCCTATGAAAACAGCTGTTCCTCACCGCCGTATGACCAAGATATTGCACCAGGCCAGGAAATCACAAAAACATATGGACCATTCGAACTTCCTGCCGGCAGTTACAGTGGAAGCCTCACGCTAGATCGTTACGATGGTCTTGCAGAGGACGATGAAAATAACTATTTGGAACATACATTCACGGTTAATCCTTCGCCCAGCTCAGGAGTCGACTTGATCCCAGTACGCATTGAAACCGATCCTGCACAACCAATGGCAATGGAAAAATTCACTCTCAAGTATGTTTATACCTATGAGGGACCGACCTATACCGGACAGATCCATAGCCTCCTCTGCCCTACTGCAACAGATTGCTCCCCCACGGGTGCAAGCTACAGCGCTGCCCCGCTTTACAGTGGAGTAGAAAGATATTTTTTCAATTGGCTTACCTTGACAGAAGGACAAAAAATTGCATCATTTACCATGGATGATACAAATGAAATCGAAGAAAGTAATGAGCAAAACAATAATATCCAAGCAACATACACAATTCTCCCCCAAACAAAGGCTGTCGATATTGCTCCAGTGAGCATAACTTTAGATCCTGCCCAGCCCATTGACAACCAGCCATACACTGTACACTTCACATTCAAGAATGACGGGGGAACTGCCCTCACCACAAGCGTAGATGATGTCCTGATCACGAACACCATCTGTGACGCATCGCCCACCTCTTGCAGCATAAATAAGATCACCAACAACTATGATGCAACCTTTGATATCGGAGAAGTCGTTAGCCAAAGCATTGGGCCTATCACGAGAAGCGCGGGCACCTATACTGCGACCATGACACTGGATAATAAAGGCATTGTCGAAGAAACGAATGAAGGGAACAATGTCTATGAATTCCAATATGAAGTAGCCCCTGATCCCAGCTGTCTCCAAGAGCCAGAGATCTGCGACAACATCGACAACAACTGCAATAACTTGATCGATGAGGGATTATTGATTGCCTGCACTGAATCCACGGAATGCGGGATAGACGATTGGAAAGAAGGCGCCACCCCCTACTGCGACGGTACCAACATGATGAACACCTGGATCAACCAGGTATGCATCAATCCAGGAACCTGCACCTCATGGTGCAACACCTTCGAAAGCCAGGAGATCTACCAGGCGTGCACAAACGGCTGCGACAGCAATGGATGCAGCTTCACGAACGAGACCAACACGACAGGAACAACAGACCTCGTGCCAGTAAGAGTGACCTACGACCCACCCTATATCGTAGCAAATCAACCATTCAACTACGAATACGTCTTCAAAAACAACGGAGAATACACCATCCAGGCGAACACAGTCACCAACCGTTATTGCAGGATCGGCACACACTGCCTTAATGAAATCTATCCAAACGACATCGCCTCAGGCCAAGAGATCACAGTCACCAAAGGACCCTATACCCTTACCCAGGGCGCCTACACCGGAAGCCTCACCGTCGACTACAATAACGATCTCAGCGAAGACGACGAAAACAACCAGATCATCCACAGCTACACTGTTCATGCAACAAATGGAACATGTTTCCCTGAGATATGCGACAACCTAGACAACGACTGCGACGCGGAAATCGATGAAGACAATGTCTGTAGTGGATTAATAGTCGAGAACAGCCAAACCATCGGTGATTTTGGATGGGTGTACACCATGGGAGGTTACTTAGATGATGAATTTTCAGACATTGCCATTTCTCCCACAGGCTCATATCTCATTGCAGGATATTTTGGTTCCACATCAGGCATTGATTTTGATCCAGGTCTTGGAGAAGATATTCATGCATCAGCCACACCTGAAGGTTCTACGGATGATGCAGGTAAGGATCTGTTCATCACCCAATTTAGCCCTGATGGAACATATGAGAAATCAATCCACATATCCTCAGACGGCGAGGATAAGATCCAGGGCATTGCTTCTGATGTCTCAGGCAATATTTATTACTTTGGCACCATATTAAATGTTATGTATGCACCCTGGGTATTTTCATACATCGATAACATGCAAGTAGACTTAGACCCCACAGATGGAACAGACATCTTTACATTCACTGGTGACGGTTACCAGGGATTCATTTCTAAAATGAATGCAGATGGAACATATGGATGGACACACGAATTGGATGTTTCAATTGTAGATTTTGTAACAGATTCCCAAGGTAATGTCTATTATACTGGATATAGCTTTGGTACGGAAGTTGATTA
>JBDRLS010000102.1:0-2388 GCA_043812875.1 Nanobdellota archaeon
TCCTCGGCAGTTCATCATGGTCGAGGAACTCAGCAGGGAGATCTTCTCCCCGGGATGATGGGGCTTATCGATGTTCTGCGGAGAGAGAAACATTATGTTCATCAGCTCTTCTATCCACCGTCGACCAAAGAGGGAATGGTCGATCATCTGAAGCAATACCCCTTAGAGATGTCATTCAGGCGATATCAACCTCAGAGAGAGGCAGCGCTCAATGCGTATGTTGAAGAAGCCAAAGAGCGCTATGCACCATTCCTCCAAAGCGGGGAGCAGACCTTTGCCAATACTATGGCTGTCTGCGCCTTAGGCAATGATACCATCAAATACCTCATGGTGCCACCACTCCTCGAGATGATCTATCCGCCATTGAACGTGATTCCCCTGACCGGAAAGGCTCTCGCTGAGGGTCTTTTCATGTTCCGCTATGTACGCGCAACCAGAGACTATAAGGGACTGCTGAAATGGGCAGCGATCAAGCCAATAGAATTCGTTATCCCCCTCTATGGTCCACTCACCAGCTTCGATCTTCCTGACAGGATTGTCAAAAGCTACATGATGAACCAGGCGAAACAGAGGTTCATGGAAGAACAAGGATAAGGAATGCAAGCAATATCTAAAGTACAAGGACGATTCAGCGCGACAACAGAGCCAAAAGCAGATCTGGAATCGCTCTCATCCGCAATCTTAAAGACTTTGTCAATAGTCATCGCTATGTCGGAAGCATTTAAATTTGGCATTCTACTAATCTAATCTTTTTTGGAAGTTTTCTGGAGTCTTTAGGACTGATCCAGAGAAATCCGAGGTCCTGTCCGGAGATCCAATAAAAAAACTTATATACCGCCTCATCTCATTTCCGGTCATGAAGGTGATTATTCTTTTCGGAAGCCGTTCTGATGAGCCTGCGTTTGCAGAGCTTTGCACCAAGCTGAAGACCGATCCGATTATCTGTTCTGCACATCGTAATCCTGAAGCATTGCGCGAAATCATTGCCAATACTGACGCTGAACTCATCATCGCCGGAGCCGGCCTTGCTGCCCATCTCCCCGGTGTGATCGCATCTCAGACACTGAAACCTGTTATCGGCTTGCCTATTCCCGCGAACTTCAACGGCCTTGACGCCCTCCTTTCCATCATACAGATGCCTCCCGGCATCCCTGTCTTAGCAGCGGGGAATTGGAAATCGATCCTTCCGTTCCTAACCCATCTGGAAGGCAAGCAGGGCATCACCTTTGAGATACATGGAGAGAATTGCCAGCAAGCCTTTGACAAGGCGAAGGAGACCATGAAACAGTTCACTTATCCAGAAGGCAATCTTAAGATTGCATTCCATGATTTCAACCACGCAAAACCGCAAGATGATGCCATCAATGTCCTCTGCGGCCATCCCTCTGGAAAGGACGCCCACAAGCTTCTCAGCATCACTGAACACGGCCTCTGGGTAGGATTGAACCGAGGGGAGAACGCTGTTCTTGCTGCCATCGCGCTATTGGAAAGAACTGCTCATTTTCAGCCTCTCCAAGACTATCGTGACCAATGGAAGGTGGCTTGATGATCTCCACTCCCGAGATTCGCGATGAATTAGGCAATACACTGGACAAAACAGATATCAAGATCGGGAAAAGGTATCCAGGCAAGGTTCGCGACAATTACCTTCTTCCTGACAAGCGCATCATGATAGCCACCGACAGGATCAGCTGCTTTGACAAGGTTGTTGGCACAGTGCCCTTCAAAGGCCAGGTTCTCACGCAGATTGCCTCCTATTGGTTTGATCAGACCAAGGATATCATCGGCAACCACATCCTCGAAATTCCTGATCCGAGTGTCATGGTCGTCAAGGAATGTAAACCCGTTGAAGTTGAGGTCATTGTTCGCGGCTATCTCACCGGCAGCCTATGGCGGGAGTACGAAAAGGGCGAGCGTCGCCTCTATGGGTTGCGGCTCCCGGAGGGGATGCAAAAGAACGGCCAGTTCCCCACTCCAATCATCACTCCGACGACTAAAGCCAAGGATGGAGAGCATGATGCGCCTATATCAAAAGAGGAGATCATCAAGCAGAAACTCTGCACCCCTGAACAATGGGCTGCAATAGAAGATGCTGCGTACCGTTTATTTGCAAAAGGCACTGAGCTATTAAATGAGCGGAACCTCATCCTCGTCGATACAAAATACGAATTTGGATACCTTGGCCAAAAACTCGTCCTCATGGATGAGATGCATACACCTGACTCATCCCGGTTCTGGTATGCGAACGAATATCACGAGCGCTTCCGCGAAGGTAAAGAACAGAAAGCCATGGACAAGGAGTTTGTAAGACAATGGCTCCTCGACAGGGGCTTTAAAGGTGATGGCACTCCTCCTGAGCTGACAGAAGAGGTCAGGATTGAAGCAGCA
>JBDRLS010000103.1:0-32825 GCA_043812875.1 Nanobdellota archaeon
CGAACAATTTTGTTTCATGGGGGGGAGGCCTCCTAACCACCCCCCTTTGAAACACCTCAAATCTCATTCTCATAAAAGAAGTAAACACACCAAACATATATACTTCACTATTTATTCGAAAAACTCGAAAACACCTCAATCTTTATAAATCCGCGGCTCTCTCTTTCAAAGATGTTGTGGGTGGTCATACCCGGATATAATGAAGGCAGCCGCATCGCCGAGGTCATCAAGCAGGCGAAGCGCTATGCTGAGCATGTTGTCGTGGTCGACGATGGATCGAAGGATGATACAGAAAAGGTGGCGAGGAAGCAAGGAGCGATAGTCTTCCGGCACATCATCAATCTCGGCAAGGGCGCTGCATTGAAGACAGGATGCGATTATGCAGTCGAGCAGGGAGCAGAACAGATCATTGTCATCGACTCAGATGGACAGCATGATCCCAAGGATATTCCCCGTTTTCTCAAGGGATTGCAGAGACATGATATCGTCTTCGGACAGAGGAGATTCGACAAGCACATGCCCTGGCTCCTCAAGTTCGGCAACAGCGCCATTGATTTCATGGTGAAGATCCTTTACGGCCTCGACCTGCAGGATACCCAATGCGGCTATCGGGCGTTCACCGGAAAGGCGTACAAGAAGGTGAGATGGAAAGCTTCAGATTACAGCATGGAATCAGAGATGATCGCTAACGCGGGCAGGAACAATCTCAAGTACACAACAGTCAAGATAGCCACTGTTTATACAGACAAGTATAAAGGCACTACAGTGCTTGATGGGATCAAGATCGTCTCCAACATGGTGCTTTGGCGCATGAAAGGCGCCAAGGTGAAACTATGATCGAGTACATAGCGTTGTTCCTCATTCTATTTGTCCTATTGCTCATCGGCTGGGTCATGCTCCAGCGCATCAAGATGAGGGCGATGAAGCAGCAGCTGAGGGATGCGCTGCATGGCAAGCAGAGCTTAAGTGTCAAATATGGCAAGATGGCAGAACAGTTCATGACATTCCTTGACAAATACCCCTATGACCGCCAGCAGTTCCGCTTTCTCGGAAGCCCCATAGATGGTGTCCAGTTTACAGATCAGGAAGTCATTTTCATAGAATTCAAGGTTGGCACGAGCAAGCTGAGCAGCTCCCAGCGCAAGATCAAAGCGCTCATTGATGAGAAAAAGGTAAGATTTGAAGAGATACGCCTTGAAGAGCGATAACGCTATTTTGTATCCTTCTTTCCATTATAATAGTCTTTCACGAACTTTATATACGCCTCCTCTTTGACCTTCTCTCCCCGCTGTTTGAATGAGACAGAAGAAAGTTGATCATAGCCAAGGCTGAAGAGGATGAGTGTTCCGAAGAACAATACGAGCACGGGCACGACAAGGATCATCCTTGTGGCGAGGTCGTCTTGAAGGGCAAGAACAGTCAGGATGATGGCAAAGAGCACTGCAGTCACGAAGTACAGCTTTGAAAGGATGAATTGTCTCATGATAGTGAATGGAGTGGGCAGTGCCTATATAAGCTTTTCAATACATTTAAATAAAAACAAGGAAACGACAGTTCTATGATAGGAGGAATCCAGATTGTCGGAGTCATTTTTGCACTACTCATGTTCTATATTACGTTCCTCCATCAGAAGCGCAAGGAGTTCACGGCAAAGGAATATGTCTTCTGGGCAGGGCTTTGGGCAGTGGTGCTCGCAATAACCTTGTTCCCCACATCACTCGATTTCCTCGTCAAAGATATCCTCGACCTGAAACGACCGATAGATTTCTTCATCATCGTCGGCTTCATGTTCGTCATAGGACTAATCTTCTATATGTATCTCATCCTCCGGAAGACACAGAACAGGATCGAGGAAGTGGTCAGAGCCATTGCACGGCAAAAGCGCCGCTAGTTTTAAAAAGAACAACTTCGTTCGGAGACCATGCACATTCCGCTGATCAGGACACTTGATAAGACAACGGGAAGTCTTGCAAGCTTAGGGCTCGGCCTATTCCCAAAGCGAAAACCAAAGAAACCGAAATCCATCCTGGCCATACAACTTTGGGGATTGGGGGAAACTGTCCTAACGCTCCCAGCGCTCAGGGCCTTGCAAGAGCTCTACCCGAAAGCCAAGATCGATATTCTCTGCACTGACCGCAACAAGGATGTCTATGTTCAGCAGCCCTATAATGTACACCCTATTACGCTTGAGCCTGCAAACATCCTGTCATTCATCAGAGCGCATTTGCAGCATTATGATCTCGTCGTGGACTTTGAGGAATACCTGCGAAGCGCTGCAGTGATCGCCAGGTTGACGGGCAAATATGCAATCGGCTTCAGGACAAATGTGAGAGGAGAGGCATTGGACAGGTCCATCGCTTATGTCGATGGACAGCATACGGCTGAATGCTTCCTCGACCTCATCCGTGCATTGAGTGCAAAGATCCCCCGGATTAAGACGCTTCTTCCAATAAAGGTTTCAAAGGATGATGAAAAAGGGGCGGCAGCATTTCTCAAAAAATATAAGGTGAGGAGCTTTATCGGCATCGCGCCCGGAGCTGCGGAGACGAGCAAGCAGCGCATCTGGCCTTTGGAACGGTTTGCACAGATCGCAGATAGCTGGGCAAAGACGACCCCAGTCATCCTCTTCGGCGGTGAAGGGGATAGAGCGGTCATCGACCGAGTCGTGAAGCTCATGAAGCGGAAAGCAATCGTCGCTTCCGGAGAATTAAGCTTACGGGAGAGCATCGCCGCACTTTCAAAGGCGAAGCTTGTCCTTGCGAATGACGCTGGATTCATGCATGTGGCCGCTGCGCAAGGAGTGAAGACCATCGGGCTTTTCGGACCGAATCTGCCGATCAGATGGAAGCCGTTGAATGAGAAGAGCATTGCAGTTTATGAAGGCTATTCCTGCAGCCCTTGTATCAACTCCCATAAGGGTGAGTTTCCGGCCTGCAAGTTCGGGAAGGACAACCGATGCATGAAGAAGATCTCAGTCGAGGAAGTGTTCAATGTTGGAAAGAAGATGATGGAGAGATGAGATGGTTGGATGCTGCGAGAATGCGCTGGCGGATTATGTGGCGTGGGACCTTCCCGGTACACCGGTCATCGTCGAGGTAGTGGTTCTTGGTTTAATGCCTCATGCCTATGTCCGTTCAAAGAGCCATATCAAAAGCGAAGCCAGCCCTGTATATGCAAAAATTCTGTCTTATGAAGGGCCTATCGAAGAAGCGGATCCTGCTCTTTTCGGACCCGGGGCTTACAGAGTGGATGATTTCTTGATGTCTCTTGTGGAGCCTAATCAGTCACATGACGATAGTCGCCCCGGGTAAAATAGCCGAGGAGCCGGTGGTCTTTTGCCAGGCGAGGGAAGAGGTCCCGTTCTAGGGAAATGACCTTCTTAAGCATGCTGAATACCTCCGGAGAGAAGATGTAGATGCCGGCGTTCACGACGTGGGAGGATGCGCTTTTTGTCTTTTCAGCGAAAGAGATGATGCGGTTGCCCTCCATGATGGCAGAGCCGTATTTCGAAGGTTCTTGCCTATCCATCAGACCCATGGTGGCGATGACCTGTTCCCTGAGATGGGATTGGATCATCCGTTTGAGGTCAAAGCTGTTCAGGATATCACCGGACATGACGACAAACGGACCTTTGAGCTTCGGCTCTGCAATGGCCAAGGCCTCACCATTTCCCCTGACCTCCGCATCCACGACTTCCACGGCGATAGGGGCGGCAGATGTCTCGACAAGAAGACGGTTCATCAATGCAGAGAATTGGGTGAGAATAAGGACTTTCTTGATCCCATGCGATGAAAACCAGTCAAGCTGGTGACCGAGGAGTGGCCTGCCGTCTATAGGACGCAGGGAAATGATTTGATGCCTCTTATGAAGAAGCAATACGGCGGTGGTGATCTCTCTCTCCCGAAGCCCTTTCCCGAGAAAATATTCAATGGCCTGGCTTCTTGACCTGAGCAGGGTGCCCTTCTTGGCACGGTCAAGCTCCTCAAGAAGGTCCTTGTCAAGGGAGACAGCGATCTTTTTTTTCATTGTTGGTATTACTAAGTAATACTATTTAAATGTTTGTTTTCCGTCTATAATGAGAACATTTAAAAATAGAATCCGCTTCCGTAGTCATACGAAAAACTACTTTGGTGATACCCATGAAAGATGCCATCCGATCAATGCTGAAAGAAAGTGCACAGGTGAAGCTCAAGACTGCGGAAACGCTCACTTCTGAGATACAGACGGCTGCTGAAAAGATCATCGGCAGCTATAAGCAGGGCGGCAAGCTCATCATATTCGGAAACGGAGGAAGCGCGGCGGATGCCCAGCACATCACGACGGAGCTCATGCACCAATTTGAGAAGAACCGGAGATGTCTGCTTGCACTCGCGCTCAATACAAATACATCGATGATCACTGCCATCGGCAATGACTGGGGATTCGAAGACATATTCTCCAGGCAGGTAGAAGGACTCGCGACCCCAAAGGATGTCATCATCGCGATCAGCACCTCTGGCAATTCCAAGAATGTCATCAAGGCAGTGAAGCTGGCAAAAGAGAAAGGAACATACACCATCTGCTTCACGAATCAGGAGGGCGGCATCCTGAAAGACATGGTCGACCTTTGCCTCTGTGTTCCGCATAAGAACACTGCCCGCGTGCAGGAATGTCATATCACCATAGGCCATATCCTCTGCAAGCTCATCGAAGAAAACCTCTTCCCCGACGCGGGAACGAGGAGGGGACCATGAACGCTTCGCTTGTCGGGCAGTTCCCGAAAAAGAGCATTCTTGCAATAGGCGACCTTGTCCTGGATAGCTATCTTGAGGGTGATGTCTCCCGTATTTCCCCTGAAGCGCCCGTTCCCGTGCTCCATGTCGAAAAGGAGCGATTTGTCCTCGGCGGAGCTGCGAATACCATAGCAAATTGCGCCCATCTTGGCGCGCATGTCGAGGCGGTCGGAATCATCGGAAACGATGCCCCGGGAAAAAAGCTGCGCGCCCTGTTTTCTTCGATCGGCGTGGGTCATGGCGGGGTGGTTGTTGATGACAAGCGTCCGACGATAAGGAAGACCAGGCTGGTGACACAGCGGCAGCAGCTTGCCCGCATCGATTATGAGCATACGAGCGACATACCCTTGTCCCTCGAGAAGAAGATGCTTTCCCAGATCAGGAAAAGGATGACAAAGAGCGATGCGGTCATCATCTCAGATTATCATAAGGGAACCATCACCGAGACGCTGGCGAAGGAGGTCATCAGTCTCGCAAGAAAGCAGGGCATCCCCCTCATTGTCGATACCAAACCTGACCACATGCTGTGGTTTGTGGATGCGACATTGATCACACCCAATAGGAAAGAGGCATCAACATTTGTTGGTTATGACCTTGATGATGAAGAGAGCGTGATCCGTGCAGGGAAGGAACTTGTTGAGAAAACGAAGAGCAATATCCTCATCACCCTCGGTGAACGGGGCATGGTGTTGATGGAAAAGGAAGGGAAGACAACTGCGGTGCCGACACAGGCGAAGGAGGTGTTTGATGTCAGCGGCGCTGGCGATACGGTCGTAGCAGTCATGACACTGGGATTGGCTAGCAATGCATCCTTAAGCGAGGCAGCGATCCTCGCGAACCATGCCGCAGGCATCGTCGTCGGAAAAGTCGGCACGGTCGCCATCACCAAAGACGAGCTTGCCCAGGTCATTGCAACAGGATCGACAAAGGTCAAGAGCCTTCCTGAGCTGAAGAAAACAACCGCTTTTCTGAAGAAGCAAGGGAAGCGGATCGTGTGGACAAATGGGTGCTTCGACATCCTGCACGTCGGGCATACCCGCTACCTGCAGGAGGCGCATAGGCTGGGTGATGTGCTCATCTTAGGATTGAATACTGATGCATCAGTCCATAGGTTTAAGGGGAAAGGAAGACCGATCCTCCCCGAGCGTGCGCGGGCAGAGGTGTTATCCGCGCTCAGCTCTGTTGATTATATCCTCTTCTTTGATGAAAGCACCCCGATAAGACAGATCAAGGAACTCATGCCTGATATCATTGTCAAAGGAGGGGACTACAAAGCAGAAGATGTCGTCGGCTTTGATGTCATGAAAAAACAGGGAGGGAACGTGGTCATCATTCCTCTTATCGAGGGATTTTCAACGACGACGCTGATCAACAAGATCCGAGACCAATGAACCGCGCGGTATTCCTGGACAGGGATGGGACGATCAACCGAGATTCGCTCTATGCATATAAGATTGAGGATTTTGTCTTCTTGCCCGGGGTGAAAGAGGGCTTGAAAAAATTGCAGGCACTCTCTTTCAAGCTTATTGTGATAACCTCCCAATCAGGGATTGCACGAGGATTCTATACTGAAGAAGATCTTGAAAAAGTCCATGCATACATGCGCTCTGCATTAGAAAAAGAGGGGGTCCACCTTGATGCGGTCTATTATTGCCCCCATCACCCAGAAGCAGGGAATGAGAGATATAGGAAGGTCTGTGATTGCAGGAAGCCGAAGATAGGCTTGTTCCTCGAAGCAAAGAAGAGATTTGACATCGACCTTAAGAAAAGTTACATGATAGGCGACCGGAGCAAGGACATGGCTGCTGGAAAAACAGCCGGGTGCACGACGATTTATCTGGATGTGCCTAAGCCTGATGATCATGAGCTGAAGGCTGCTCCTGATTACTCTGTGAAGAACTTCCCTGAAGCGGTCCAGGTGATCTTGGAGCGGGAGTCTTCTTCTGCCTTCTGAAGCGCCAGGCGATGCCGATGCCTGCGAGAATAACCCATGTGACAGGGATAGCGATCCTGATCGAATTGAATACGATGCCGAGATAATAGACCAGTCCAGAGAAGACGCCGATGCCGATGAAAAACGAGAAGATGAGCTGCTCTCCTGTTTCCAGATCGGTATTGTCGAGGATGAGATAGAATGGGATGATGAAGAAAAGCACAGCACCGATGAAGGTGAGCGCACCAGCCTGTCCGAGGAGGAAGAACAGGAAGAGCGCCGCCAATCCTGCGATGATCCCTAAAATGAGGTATTTATTCAAGCTTAAACACCTTGATTAAGTTTTTATCATACAGAAGGGTTGCCTTGCCTTCTAAAAGCAGTTCTTGTTCTTGCATGGCGGTGATCTGCGGAGCGTACCGCGGGTCTTGCTGCAGGTAGACGAGATCAGAGTAGTCGAAGAGGAGATGGTCCGGCTCGGTGAGGTCATCATCAAAATTGATCTTGACGAGGTGGCGGTGCGCGATGAACTGCATGAAGCGCTTTTTCGTGATTGTCAATGTCCCAAAATCCTCAGTGAGCGCATCATCCGCGAGATGTCCCTTCATCCATTCCGCGACCTCGACTTGTGCGGGAGTGATACGGGAGATTCCTCCGTATGCATTGTGGAGGGTTCCGTATGCGGCCTTTCCGTTCACCATGATAGCGACGATGATGAATATGATTGCCGCCGCCATCTTCAGGAATGGACGGACCGGTTTGGGCAGCTTCATAATCTTTATGAGATAGGTGATGAGCCATACAAAGCCGATGGCGATGATCGGGTAAAAGATATGCGCTTCAGCTGCGAGGGAGCGGTGCACCCTGCCCTTTCCGATCACGTCAAGATGGATCATGATGTAAAGCGAGAGGAGCCAGCTCAACAGGAGCCAGTCTTGGCGTTTTCTTCTTATGAGGAGGAGGACAATGCCTGCGAGCAGGAAGGGGAGTGTCCATATGCCATTCATATCCTTATACGAGAAATATGTGGGTGGAACTGCCCCGTTGAAATCAGCAGCATCAGGATACCATTCAAAAAGCCTGCTGATCTTGCCGAGGTTTTTCGCATCGGCCTTCTCTGTCTGCGTCAATTTGATGACGCTCATGGTCTGGAAGGGGAAGGCTGCTGCCATGACGATGAAAATGAAGGCTGCAATGGCCAGGTGTTTCCATCTGAAGGGTATCTTTCGTTCTTTGATGAGCAGAACCAGGGTGAAGACGCCGAGCGCGGCAAGGGTGTGGAATAATCCTCCAGGATGGAGATAAAAGTTGACTCCGATGAGGATGCCCATGACAGAAAGGTAGTATGCCTTTGGTTTTCCTGCGAAATACCCTTCAGTGTACTTGAAGTATGCATACAGGATGATCGGGATGAAGGCATAGCTTATCCTTTCGGGCCACTGACCCCAGAGGAAGACCATGTAATCCCTTCCTGAGAAGATCAATAAGATGCTGGAGAGGATCGCCGGCAAGAGGCCGAATAGTTTACGCATGAAGAAATAGGTTCCCAAGACCATTATTGTGCAAAGGATGGCATTGAAGAGATAGATGGGAAGGAATCTGGATCCTGAGAAGATCTGCAGGAGGGCGAAGTTCATGTGATAGGGCGGATGATACCAGAGGGTGTGCGGCCTGAACTGGTTGTCCCAGCCGTAGCGGACGTCTATATAGTAAGGAAGCGTCGTTAGAGAATGGTCTGAGCTGGACTGGGCATCGGCAACAACAAAGTGGGAGGCGGCATCTGCCTCGCCATAGGGCAATTGATTTTCTTGAATCGGCTGTGTCCAGAGCCAGAGGGCACCAAGATATATGGCTAGGATGATGAATAGCTCAACTTTTGAAACACCCCTCATGAAGATGATGGTAGAGGGGGATTATAAAAAGGTTTGGATACATTTATATAGGAACCTGTCGCTCTTTATCGTATGAAAACCGCTCTCATCACGGGAATAACAGGCCAGGACGGCAGCTATCTCGCAGAGTTCCTGCTCAAAAAAGGCTATAAGGTCTTTGGGATGATCCGCAGGGCGTCCACGGAAAAGTTTGACCGCATTGCGCATATCAAGCATGAGATCGAGTTCGTGCAAGCAGACCTTTTAGATCAGCTCTCACTTATCACGGCATTGAATGAAAGTTCCCCAGATGAAGTGTATAATCTTGCAGCCATGAGCTTTGTGCCGACGTCTTGGTCACAGCCCGTGTTGACAGGAGAGTTCACCGCATTAGGCGTCACTCGGATGCTGGAAGCGATCCGGCTCGTGAATAAAGACATCAAGTTCTATCAGGCGAGCAGCTCAGAGATGTTCGGAAAGGTCAAAACGTCGCCCCAGAATGAGGAAACGCCGTTCCATCCGCGAAGCCCGTACGGGGTCGCGAAGACGTATGGACATTTCATCACGGTCAATTATCGGGAGAGCTTCGATATCTTCGGTTGTTCTGGAATCCTTTTTAACCATGAAAGCCAGCGACGCGGCCTCGAGTTCGTGACCAGGAAGATCAGCAATGGCGCAGCTATGATCAAGCTCGGATTGGACAATGAATTGAAACTGGGCAATCTTGAAGCCCAGCGGGACTGGGGCTTTGCCGGAGATTATGTCAAGGCCATGTGGGCGATGCTCCAGCAGAAGGAAGCGGAGGATTTTGTCGTCGGCACAGGGAAGATGCATTCAGTGCAGGACGCTGTTGACATCGCCTTCAAGCATGTTGACCTTGATCCTGCGAAATATGTGAAGGTCGACAAGAAGTTCATGAGGCCTGCTGAAGTGGATATGCTCTGCGCTGACTCGAGCAAGGCGAAGAAGAAGCTCGGATGGCAGCCAGAGACCTCCTTTGAGAAGCTCATGAAGATGATGGTTGACAACGATCTTAAGATGTTGAAACAATGAAGGTCATCATAACAGGCAGCAGCGGGTTTGTCGGACCGTGGCTGCGGAGGGCATTTTCTGAACATGATGTAGTAGGCATTGACCGGCATGATGCTGAGCATGTTGCCGATATCCTTGATTTCGGAGAAATGAAAGCCGTCTTTTCTCAGGAGAAGCCGGAGTGGGTGGTGCATCTCGCTGCGCAGAGCTCTGTCGCCCGGAGCTGGGAACATCCAGAAGAGACGATGAATGTGAATGTCGAGGGGACGAGGAATGTCCTCGACGCTGCCGGAGATGCGAAAGTCCTTGTCATCGGCTCGGCAGAGGTTTACGGCATCCCCCAGATCCTGCCGATTACAGAAGATCACACATTGACTCCCATCTCCCCCTACGGGCAGTCCCGAAAGGCGCAGGAAAAGCTGGTGCAGGAATATATTCATAGGGGAAAGAACATCGTCATATCCAGGAGTTTTTCCCATACTGGACCTGGGCAGTTGCCCCAGTTTGTGTGCTCTGAATTCGCAAAAGCGATCGCAGAGATCGAGAACGGAGATCGAGAAGAGATCATCAAGACTGGTGATGGAAGCATCAAGCGCGACTTCACTGATGTCAGAGACATAGTCGTGGCATACCGCCTTGCGCTGGAGAAGGCGAGGCCTGGAGTTTACAATATCTGCTCAGGCAGGTCTTACAGCATCCGGGATATCTTGGATAGGCTGCTCGAACACAGTTCTGCCGATGTGAAGATTGTCGAGGATGAGACCAAGATTAGGAAAGCGGACATCCCTGATCTTTGCGGGGATGCAGGGAAGTTCAATAAAGAGACAGGATGGAAACCAGAGATACGCTTTTCCCAAACATTAAAGGATCTCCTCGAGTACTGGAGACAGCATCTTAGCTGAATCTCAGTTTAAGGATCCTCCACAGGTTACTCAGCAAGATTTTCCCATCGAGTTTAGATGTTCCAGCAATACGTTGGTGGAAGAGGATAGGCACTTCCTTGATCTTTATCCTCCGTCGATGGGCACGATATAATACTTCAGTGATGATGAACGGATCAGGCGCTTTCAGGCTGTAAGGATCGATGGCTTGAAGCCCTGCCCGGGTAAAGCATCGGTAACCTGATGTCGGATCCTTGATCGTGATGCCCAGAACAAAAAAGATGTATGCGCGCGCGAGTTCAGTCAGAAGATGGCGTCCGATTCCCCGCTCAATGTCCTTGCCGCCGCACACGTTTCTTGAGCCGACCGCTAGATCTGCTGATTCTGCAGCTTTCAGCAATCGAGGGATGTATCGGGGATCATGACTGAAGTCCGCGTCCATCTCGATTATCCTTTCTGCTCCATGCTCAAGGCAATAGAGAAAGCCATCTCTCCCGGCATGCCCCCTCCCACGGTTTTTTTTCCTAAGGAGGAGATGGACATTCCGATGTTTCTTGGCAAGGTCTTGAACGATTTTCCAGGTTTGATCAGGACTGTTATCATCAAGAACGACGATGTGGAGCTTAGGAATGTTCAATGCGAGAATGACTTCAATCAGCTTAGCAATATTTTCCTTCTCATTATAGGTAGGAAGCATGACATAAATCATGGGTTGAATGGAAAAGAAAGGCATATTTAAAGGTTTGGAACGATGGTGTGTAATGTATCGATGATCATATCTATCGTGATGGCGTCGCTGCAGTTCGGGGAATGGCTTTCTTTCTTGTAGCAGCAGTAACAGTCGATGTCTGGGAAGATTTTCTCGCCGAGCCCATAGAGCTCGATCTCTGAAGCAGATGTGGGGCCGAAGAAGGCGATGATCTTTCGCTTGAGCGCAATAGCTATGTGGAGGGCGAGGCTGTCGCTCGTTATGAGAAGATCGACTGCAGCGAGTTTTGCTGCGAATATTCTTACTGGGTTGTTTGTACCAGCGTCGATGATTGTGCAGGTGGCTTTTTCCATGATCTCTTGATTTCGCTCTTTCTCTTCTGGGCCGCCGAAGAGGACAATCTTTGCTTTTGGCGCGAGGAGTTCTGCTAGCTCCACTGTTTTTTCAATGCTGAGGCGTTTGAGGGGCCAGCGCTTGCCCGCACCGGTATTCAATCCTAGGGTGAACTTGTCTTCAAGAGCATGTTCTTTTTTGAATGATTGTGTGATCCCCTTTTCATCGTCGGTGAGATTGAAAATAGTCTCGCTCTTCACTGGCTTGATGCCGATGATCTTCAGGATGTGCTGCTGATAGGTGAGCGTGTTCTGTTTCTTTAGGACATCATTCATTGGTTTCGGGCCTAACGCGGACATGCGATAGTATTGCTCTGCGTCAGGGGTATAGGCAACGCCGTCATCCCAATAGAAACCTTTGAACAAGATCGCATCGGCTTTGAGTTCTGCGGCTATCTTGCAGGCTTGCTCGTCCTCATCAAGGCTGATGACAAAATCGAACTTTTTAGGGGAGAAGTTCTCTACAGCAATGAGTTCATGGATGAATGGATTGTGTTCGAGGAGGGGGATTGCAGTCTCCTTTGTTATCCAGGTGATTTTAGCAGTGGGATGGATCTCTTTGAGGCCTTGGAGAATGCATGTCGTTCTCAGTACATCACCTGCCGCGCCGAGCTTGATGATGGCTATGCTCTGGATCATGCATAGACGAGCGGGGGAGGAGATAAAAAGGTTTCGCTCGTAAACCTTAAATAGTCACAGATGATTTTTCTGTGCATGAAGATCGCCTTGCTTACGCCGACGTTCTTGTTCTACTCAGGAATAGATAGGCTTGTAGAGGGGAATGCACAGGAGCTCATGAAGAAAGGACATGAGGTCATGATCATGACCTTGCATGCAGAGATGAAGAGCAATGCGAATGTGGTCGAGTTGGGTATGCCGAAGGATGCCACTCTTCAAAGGATATTTCGTCTGTTCTTCTATGATCGAGGCAAGATCATCCAGGCAGCGAAAATGCTGAAGGGATATGACAAGGTCGTGTCCTATTTTTATCCCATGAATCTCATTGCGAAAGAGGCGAAGAAACGCTATGGGTGCCATTATCAATATTATAATGCAGGAGTCACGTGGCCCTATCTGTTTTCGAATCCGTTTGAAAGAGCCTACATGTGGCTTTTCACGAAATTCACGAATCGGTCGGTGAAAGGATGTGATAGCGCAGTATCCATCAGTGAGTTCCTTCGGGGAGTGCTAAAGAGAGAGACTGGAGTTGACAGTGAGGTAAGGTATATTCCTGTGGACAAGAAACGGTTCAACAGGAAAGTGAGGGACAAGGAGATCAGGTATAGGCTGCTCCTCGGGAAGGATCCTGTACTGTTGTATGTCGGCCGGATATCACCACATAAGGGCATCCATGATCTGATTGGTGCATATAAAATTGCGAAAAAAAGGATTCCGAACCTTTGGCTTGTTCTTGTGGGCAAGCATACGTTTCCAGAGTATTCGAAGAGATTGAAGGCAATGGCAGATAAGCAAGTGCTGTTCGAGGATTTCGTGCCTGATCGGCTGCTGCCAGAGTATTATGCTGCCTCGACGCTGTATGTTACTGCCTCTTATTGGGAGGGGTATGACATTCCGGTTGTCGAGGCGCAATCGTGTGGTAAGAGAGTTGTCGCCTATGACGCAGGATCGCATCCAGAGGTCGTCAAAGAGGGAACACTTGTCAAGACCGGTGATGTGAATGGGTTTGCGGCGGCTATTGTGGAAGAGGTCGGCGGAACATTTAAAAAAAGGAGTTGAGTTCTTGGTTTCATGGCAACATGCTTGGTGACAGGCGGCGCAGGCTTCATGGGAAGCCATGTGGTAGATGAACTCCTGAAGATGGGACACAAGGTTGTGGCCCTTGATGACCTCAGCGGGGGATATAAGGAGAATGTCAATCCTAAAGCAAGGTTTGTTGAAGGAAGCATCACTGATTATGAGCTGATCAAGAAGCTCTTTGAGGAGCACAAGTTCGATTATGTCTATCATCTTGCAGCGTACGCTGCAGAAGGGCTTTCTCATTTCATCAAGCGGTTCAACTATGATAATAACCTGATCGGCAGCGTGAATCTGATCAATTGTGCCGTCAATCATGATGTGAAATGTTTTGTGTTCACCTCTTCCATTGCTGTGTATGGCAAAGGACAAGTCCCTTATACGGAAGAGGTTGTGCCGAAGCCTGAAGACAGCTATGGTATTGCAAAGTATGCTGTTGAATTGGATTTGAAGGAGAGCTTCCAGATGTTTGGATTACCTTATATTATTTTTAGACCGCATAATGTGTACGGTGAAAAACAGAATACAGGGGATAAATATCGGAATGTCATTGGGATCTTCATGAATAACATCATGCTGAAGAAGCCATTGGTTGTGTTTGGCGATGGAGAACAAACGCGGGCGTTTACCCATATTGAGGATATTGCTCCGATCATCGCGAAATCTCCATTTGTCAAGGAAGCGTACAATCAAGTGTTCAATGTCGGTGCGGACAAGCCGTACTCGGTGAATGAACTTGCCAAGGAAGTGTGTTCTGCATTCGGGGTTGATGCCAAGATCAAGCATGTCGAGGCGCGGAATGAAGTGGTGGATGCCTATTCATCCCATGATAAGGTGAGGAAGGTGTTCGGCAGCAAGGAACCGCTTTCTCTCAAGGAAGGCATCCAGAAGATGTCCGCCTGGGCGAAGGAAGTCGGGCCTCGGCAAAGTACTGAGTTTGGTGAGATTGAAATCATGAAGAATCTGCCGCCGAGCTGGCTTTGAGAAACGGCGGCGTTGGAATTCAAGAGAAGGTCTTTCTGCATTAGGTATGTCCTATAGGAAAATCTGGGTTCTCCATACAAGATCCGTCTGGCATGCACATTGAAAAGGGAGGACAACCACAGACCTCACAATCCTGAATATATTCTCCGTCAAGACAAAAATCAGGCTTGTTCCCTGAACAGGAACCATGGAATGCCTCCGGACAATTGGATGAATAATAACCAGTGTGACCGGCATCATAAACATATTGGGACCACTCTACGTCATGAGGATCATAATCATCAGCAATTATAAAGGCATAGGTAGCGTCTCTGGTCACGACAATCATTTCCAACGCCCCATTCCGATCAATATCGCCTATTGCTGGAGTGTAGACTCGGCTATCAAACTCAAAGTCATGAAGGAGGCTGCCTTCTGCCGAATAGACCTGGATCCCCTCATAAACGGCCGTAACAAGCTCAAGTCGACCATCATTAGTGATGTCAACGAGGAGGCCGCTCGAAGTACTGTCAGTTAGAGGATTGTCAAATTCAATGGGCCAACCTGGTATAATTGAACCATCATTTTCCCAGGCAAACGTCTTTGTCCTGCTTCCTCCTATGATCTCAAGATCCCCGTCATCGTCGATATCACCAATCGAGGGAGAGGATAATACGGCTTCACCGACCAGTTTTGGCCAGCCCTCGAGAAGCGTCCCGTCAGAGCGGAATGCATAGAAGTTTTGGTCATAGCTCCCGATGAAAATCTCACGCAGACCATCATCATCTATGTCTGCGATAGCTGCTGGTGCGTGGGTACCACCGAATTCCTGAGGCCACCCATCCATCACTGAGCCATCATGATGGTATACGATGATTTCTCCTTGATCCTCGCTCGCAAAAACTATTTCAGAAAGACCGTCACCATCAATATCGCCAATTGATGGAAAGTAGTAACGATCAACAAAAAAATCAATCTCTTGCGGCCAACCGGATACTTCGCTACCATCAGCGTTGAATACGGTCACATACATCTGATCAGTAAGTTTATAGGCCAAAACAAGCTCATCATAACCATCATGGTCAACGTCACCCAACGAGGGAGCTGAATGTACATACCCAATGAATAGAGGCCAACCCTCAACAATCGTGCCATTTGTGTAGTAAGCGTTTAATCCTCCAGCCCCATAACCCACCAATTCAGTGCGCTCATCCCCGATGATGTTGCCCGCATCCATAATAGATAGGTAATTTGTTTCAGGCCAACCGTCAAGCACTGATCCATTCAATTCGTAAATATAGCTAAATATATCTGGGGCAATGATCTCATCAACCCCATCGGCATCGACATCGACAAGAAGAGGAGGAAAACCTGCCCCCGCGACAGGCCAACCTATCGATACAGAAGGATCGATGAAAATATTTGCCATGTCTATCACGCTGCCGAAGCGCTTATCAGCCGAGGAGTAAACAATAAGTCGGATCGTGTTGCTCGCACTCACTTCAAGCTCTGAGGGGTCTAGGGTACCAAGCACACCATCAATCACTGGTGCACTTGATGAAGCGAATATATGCCACTGGTCAGGGTAGGGACCGAGGCCATACTCAAGTGTATATTGCAGAAAGGGATTGCTGAATGCTGATCCCCTTATCTCTATGGGTTCTGAGCCAAAATAAGATTGATCATCAAGGGAAGCATCAATTCTCGCGACAGGCACTAAATCATAGGACAATGCCTTAAAGGCATTGATCCTTCCCGTGCCAAAATAATAATCAGACGTCACAGGATCGACCGCAGAATGCACCAAAGTCATAATCTGATCAACTGAAAACTCAGGATGCCTTGACTTGACCAGCCCGATGATTCCCGAAACGAGCGGAGTCGCGATGGAAGTCCCCGCCCCATCCTCATACACATCTCCCGGCTGCGTTGATCTAATCGAGACCCCTGGCGCAGCGACATCCACCCAAGAACCAAAATTAGACCCCCACATCCCCCCATAACCATTCACCCGCGAATCATCAACCTCTGTGGCACCAACGGCGATGACTTCAGGATACGCAGCAGGATACCGTCTATAATTGAGGTTTTCATTCCCCGCAGCCGAAACCTGGACCCTCCCCAGATTATAAGCATAAAGCACAGCCGCATGCATCACATCCGTTTCAGGTGTATTAACACTCATGCTCAATATGCCAGCGCCATTATCAACCGCATATTCGATTGCAGGAGCAATGACCCAGTGACCACCATAAGACTTGAGCCCCATAATCTGACAATGCATACAAGTATTCACCACACCAATGCCATTATCACCAACAGCTGAAGCAGCACCCGCTGACCGAGTGCCATGCCCGACATGATCCGGAGCAATAACATCCACCTGATTGTTATCATCAACAAAATTCCAGCCGACAAAGTCATCAGCAAAGCCGTTCCCATCGTCATCAACGCCATTGACGTCATCTTGGTCGAACTGCCATTCACCGACGACAAATTCAAGGACAGCACCATCGCCATCCGCATCCTCTCCAAGATTCTGCCACATGTTCTCAACAAGATCCTCATGATGATAAGAGATATCTGTGTCAATCACAGCAATGACAACATCAGGAGAACCCCGCTCAACATCCCATGCTAACGCTGACTGCAGATTATTATGATGCCACCGGGGATAGAAGATGTCATCAGGAGCAAAAGGAACATCGCCGATATAAGCAGGTTCAGCAGAAGCAATATCAGCATCACGGGCATACCCCTCAACAAGTCGCAAAATGTCCGCATCATCACCTACCTTAACCTCATAAAAAAGATGCATCCCCAAGCGCCGCTTCTCAGCAACATCACCCTGATCCATGTTGAAGACAGGTCGAGCATCAAGAGGGCTATGGGCATCAAGAAGAGCATTGCCGGATGCGATAGCGGTCAGCTCATCGAGTGCATCATCGGCAGTATCGATGTCTGAACCTTCAGTAAATTTCACCACAAACACACCAGGGATAATTTGGTCAGCAGCATTGTACGTCGAGAGCTCCAGTTCACCGGGAGCATCACCCATGATCTCTGGGATCTTGATCCGTTCGCCGACGAGATGCTCCTGAGAACTGAAAGAAAGATAGAATAATGAAGAAATGATCACCATAAAGAGCAGGACGATGACAAGACCATGATGCCGATTATTCCCTCCTTTTCTGGCCATGGCGGTGATATGACCAATATTTAATATAAAGGTTGCGAAAAAAAGCAAAGGCACATTCCATTCATTCAAAAGGAACAGGTTATTAACAGGGAGATTAAAATGGTTCGTGCTGCTCGGAAAATGAGCTATGCAAATAAATGCCGCCATTCTCTCACTGAGAGACGCTGTTTTCTCAGAAGTTTTCTGCGCTTTTCATAGATGACGAAGCGCTTTTTGTATGCAGCTTTCCATGCGTTTAGGATGACCCCTGCTTTCCCTTTGAGCAGGTATTTGAAGAAGATCGCTGCTTGGAGCGCGATGATAGGGATGCTGTATCTTATAAGGATGGCTGTTGGATAGTTCTTCCTGATGGTCCAGATACGGTTTCTCGTGCCGAGGAAGATGCTCTTGTCTGATCGCTTCATTGTGGCGCCGTGATCATGATGGACAATGGCCCTTGGCTGGGAGGCGCACTTCCACAGTCTTGAACGGGCTCGCAGACCGAGGTCGAGGTCTTCATAGTAGATGAAGAAGTCGCTGTCAAAATAGTCCCCGCCAAATTTGATCTCTTCGAGCACCTTCTTCCGGTAGAATGCAGCGCCGCCGCAGGGGCATAGCGGCTTGTCCCGCGTCGTCTTGATGTCAGAAGAGAGCCCTGACGCCTTAAGCTTGATGCCATAGGTGTCGATGTCGCCATCGGGGAGAAGCATCTTCGGGGCGACCATGCCGACTCTTGTTTTCCCCTCGACTGACTGCATGAGATAGGTTAAGCATTCTGGATCGAGCATGGTGTCATTGTTGAGGATGAAGACGAAATCCCCTTTCGCTGCCTCGATGCCCTTGTTGTTCCCGGCGGCAAAGCCGAGGTTCTTCTGGAGCTGGATGATCCTGATGTTGGGAAAGGTGTTCTTGACATAATCCGAGGACCTGTCGACAGAGCCGTTGTCGACGAGGATGGTCTCGAAATTAGTATAGGTCTGGGCAAGGACTGAGGGGAGGCATCTCTCCAGAAGATGCTTGCCGTTCCAATTCAAGACGATGACAGAGATTCGGGGACGCATGACCACTTCAGAGGAGTAGGTGTATTAATACTTTTGGAAAAAGGTTTTTAAACATGTCATTTCTCTGTAATAGCATGAAGATCCTTTTTTCCGCTGAAGACCTCTGGCCGTATGTCGGCGGGGCAGAAGTCGGCCTAGATGAGCTGCTTGAGGAATTAAGCAAGAAGCATGAAGTACATGCTGTCTGGGTGGGGGAGAAGAAAAAGAAGAATGCAGGCTATCATCAGCATCCACAGCCGCTGTCTACTGTTTATCGTAATATCCCGGTCTTCAATCGGACATTGATAAGGCAGTATGCTGCTAATTTCAAATGGGAGAAGGTGCTGCAGAAGTATATTGATGAGATCAAGCCGGATTTGATCTTGACGCAGCTGCAGTTCATGCCTGGCTCTGTGAAGGCCGCGGTGAAGAATAGGATCAAGAGCGTGGCTTTTATCCAGAACTGGGAGCACTTCTGTCCGTATCTGTTCATGAACCATGATCCTGAACAGTGCCAGAAGGATTGCTTTTCGTATTGCCCGCCGGCGTATAAGATCCAGTGGCCTGTGGTGCAGCGGATCAGGAAGCTGCATACGTGGGGCTTCCGGCATTTGGACATGGTGTTCGGTGATTCGCAGTACTGCTGTGATGTGCTAAAAGAGTATACCGGAGTTACTGGTCTGCCGTTCCATCCCATTGTGCATCTTGACAAATTTAAAATTGAGAAGAACAGCAAAGAGTTTGTCACCTTCATCAATCCCATCCTGACAAAGGGAATCACCACGGTGCTGAAGCTTGTCCGTCTCATGCCTGAAACAAAGTTCTTGGTCGTCGGCGGGGGGAATGTTACCGCTCAACCGTGGATCGAGAAAGTCCGGAAAGAGAAGAATGTAAGCTATATCCCTTGGGAGGATGACATGCGAAAGGTGTATGCCAAGACAAAGGTTTTGATCGTCCCTTCGACATGGCCTGAGCCTTTCGGCAGGATCTGCCTTGAAGCGCAGATCAATAGGATTCCGGTTGTTGCTTCAAAGCGAGGTGGATTGCCGGAAGCGGTTGGCGAAGGAGGAATCTTGGTTGAAGATTATAAGGATGCAAAGGCGTGGAAAGAAGCACTTGTTTCTCTTGATGATCCGAAAGTGTATCAGGAGATGAGCATGCTCGCGGCGTTGCATGCTGAAGGATTCACCTTTGCAAAGCAGTTCTCTTATTTCACGAAGACGTTGAAGGATCGTGGATTGTATCGAGAATAGATTCCCAAGTTTTATAAATCCAAAAGATACATGAGAAGCCATGGCATCCCGCTTCGGTTCTGCAAGGAATGCATATGAAAAGAATGATCTTGAGCTTTCTCGCCGTGCGCATACTTCAGGAGTAATCAAGAAACATGTCCACCCAGAGGAGCATGGGGATGAGAAGAGCCAGTATCTGGGCGAGTTTGTCTACGGGGCGATCGATGGTGCGGTCACAACGTTTGCAGTGGTTGCTGGGGCGACGGGAGCGGCGCTCTCTTCAGGTGTGGTCATCATCCTCGGCTTCGCCAACCTGATTGCAGATGGTTTCTCCATGGCTGTGGGCAATTTCATAAGCGAGCGCACCCAGAGGGATTTTATCAGGAAGGAACGTACTCGGGAAGAATGGGAGGTCGACCATGTGCCCGAAGGGGAACGGGAGGAGATAAGGGAGATCTTCCGGAAGAAAGGATTCAAGGGAAAAGAGTTAGAGCGTGTTGTTGAGGTTATCACTTCGGATAAGAAAGTGTGGGTCGATACCATGATGGTGGACGAGCTTGGATTATTAGAGAGCCAGAAGAGCCCGTGGAAGAGTGCAGGGGCGACTTATTTCGGATTCATCCTGATCGGTCTTATCCCGCTGCTGTCTTATGTTGTTTCCGCTTTTTTTCCTCTGCCGAATCCATTCTTTATAGCGATCATCTTGACAGGGATTGCGCTGTTTGCAGTGGGCGCAGTGAAACGGTTTGTCACCAAGACCAGCTTGTGGAAGTCAGCGTTTGAGACAGTGTTCATCGGAGGGGCGGCTGCGGTCATTGCGTATTACGTCGGGTTCTTCCTGAGATGGGTCGTGACAGTAGCTTAATTGATATGAGTCCACGATTTAGTTAGACAGGGAACTTGATAGAAAAGTTTATAATTTTCTAAATATTATCATGGCTTATGATAACCTTTCAGTCATTGAATCTAGAAAAATATCAATATGAACCACAATATATATCCTATCTGTCCTCACTTAATAAATTTTTAACAAACTTCTTGCCCAAAATTAAACATACTCATGTGTTTTTGACTGGGTCGTTTATTAAAGGAAAGTTGCATGAAGGTTCTGATTTGGATTTAGATATTGTTCATCCGGATATCAAAGAAACAGAAGTAATAAAAATAAATATTGACGGTGTCAATATTGAATATGCGACCTTTTCTTTAAAAATGATTGAAAAAAAAATTAGTGGAGAAATTCATTATGATCATCCGGACTTATTGGCTAATGCAGTTTCTCATTGGAAAATGATTGCAGGAGATTATTTCCCAAGTGAATTGGTTGATAAAGAGAGAAGATTTAAAAAAATAAGTTCTCTGTGTCCCTAGTGATATTGGATATGTCATCGGTTACACAAGATTATATAGGTAAGAATGACGCAGTTCCCCTTTGACGTAAATGATGAATGTATTCTCTGAAAGAACAGGTGTGTTGAATGATAGGGGTTCGCGGAAGCTGTGAAACTCACACTTTCGCCATTGATTCAAACACAGACTTTGCCATGCCCGGGCCGCGGACGAAGACAAGCTTTGCTAGGCCTTTGATGCCGGACTCTTGGTAGATCATGCGGATATACTTCTTGTATTCCCCTGAGGTGATCGCCTTTCGGTAGGTGGAGATCTGGCCGAGATCATAGATCTCTTTGAGGTCTTCGAATTTGACACCGGGATAATTCAAGGTCGCATTCTGCAGGCCATCAAACGTGTCCCAGTTCTGGGCTTCGAGCCAGCCTTCCTGCACAGCCTCGTCATAAAGCGGGGTTCCTGGGAAAGGTATCGTCAGCGAGATTTGGTAAGAATCACCATGTTTCAATGCGAAGCGAAGGGTGTCTCTTGCAGATTCCAAGGTCTCCCCTGGAAGGCCAATTGTGTAGGTGCAATGGGTCCGGATGCCGAGTTCCTTGCACGCCTTGAGTGTTTTCGTGATGAGCTTGACATTGGTGCCCTTCTGCAACCGCTTGAGGACTTCATCATTCGGGCTTTCGACGCCGAATTTGAGGGCGACGAGGTTTGATTTCTTCAGGAGCTCGAGGGTCTCCCTAGTTATCGCAGTATGGCCCATGGCAGACCACTCTAGGTCTGGAAGCTGTGCTGCTTTGAGGCGGGCCAGCTCTTGAAGCATCAGCGGCTTGCCATTGATCATATCATCATCAAAGTAGGCTTCCTTTGGATTGTATTTCTCGACCACGAATTTCATCTCGTCGATGATGTTCTGCGGATTTCGGAACCTATAGTTCCTGCCGTTGAACATGCGGAAGATATTGCAGAATGAGCAGCGGAACATGCAACCCCTTGATGCCTGGAACTGGACATTCGGATAGTTGTCGCAGAATGACTCATTATACTTGCTCATGTCGAAGAGATGCCGGGCTGGCCAGGGGATGGAGTCAATGGGCGCGAGCTTTTCCTGGCGGATGATCTTTTCATTTCGTCTCCCCTGCAAAAGATCAAGAAGCGTGAACTCGAATTCTGCAACCAGGACATGATCTATGAAAGCATTCTTCGCCACGTGTTCGGGAAGAGCAGAGGGGTGTTGCCCTGTTGCAATGATCCTGCATCCAAGCTGGGCCTTGAGGTCTTTGAGAATTTGGATGTCATTCGCGTAAGAAGGAGTGGAGATCTCGCAGACCAGTACATCTGGATGGAATGCTTTGAGTTGCCGCAAGAACTCTTCCTCAGTGAGATGATGGGTAAGCGCATCAATGACCTTGACAGGATGGCCTGCGGCCTCAACAGCGGCAGCGGCAGTGGCCATGAAGAAAGGGAATGGTCGAAAGCTCACGATAGGGATCTTGTCTGAGGTATGTGCCCAACGCACTCCTGCGCGAGCGGCATAACGTTTCCCTCTCCAAGGCAGATCTACGAAGACGACACGCATATGATGACCAACTTCAGGGGGTTATTTAAAGGTTTCTGCTCAAACATGCCCTGTCCGGCGCCCATAGATTTTTAAATCAAGCAAGAATTATGAAAACACATGCATGTCGTCCTTATCACGCCAAAAGGGAATATCAAGATAGCGCTTGATCAAGATGCACAAGGGAAATCAATCGGTGATTATGCGACCGCACAATTGAATGATGAATGCGTCGCTGCATTCAAGGAGCTCTCGCGTACCGCTGTTGAGGGAAAGCAGATACGGGAGAAATTCTGTATTGATGGCTTGTCCTTCTGGTGGATCATGGAGGACTGGCTCTGGGATAGCTTTGCCTTTCGCCATCGATTCAAGGATGTCTTCCAAGCCATTGCGCTCTTCGACGAGATGATCAAATGTGAGAAGCCTTCAGCGATCACCTACTTCGGACAGGATAGCATGCATCATGCTGTTCTCAAAGAAGTGTGCAAATCAAATGGGATCACGTTCAAGGCCAAGCTCTCCATAAAAGAGGGGCCACGGCAAAGGATGTTGATGATCTCGGCGTTCTTTACATTGCGCTTCATTCTCAGAAAGAGCTACAGCTTCTTCCTTCCTGATAAACGCATCACCAAGGGAGGGGTCATGGCATTTCCGCCCCATCATTGGAAAAAGGTCTTCGATCCAGGGAAGAAAGCGTTCATTACCGGAGACCCTTATACAACTCCGACCATGAACATCATCAGCAAGACCACTCCTGCGATATCTGTGGAGTTTCCGGCTGAGCATTCCAAGGAATTCGGATTTTGGCGGATGAAAACAAAATCCCGGCTTGATGGACATCTCCTCTTTGAACGCCATCTGAGATGGAATGACTTCCTTGAAGCGCACGCGAAGGCACGTTTACTGGAGAAAGAGGCACTCACTGTCTCAAAGGCGCAAAAAAACGCGCGCTTCAAAGGAGTCCATTACTGGGCAATCTGTGTACCTCAGTTCATCTCCTACTTCCGCTACCGCCTCCCCAGCCATGTCCTGATGTTCCTCGGGATCCGCAGGCTTCTCAATGCATACAATCCTCGTGCGGTCTTCTTCTCAGCAGAAACAGGAGACCTTGGGAAAATCATCTTCTTCCTCTCTTCAAGGAAAGGAATCCCCAGCATCGCTATGCAGCACGGCATCATCACAGATTCCATGAGGGTCATGAGGGAGAAGAATGATGGATGCCCCCTTCCTGAGATGACTTGCCTGTACGGTGACCAGGATAAGGAATACCTTGTCAGATCATGCCATTATCCTCCTGGAAAAGTCAAGGTCATCGGCAATCAACGCAATGATGTCTTCGCTTTCAAGGAACTGTTCGACATCCCCAAGATAAAGGAAGAACTTGGTGTCAAAGGAAAGACGGTTGTTCTCGCCACACAAGAGATCCCTGATGAACAACTGCGTCGTGCGTATATCCTTGAAACGTGCAAGGCATTAGCACCGTTTCCGGTCGAGGTCATCATCAAGGTGCATCCTGCTGAAGATATAAGTTATTATCAAGAGCTGGTGTCGGCAAGCCCTTTGAAGAACGTCAAGATAATCAAAGAGTATGATATCACTCAGGCTATCGCAGCCTCAGATCTGGTCATCATCTACACATCGACCGTGGGGATGGATGCCCTCATTCTCGACAAGGCATTGCTTGTGGTGAATCTTTCTGGAATGCCAGATCATGTCGGATATGCAAAAGAAGAGGCTGCTCTTGGTGCAAGGACTCCTGAAGAGATCAGTTTGCAGCTCAAGCGATGGATGAAGGGACTGCCTCCTGAGTTTGCAGAACAGAGAAAAGCCTTTGTTGCCAAGAGCTGCCATAAGATTGATGGGAAATCCACTGAAAGACTTGCTGAAACAATCCTTCACTATGTAAAACAGAAGAAAGTACGGTAATTCCAGTAAATTTGCCTAAAAATCATTAAAAAAAATAGATAATCTTAAATATGGCATACAAATTGTACGGTACAATCGATCATGAGGTGATCACCATGCCAAAAGAAGGATTTGACTCAATAACCATATCTGAAGAGCTCAGCACAAAGATCTCTCAATATCTCGGGGAAAACGAAGGCATAATACCCAATAAGTCACAGGCCATTGCGCATGCATGGCAGCTATTCGAGCACATCTCCCAGCAGGAGAAGAACCCGAAACCCGTCAGGATCGGAAACCGGCTTGTCGGACCGAATGAAGCGCCATTCCTTATCGCTGAAGTGGGGATCAACCACAATGGCGATGTTGAACTTGCGAAGAAGCTGATAGACCTCGCGGCAAAATATGGATGGGATGCAGTCAAGTTCCAGAAGCGGACCATTGATAAGGTATACACCAAGGAAGAGCTTGCAAAGCCAAGGGAAAATCCTTTTGGCGCCACGAACGGCGACCTGAAGAGAGGACTTGAATTTGATGAGAAAGCATACAAAGAGATCGATATGTACTGCAAGGAGAAGGGTGTCATGTGGTTTGCCTCACCGTGGGACCTGGATAGTGTCGACTTCCTTGAAAAGTTCCAAGTGCCGTGCTATAAAGTGGGATCACCTAGCCTTACTGACATAAAGCTTCTCCTGAAGATCAAGGAGACGGGAAAGCCTGTCGTCCTCTCGACAGGCATGAGCACCATGAAACAGATTCATGAAGCGGTCAGGATCCTCGGAGAGGAGAACGTCATCTTGATGCAATGCACTTCGACATATCCATGTGAACCGCACGAACTTGACCTCCATGTGATTACCACATTCAGGAAGACCTTCAACTGCCCGATCGGCTACAGCGGACATGAAATAAACCCCTATCCGAGCATCGTCGCTGTAGGTCTTGGAGCATGCGCCATTGAGAGGCACATCACCCTTGACAGGTCCATGTTCGGCAGCGACCAGGCAGCGAGCCTTGAAGCGAGGGGCATGGAGCTCGTCGCCAAGTGCAGACAAGTGCCATCTTTCATGGGCAGCAAGAAGAAAAGGGTCTTCGACAGTGAGATCCCTATCATGAAAAAGCTCAGGAAGGTGACTGACTTTTGATCCCGATCGGCATCATGCAAGGCAGGCTCTCCAAGCCGAAGGATAGGTTCCAGTGCTTTCCGTGGAACAGCTGGCGAGAGGAGTTCCCGCTGGCAGCTGAAGCAGGGTTCTCATGCATCGAATGGATCTATGAGCAGCCGCATGAGGAAGAGAACCCTCTGGGAACTGATGAGGGCTGTGAAGAGATAAGACAGCTATCCGTCCAGCATGGAGTGAAGATCCAATCGATCTGCGCAGACTATTACATGACCAATCTCCTCCTGGATAAGGAAGGTAAGGTCGATGAAGAGATGAAGAAGCACCTCATCTGGCTCATCGGCCGTGCAAGCAAGCTGAAGATGAAGTATATCATCCTTCCGTTCGTGGACCCCTCTTCGGTTGTCGGGCTCCCGCTGGAAGGCTTGATAGAACTCCTTTTCTCGCTCAAGGACATCCTTGAGCAGCATTCGCTTGAGATCCATCTCGAGACAGATCTTCCGCCGAAAGAGCTCGCAGCAGTCCTCCAGAAGGTTGATCATCCTCTCATCAAAGCAAACTTAGATACGGGCAACAGTGCATCTCTGGGTTTTGACGCTGAAGAAGAACTCAATGCCATCGGACCTCACCTGGGGAGTGTGCATATCAAGGACAGGATCCTCAATGGAGGGACTGTCCCGCTCGGCAAGGGAGACACGGATTTCAAGACGTATTTCAGGCTGTTGAAGGATATCGGCTTCCCAGGACCGCTGATCCTCCAGACAGCCCGGGATGAGACATGCAGCGAGCTTGAACTCGCTCAGCAGAACATCGCCTTCGTCAGGAAGGGATGGGGGTAGACCTATGGATCTCAAGCTTAATGGAAAGGTGGCATTCATCGCAGGTGCGAGCCAGGGCATCGGCTTAGCCATCGCCGAAACACTGCAGAATGAAGGCGCCAGAGTCATCATCACAGGAAGAGATGAACAACGCCTCGCTGATGCAGAGAGACAACTAGGAAAGGACTGCGTCGCGATCCTTGGAGACCTTACTCAAGAAGATATCATTGCTCCGACGCTGGCAGAGGCTGTAAAGCGCTGCGGGCGTATCGACATCCTCATCGCCAATGTCGGAAGCGGCGTCATGCCTGTCAAGACAGCCTATACACCTGAAGAATGGCTTGAATGCTTCCAGAAGAACTTTCTTGGGAGCATGCTTCTCACCGGAGAATTCATCCCTTATCTTGAGAAGACCAAAGGATCGATCATCTTCATCGCGTCCATCGCAGGCATTGAAGGGATAAAAGCCCCAATGCCCTACGCAGCGGCAAAGGCCTCGCTCCTCAGCGCCATGAAGAGCCTCGCCCATCAGCTCGGGAAGAAAGGGATACGGGTCAATGCCATCTCACCTGGAAACATCCTCTTTCCCGGAGGCCGTTGGGAAGAAAAGTTAAAAAAGGACAAGACCGCGATTGAAGAATATATTGCATGCGAGGTTCCCCTCAACAGGTTCGGGACAGCGCAAGAGATTGCCGATGTTGCTGCATTCCTTGCGTCATCGAAGGCAGCATTCATCACCGGCGCAAATATCGTGGTCGACGGAGGACAGACACGCTCATGGTAAACACATCAGTGGCTGGACGATTTAGGTTAGATGGGAAGGTCATCATCATCACAGGAGGAGCCGGGCTTCTCGGCAGGAAGCATGCTGAAGCAGTCGCAGAGATGGGTGCTATCCCGGTCATCTGGGATGTTGATGAAAAAGCAGCAAAGGACGCTGCTGATGGAATAAGGCATGCCTTCAAAGGAAAAGCGCTAGGCATGGGCTGCGACATCACCGACGAGAGATCAATCCTGAAGGCGTTTGCGCGTGTTCTTAAAACGTTCAAGAAGGTTGAAGTCCTCATCAACAATGCTGCTAATAACTATAAAGTAGAGGGGGGGAAGAAGCAATTCTCTAGACTTGAAAACTTTCCTCGGGAAGCATGGGATCAGGACATTGCCGTCGGGCTGACGGGAGCATTTCTTTGCAGCAGGGTCATCGGAGCGCATATGGCACAGCACGGTGGAGGAGTCATCCTCAACATTGCCTCTGATCTCGGGATCATCGCCCCTGATCAAAGAATTTACCGCGAAGAAGGAAAAGCTGAGGAAGAACAGCCGGTGAAGCCGGTAACCTATTCTGCGGTCAAGGCAGGGCTTCTCGGCCTTTCTAAGTATCTTGCTACATACTGGGCGGATAAAGGCGTTCGCGTGAATGCAGTCTCATTCGGCGGAGTGTCCAATAATCAGGATGAAGCATTCGTAAAAAAACTCACTAATCTCATCCCATTGGGCAGGATGGCGGACAAGGATGAGTATAAGGCAGTGGTGGTGTTCTTGGTGTCCGATGCGTCGTCGTATATGACTGGATCCAATCTGGTCATCGACGGAGGGAGAACCACATGGTAAATCCTGACTTTTGTAAGATAAAGCTGTTGGTCTGTGATTTTGACGGAGTCATGACTGATAACAAAGTGATCTTCAGAGAAGACGGCATGGAATCAGTGGTCTGCAACAGAGGAGATGGGCTCGGTATAGAGATGCTCGAGAAAAAAGGGATTCCCACCTTGATCATCTCGAAGGAGCGCAACAAAGTGGTGATGGCGCGCGCAAAGAAGATCAGAGCTGAAGTCTTACAAGGAGTCGATGATAAGATATCCTTGTTCAAGGAAGAGATAAAGCGTAGAGGCCTCGACAAAAAAGAGGTCTGCTTCATCGGCAACGACATCACAGATATCGACTGCATGAAAGAAGCAGGCATCGGTGTTGCGGTTGCGGATTCATATCATGCAGCCCTCAGGGCAGCGGATCATGTCACCAACAGAAAGGGCGGCGAAGGAGCTGTGCGGGAAGTCTGCGATCTTATTCTTGGAAATTGACCATGCCTTCCTTGAGGACACATTCTGCAAGCATCCAGTCCAGGGGATCATTGATGTCCAAGTCATGAGGCCGCTCCAAGAGGAGACCGACATTGTCTTCTGCCTGCATCTTCCCGGTCTTCAGCAGGACCTCTGGCTTGAATATGTATGCAGCTGAGTTCTCGACATAGCGCGGGGCAAGCTTGTCCATTGCGATAGGAAGGCTTTGCGGGTCATAGGAGAAATGGTCATCGAAAAGGGTTCCTGTCCTCAGCTTCCGCTTGCTGATCGTCTGGCCGCTCCCTGCCTTGCGCCTCTTCACGAGCGCAACCAATGCGTCGATATGTAAGGCAGCACGGAACGGGGTGGTCGGTGGAAGCAGGATGACAAAGTCTGGGTTGATGCCTTGTTTCTTCAGCACCTTTATTGCATCGATCAAGACATCTTCTGTCGTAGTATTATCCTTTGCGAGGGAAAGCGGCCTGTCCAGGATGGTCAAAGGCTTCGATGCGTGCCGGGAGAAGGCCTCCACCTGTTCCTTGATGGCCCTGTCTTCGGTGGAGACAAAGAGCTGGTCAACGGAATGACTCGAGTCTGCTGCCTTGAGGGTGTAATGGATCAGGGGGATGCCCTGCAGGGGCTTGATATTCTTCCCAGGAATCCTCTTGCTCCCTCCACGGGCAGGGATGATGGCGATGATTTCCATGGTGAGAAGGAACAATACTGGATTTATAAATGTTGGGGAATACACGACTTCGACTTCATGAAGCATGAATACGCATAAGACTTTTCAAGAACCCTTTGAGCATCTCCAGCTCGTTCTTGTCAAATACCTTGAGGAAGAAGAGGAGAAGGATATAGATGATGCCGGCGACAATGAGCGCCCCGATCTTCAATGACGCAGATGAGGTATTGATGAAGAGGAAGAGAATGCTGATGATGACTGATGCGGCAAGGATGCGCTCGAGCTTCAAGAAACGCCAATGCCAAGCAAAGAATCCCCGGCAGAAATACCATGCCGCGCCATAGATGGCGAGATAGCTCAGCAAGGTTGAAATTGCCGCACCGACCATGGCAAATGGTGGGATGAGGATGAGGTTCAAGATGATATTGAGGATGGCTCCCCCGGCAAAAATCAGGCCCATGAGCTTGGTCCTATTGCGCAATAAGAGCTGCTGGCGGAAGAGATAGATGAGGACAAAGATGACCGGAAACCACACGAGATAGGGGAGGACCGCCGCAGCAGGGGCATACCGCACTCCAGAGATCATGGTGATGATCTGTTCCCCGAAGGAAAGGAGGATGAAGGTGCCGGGCAAGACGATCACCATGGCGTACTTGAGGGCGCTGTTGAAAAGGAAATTGGCGTCCTTCTTCTGGTTCCAACGCTCAGCGATATGAGGGTAGAGCACATTGGTCACCGCGTTTCCGACGGTGTTCACTATCATCACCAATGCGTATGCGAGCGCGAAGAGCGCGACGGTCTCGGCGCCGTGCCATGCGTTGAGGAAGAACCGGTTGACGAGGATGACGCTCCATTCGCCGACGATGGCGGGAAGGAGGGGCAGGGAAAAGAGATAGCCGTTCTTCGCATCATTGAAGCTGAGGGAGGAGAACCTGAATTCGTTCCTCATCCTGAGATAAACAACGCCGAGGACAGCTGCTGTGAGGAAGCCGAAAAGCCAGATGACCATGAGTGAGATGACAGTCAGAGAATTGAAGAGGATGTAGATGAAAGTCAGCATGACCGCGAGAACCATGTTCGGAAGGATATCAGTTAGGGCCTTGAACTCGAGACGCTTGTTCGCAATGAGGAAGGAGTTGCATACCCGGAAGATGATGCTGCCTGCAGCGACGAACAAAGCAAAGGAAAACTCGGTCTCATAACCTTGTATCTTGATCACACTGATGAGGAAATTGAACAGTGATGGAGTGAAGGAAAAGACGAGGAGCACGAGGACGAATATGAGATGGAGATAGAGGATGGATGCCTGGATGCGCCACTTCGTCTTCTGTTTCATGCCCGGCAGCTTGGTGATGAGGTATTGGGAGATCCCGAGATCGAAGATGACACCGGATAGTGTGACGACGCTCGCCAACAGGGTGTAGACGCCATACTCTGTCAGTGAGAGGGTGCGGGTCATGAGGAAGATCAAGAAAGGGCCGAGGATGAGAGAGATGCCAAGCGAGAGATAAGATAATCCCAGCTGTCTGGGCAAAGTGAGATGGTCTGCGGGCATTGGAGGATTGCATGTGTTCGAATTTATAAGGGTTTAGGTTCGGGAAAGCTTTATATATGGCGATTTCTAATAAGGGTCCATGCTTAAAAAAAGAGGACAAGGCCTGCCTATGAACACCATCGTCGTTGCAGCACTTGTGCTGATCGTCCTCGTGGTGCTGCTTCTCGCTTTCACTGGAAGAATCGATCTCTTCAAGAAGAGCGTGAACAGCTGCGGGATATTGGCAGGGGGGTCTTGCAAGACCCCTGTTTCGCAAGATAAACCCTGCGAAGAAGGATGGGGTGCAGTGCCAGATGTTGGAGAATGCGGAGCGGACAAGGTGTGCTGCATCCCGCTGAAGGTGGAACTTGGGAACGGCTGATGGCAAAAAAGGCGGAATGACCGCCTACCAGCTCCTTATGTGGGCAATATTCCTGCTCACCATATTTTTCATGCTAAGTGTCACCAATGTCATCAATTTCAGTATTGATAAAGGACTGAATTATACACAATGAAAAGAGGCGTCACTGAAACTGTGCCCATGCTGGTCATACTGCTTGTTGTTGTAGCCTTGCTCATGCTTTTTACCGGGGAATTGACAAAATTGCTGTCAAAGGCAGGCATTGGCCAGGAGCGGAGCATCGCGCCGTTCGTCAGTGCCTATCTCCGCGATCCTATTACTCAGATCGAGGTGTTGAAGTTAGAGTTCCCGATCCGCGATGTCCTCATTGACAAGGATGCGATGAAGAACATAAGGGAACGCCAGCTCATTGAAGCGGTGAAGCTCGACTATTTCCCTCTCACTGTCCACGAAAGCGACGAATACATAAGCATTAAGAAGACGATCGCCAAACTCCAGGATGAAAAGGATCAGAAGCAGATTGTCGAGTGGAAAGCGAACCAGATGATCGCGGATGAGCTTGAAGACTGCTGGCATGACATGGGAGAAGGGAAACTGCTGCTGTTCAGCAAATGGTGGGAACGGGTCGGCGGCGGTTTGAAGGAAAGCGAGTTGGATGACGAATGGGAACAGTACCTCAATGAGAATCATCTGCCGCAAATGCCTCCTATCTTCTGTGTCATCTGCGCGCGCATCGAGTTTGACAAGGAGTTGCAGGGGATCCTCGATCCGGTGGTTTCTAAAAGGTTCATGGATTATTTAAGGAGGTATCCGACTAGGGGAGATGATGAGATGAGCATCCTGAATTACCTTCGGGACCCCCTTGTGTCAAATCTGTATACAAAAGAATATTCCTACAGCACCACAGAGCCGTATGCGATCGTGTTCGCCAGGGTCAACACCCACAGATTGTATGATTATGCGGAATTCATAGGGAACAGGCTTCAGATAACCAGAAAGGAGGGGAATGATGAAGATTTCAGCACATTGGTCATGGCATCCATGGAAGACCTTGACCTCTATTGCACGACACTTGCGAACTCGTAAAGGGGACGCTGGAGGATGGCAGATCATTGTCTTCCTCATCTTGGGGCTCATGGCGGTGATCATCGCCGTGGCCTTCGCCTTGAATGCAAAAAATGAGGGGTTTGATATCATTGACAGGATCTCGCGGCTCTTCTAGGGGATTCATGGCCGCACCTATCCTTGCGGTCTTGCTCTTAGCCATCGTGCTCTTGTCAGTGTTCCAGAACCAGGACATGAAATCATCGCTCAAGGATTTCTTGAAAGAGAGCAAGGATATGTTTAAAACGCCAGAAGAACCTCTGCCCGAGGATGAGTTCACAACAGAAGAACAAAAAGTCATCGACTCAGTGAATGGGCTGGTCTATACTATTAATAGTCTCGCACAGGATAATATTGTGACTGAATTCTCTAGCGAGACATTTGATCCGGACACAATAGGATTTGATTCGTATGAGATCATCATGCATGCTGATGTGAAACGTCCAGGTACATTCTTGGATACATGCGATGGATATAGTCATACGAAAAAAGGACTTGAGTTTAACTCGAAAAAAATCAGGGTGCCTAACATTCCTGTGGTCGACAACTGGATATGGGCAGATATACAAAAGCCTTGTGA
>JBDRLS010000104.1:0-5517 GCA_043812875.1 Nanobdellota archaeon
TGACAGGGCCCCCTACAAGGATAAGATGCCCAGGTATCCCGCTCAGTCGTATATCCACATCAAGCATACTGGAAAAGTGAGACTTCCCGCTGCAGAACTGCCCCAAGAAGAGTGCAAGGTCAATGCAATAATGGCTGTCCCTTGCCCTGGCTTTGAGGGGTCCGTGGGGATCAGGACTTCCCACGACGAATGTTGCGTCAAAGTGGCCCCCGTGGATAAATGGTGAGAGGAAACTGCTTAGCGCCGATTCCTTCTTCTTTTGGAAAGGAAGGCTTCCCCTCTTCCATTCTCCCCCTAAGGTGAGGCAAAAATTGAGGCTATTGGGAGTGTATTTCTTTGCAACCGTGCCCCTGATGGGGGTCCGTTCGCAAATAGTGAGGATTCCTGCATTGACAAGCTGCCTGATATGATAATAGATTTTCT
The DNA here is from genome assembly GCA_043812875.1 of Nanobdellota archaeon. Lineage (GTDB taxonomy): Archaea > Nanobdellota > Nanobdellia > Woesearchaeales > JAHIVG01 > JBDRLS01. The sequence continues at coordinate 424 of JBDRLS010000104.1, forward strand.
GCTCATGAAGCCCGATCTTGGCTGCAATCTCAGCAGGGTACATTTCTTTCTTCGCCAATAGCCTGATAATGCGGGTACGAATGGAATGTGAGAGTAGTTGTGCCTGCTCAGGCGATTGCAACAGCGTCGCTGTCGTGTAGCTTGTGCCCTCTTCACCCTCCTTGACAATGTAGTACTGCTCTTTCATGATGCGCTCATCGTTGCAATGATTGTTTTGATGCCCCACCACAGGAGAGCGATGGCCGCCGCGCCCAATATCCAGTTCCACTTATCACTGGCGTCGACATAGAAGTATTCTCTTGCATTCATGTCCCTCTCTAGCACTTCCTCCTTTAAATATATTTCTAATATTATGAATTTTTTTATAATATTATTATATCTTTCTATAAATTATAGATTCTTTTTATCGACGGATAACCCTATTATTATGAATTAATTAATAATAAAGTTAATATAGGGGCAGTCCTTGCTACTCTCTATGCAAACCGCAATCATTCTCGCAGCAGGGAAAGGAACCCGATTGATGCCGCTGACGAAAGACAAGCCGAAGTGTCTCGTCGAGGTTAACCATAAACCCTTCCTAGGCTATCTCATGAACGCCTTGCAGGAAGCTGGCATAACTCGTTTTATCATCGTCGTAGGAGAATATGGCAGCACTATCATGGGCTATCTTCAAGCGAGAGGCATCCAGGCAACATACGTTCACCAATCTGAAGCATTGGGGACCGGGCATGCATTGCTTCAATGTAAGGACCGCCTCTCTGAAAGCAGCTTTCTCGTCGTTGGCGCAGATAATTGTTGGCAAGCGGAAGATATCAAGAGGATGATGCGAGACACTGAATTTTGTTATATCGGTGCCAAGGCCGTTAGCGATCCTTTCCACTATGGTGTCCTGGAGGTTGAACAAAACTTCCTGCTTAAAATCCACGAAAAACCTAAGTCCCCCCCTACAGACTTGATCAACACCGGCTTATACGCATTAACCCCTAAGATTTTTCCTATCCTTGAAGGGCTCGCTCCCTCTCCTCGAGGAGAGATCGAGTTGACAGATGCATTGAACGTCCTTGCTATTCAAAAGAAAGTGAAGGTCTATCATCTTAAAGGATATTGGCTTGATCTGGGAAAACCCGAGGACATTCCCCTAATTGAGAAGGAGTTGGGTGAGTAGCATGTGCGGAATCTTTGGATATATCGGGAAACGTGATGCCACCCCCCTTGTTCTCAAGGGCTTAAAACGCCTTGAATACAGGGGCTATGACTCATGGGGGATTGCCGTCCAAAGAAATGGCCTTCATGTTGAGAAACATACCGGACCTATTGCTAAAGTCTCAAAAACAAAGCTTGGGCATGCAACCATCGCCATCGGCCATACCCGCTGGGCCACTCATGGTGATGTCACCAAGAAGAATGCACACCCCCACCTGGCCTGCAAGAATCGTCTTGCCGTCGTCCACAACGGCATCATAGAGAATTATGCCTCATTGCAGAAAGAACTCAGGCGCGAGGGCCATACCTTCGTGTCTGACACCGATTCAGAAGTATTGGCTCATCTTATTGAATCCTGCTTCAATGGCTCTTTGGAAACAGCCGTCCGTCTTGCTCTCACACAGGTCCAAGGGACCTATGGCTTGTTGGTGATGGACAACAAGACCAGGAAGATTGTGGCAGCGCGAAAAGGTTCTCCTCTCATGTTGGGAATCGCCAAGGATGGTTTATATGTTTCCTCTGATGCCTCTCCATTGGTGGTGCACACCAAGGACGTCATTTATCTCGACGAAGGAGAATTTGCCGTATTAACCGATGATGAGTTTCATATCACTGACCTCAACAACAAGATTCTCAAGAAGCAGCATGCGAAACTAACCTTGAAGCCTGAGCAGATCGAGCGCCATGGCTATAAGCATTTCATGCTCAAGGAGATCATGGAGCAGCCGGAAAGCATCATCAACACGATGAGGGGAAGGACATCGCTCCATTTTGGCGGTTTAGATTTTCTTGAATCTGTCATACCTTCTTTGCAGAGGATCATCATCGTTGCTTGTGGCACCTCTTGGTATGCAGGCATGATCGGAAAATATCTCATCGAATGCTTTTCTCGCATCCCGGTTGAGGTATCATACGCATCCGAATTCCGCTACTCAGGTCCTCCGCTTACCACGAACGATTTGGTCATTGCAATAAGCCAATCTGGAGAGACTGCAGACACCCTTGCAGCATTGCGGGAGGCGCAACGTCAGCACACACCGACCATGGGTATCATCAACGTCGTGGGAAGCACGATTGCTCGGGAAGTTGAAGGAGGTATATATCTGCACGCTGGTCCAGAAATAGGGGTTGCCTCAACAAAGGCATTCACCTCCCAAGTCGTCGCCTTATACCTCTTTGCCCTCTTTCTCGCAAAGCACAGGGAAGCCCTATCCGAGATGAAGATTAACACGTATCTCGCCCAGCTCCAAGAAGTGCCCAAAGCCATGAAAACCGTCCTCAGAAAGAGCGATCGGATCCGTATGATTGCAAAAAAGTATTACAAAAGCAATCATTTTCTCTATCTTGGGAGGGGACTTCATTATCCTGTTGCAATGGAAGGTGCCCTTAAGCTAAAAGAGATTTCTTATATTCATGCTGAAGGCTATCCAGCGGCAGAGATGAAACACGGCCCTATCGCTCTTATTGATAAAAAGATGCCTGTTCTCTTCCTCGCTCCGAAGGATAAGGCATATGATAAACTCATGGGTAATCTGCAGGAGGTCAAGGCCAGAGGCGGCAGGATCATCGCCGTCGCCACCGAGAGGGATCCCTCATTGGCAAAGTTAGCAGACCATGTCATCCTTGTTCCTGATCTTTCAAGCGAACTCTCCCCTCTCCTGACTGTTCTTCCTTTGCAGCTCCTCGCGTATCATATCGCAGACCTGAGGAAGTGTAACATTGATAAACCCCGAAACCTTGCAAAGTCAGTGACCGTGGAATGATGGATATAAGAAAAGCGACACTATTGGATGCAGAAGCAATAGGCCATATCCTCAAGGAGAGCTATAACATCTCTTCAGTGGAGGAAGGCGCAGAGGCATTCCGCCTCGAATTGCAGAAATCACATCATTTCATCGTCGCTGTTGAGGAAAATGTCATTGTCGGACTCACTTCTTGGACCATGCACGGCCTGCCCAAGCACGGACTCTTTGAGTTGGACAGGATTGCCGTCTTGCCCGATCAGAAAGGCAGAGGTGTGGCAAAAAGACTCTTCAACGCGTTAATTGAGGATGCAAGGAACTTCTTCAACAAGAAGCAGGCAAGCATTCGTAAGCTGTACATCTTGACGCATGACAGCAATGCGCGTGCGCAGGCATTCTATGAGAAGATGGGGCTCAAGAAAGAGATCGTGATAAAGGATCATTATTATAAGGGGGTGGATGAAGTCCTTTATTCGAAGTTCTTCAAGGAGACCTCAACCTCAGGCTCGTCAAAATAGCTGAGTTTCTCATAGACTTTGACAAAGACTTCTTTAGGCACATTGATGCCTGTAGCGAGAAATGCAGTCGCTAGCCGTGTTCCCGCAGTCTCATGATCTTCCTCTTCCTCTCTACGGAAGTGGAGGAGTGTTTGGACTGTTTCATGGCAGAGATAACCCTCACCCACTTTCAGGATTAATGCTTTGTCCTTTGCATGAGGAACCAAGTTTTTCATATATATGATCTTGTCTCCATACATAAATCCTTCATCTTTTTTTTCAATGCCCCTTCTGCTGAACTCCCAGGTGATGAGTGAGTCGATGATCTCTTTGAGTCCGGCAATATCTAGAAATGTTGGGTTAGAAAGAAATGATTCATAGCTTGATCCATCCGCTTCAGGAAGGATCAGGGCCTTGCCTAAATATTTCATGGCCTTTTGTCTTGCCCCTTTCTTGGTCCAGCTGTTCTTAACGCGATATGCGTAGTGCTGTCCGTTGATATTCTTCAAGCGGATGAACATGGTCGTTTTAGGCACCAGGACTTATTTAAGGCTTTCTACACAAAATTTATAAACCTCAGCGACGGAAACATCTTTATGGCGAAAAAACGCGAACTTGCCGCTTTAGAACTTAGATTGATGGTCAACGAGCTTCAGCTCTTGAAGGGCGCAAAAGTCCAGAAGGTCTATCATCCTGAAAAAAAGCAATTCATCCTCCAGCTTCATGTATCCGGCATAGGCAAGAGACTTTTGGCCATCACCTTCCCCACGTTTCTCTATCTGACTGAATCAAAACCCCCCCAAGGAGAGCCATCTGCCTTCTGCCAGGCGATGCGTAATCTTCTTGGTAATGCCACCATCATATCTATCAAGCAACATGCCTTTGAACGGATCATCATCATTGAATGTTCCGGAAAATCATCGTACACCCTGATCTTGGAATTATTCGGCACCGGAAACCTCATCATCTGCAAAGACCAGGTCATCAAGCTTGTCGCAGAGCGGAGGATATGGAAAGACCGCACCTTGAAGAGGGGGGCAACCTACCTCTTTCCTGATACCCTCGACACTTCTCAACTGGATGCCGACGCATTCAATACCTTAGAAAAAGATCATGGCTTTGAGAGCATTGTCAAGTTCTTTGCAAGAGGACTCTCTTTGGGGGGTATCTATGCTGAAGAGATCTGCGCGAGAGCGGCTATTGTTAAAGATAATAAACATCTCTCTCCTGCTGAGCAAAAAAAGGCATACGCCGCTCTTCAAGGATTATTCAAAGAACCTCTCAAACCGGCGTTTTTCGAGGCAGGGGATTTCGCTCCATTCCCCCTTCAGAGCATTGACGGTGAACCTCACTATTATGGCACCCTTTCACTGGCTGTCGAACAGCTCGCGATACTGCAGCAGAAAAAGGCCACCCCTCAAGACAAGGAACGCGCTCGTCTAAGAACTATACAAGAGCAACAGCTCCAACATCTAACGAAGATCGAGCAGTCTATCGTGGAGGACACGCGGAAGGGAGAGCTCATCTTTGAACACTACCAGCTTATCCAGGAAATCCTCATGAAAATGAGGGATATTGTCACGAAGCATTCAGCACAAGAAATCACCAAGAAGCTCCAAGGCCATAAACTTATCAAAGGTTTCGATCCC
>JBDRLS010000105.1:0-6490 GCA_043812875.1 Nanobdellota archaeon
AACGCACAAAGCGAAGGCTTCAACAACAAAATCAACATCATCAAAAGAAGAGCCTACGGCTTCCGAGACCTAGACTATTTCAAGTACAAAATACTCCAAAACTGCGGCCTAAACCATCAGAACAAACCTTGAAGAGCCAAAATTTTCAATTCCCCCCCATTTCTTGATGAATAATCTCCCGGAATTACTCATTGAAAAAGCATGAGTATCTGTATATCTCTTTGGAAATAATGGATAAGCCATGAGATTGAATTCAGGATGCTCTTTTTCAATCTGTTCTAGGCAAAGATCAAGATGGATCTCGCTGAAGTGTTTCGCATATTCTACTTGAGTAGGCGCTTGCTCAGGATCAAAATGAGGATGAGACTTGAAGCGACGGATAATACCCTTAACATCAGGTTTGTGTCGATGCAGAATTGTGCATATCTCTTCCAAGTGCAAAGGCCTGACTAATTGCTCTTCATTCATGACTGTGGAGTAGCGAATGTCTTTATAAATATTATTGAATAATTGAGGAAAACAGTATATTTCATCGCAAAAATATATATACTTCTGTTTAATCACCTTTTTAGGGGGGATAAAAAATGATTGGATTACAATTTTTACAACAATGCTTCTGGATTGAAGGTGCGGACGAGTTCTCTTTGCATTTACGAAAACCAAAGGATACGGGCAGCGCGTATCGCATACGCCCCGATCAGCTCACGCCGATTCCGCATGAGGTTCATATTGATGAAACCACTTACCTTGATCCTGATGCATATGCTGCCGATATCTCAACTCGGCTGATGAAGACTTACAATGAATTCCTCGCTAGCGATAGTCCTGGACGAGAAAACATGCCCGAAGGTGACCAGGGAGTGTGCATCCTAGGACCGATCATTCAGACACAAACCCCGGCAGGAGTAATCAAAAACACCTATTTTAAAGCAGTTCAGATGTATATCGCACCGACGAGCAGTCTGGAGAAGCGCGCTCAGGGAAGCCCGAATGATGTCGTTAACACCTGAGAGGATTCACGAACCAAACCGGCGGGAACCTTGAATGGGATTAATCAATGAGCTTCTCTTCCACTAAGAAATCCTTGATGATCCGATACATCTCTTGATATCCTTTTTGATTAGGATGAATGCCATCATACAAGAGAGAAGGATATTTCTTCTTAAGAAGGGGGGAAAGAATATCTAAGAACAGCACATGCTCATTCTCTGCAGCATCCTTTAAGAGTTGATCATAGGTATTTACTTGTGCATTCGTAATATATGTTGTCTCAAACGGAACAGTCTTTTTCTCATCGCAAGGAGTTAATCCAACCACCACGACATGCTTTGAATGCTTCTTTGCAATTGAGATGATCTTGATGATATTTTTCTCAAATTGTTCTTTCGGTGTTTGCACACGCTCTGGCGATCCGTGCCCGCGCAGGTCATTTATACCGATGGCAATGAGAATGACATACTTGTCTCCAGGATAGACATATCTCACCCGCGCCTTTAACTCACCATCAATTCTTTTCAAGAGATCAGTCGACGAATCACCAGGGATGCCAAGATTGTAGAGACAATGATAGATGTCTTGCTTCTCAAAATACTCCTTCAATCTGCCTGCCCAACCGATATTGGGCATTTCCCCTCGTCCAAAAGAGATGCTGTCTCCGCAAACTAAGATTCCTTTCACTGCGCAACACACACATTAATCTTCTCGACTTTCGGCAGCCCTTCGATCTCCTTAAGCAAATCAAGGAGCTGCCTCCCCTTGCCACTTATCCCGAACACCTCGAGGCATCGATCCTCCTTGAGGCAGAGATGGAACTGAGAACGCACAATACCGAGGAACTTGTCATGGATAAGATGCAAGGTGCTCCGTTTTGTCTCGGGGATGACCACACTTAACGTGACGCTATAGGTTGATTCCGCCTGGAGCACCTTTTGATAATTATTGTTGAGATAGTCTCGAACAGCCGCCCGGAAGAGTTCGCTCTTGCCGGAAAACCCTTGTTTGTCCAACAACTGGCTGATATCTTTCGCAAGGCGGTCATTCAAAGAGATGCTGATGACTGGCATGTTCATAAGGATTATTAAGTAATATATAAAAGTTTCTTAAATATTATTAACAAATGGGTGTATTCATAGTAACATTTTTAAAGCGATACTGCCTCGGTTCGCCCATGAAACTCTATCCCCTATTCGTCGGACTTCTGCTTCTCGTCGCCTGCACCACACCGCTCAGCGGAAAGACGACGATCATAACAACAACCTTCCCCCTTTATGAGTTTGCATCCGAAGTGGCTGGCGATCACGCTGATGTCATCCTCATATTGCCTAAGCAGAGCGATCCCCACAGCTTTGATCCTACGATCAATGATCTCACGCTGATTGCGAATGCGGATCTTTTCATCTACACCGATATCCAATTGGAGGAGTGGACTCAAGATGTCCTTCCCACGCTGGAGACTGATCTGAAGATGATACAAGCAAGTGACGTCCTCGAAGAGGATGAAAAAAGGGAAGGTGATCCCCATATTTGGCTGGACCCCCGCATTGACCAGAGAATTGTCACCAAAATTGCCGACGCACTAAGTCAAATAGACAAGAGACACACGGATGACTATACAAAGAATGCAGAATCATACAATGAACAACTGGGGATCTTGCAGACAAAACTCAGCAGCTCTCTTAATAACTGTCTCTCAAAAAAGCTTGTTGTCGCCGGCCATGCATCATTCGCATACCTTGTAGAACCGTATAAGATCGGACAGATAGCAGCCATCTCCCCCTCGGATGAAGCCGAGCTCTTGCCAGAAACCTTGCTCACATTGATTTCATTGACCAGGGAAAGTGACGTGAAGTCCATCTTCTATCAAAAGGGAAAGTCAACAGATATCGCAAAGATCATTGTTGAAGAGACAGGAGCCAGCATGTATCCCCTTGACACTGGAGTGTCTCAAGGAGAGCAGAGCTTCCTCATGGTCATGGAAGAAAACCGTCAAAACCTCATCCAAGGATTACAATGCTCGCCATAAAGGACATAACCTTCCATTACGGGAAGACAAAGGTATTGGATAAAGTCACCCTAGAGGTCAATAAAGGAGATTTCCTCGGCCTCATCGGCCCGAATGGCTCTGGCAAATCAACCCTGATAAAACTTATTGTCGGACTTCTCCAGATCCAGGAAGGGTCCATCACGAAAAAGACCAAGAACATCGGCTATGTCCCCCAGAAGGCAAAGCTCGAGACAGATTTTCCTGCAACAGTCGAGGAAGTCGCAGGCATGGGCATCCGTAAGTCTTTTCCGCATTTTCTTTCGAAAAAAGATAAGCAAGACATAAGGAAATATCTGGGCATCGTCGGCATGGAAGAACACATCGGCCACCGCATCGGGGAATTGTCCGGCGGCCAGCAGCAACGTGTCTTCATTGCCCGCGCCCTCGTCTCTAAGCCAGAACTTCTTATTCTCGACGAGCCGACAGCAGGCGTCGATCATCTCACCCAAGAAAAATTCTATGGCCTGCTCGGGAAATTGAACAAGAGAGGGATTGCCATCATGCTGGTCACCCATGATATCGGAACGATCACCAGATATGTCAATAAGGTCGCCTGCCTCAATCAGACATTGGTATTCCACGGCTCGCACAAGGAATTCTGTGACCATGAGGTGGCCCATACCCTTGGCGAGAAGAAACATCTGCTGGTGCACACTCATGATTGAGCTCTTCACATTTGGATTCGTGCAGCGCGCTCTTCTGGTGAGCGTCATCGTCGGCATCTCAACAGCCCTGCTCGGCGTCTTTCTCGTCCTGAGGAGGTATGCCATGATCGGAGACGGCATCGGCCATATCTCTTTTGCAGGGATCGCGTTGGGAATGGTCTTCAAGGTAATGCCCTTTCTTTCTGCACTCATCTTTGCCATGGTCGGCGCCATAGGGATCCTGAAGATCAAGGAAAAGACACGCCTCCATGGGGATGCGGCCATTGCCATCATAACCTATACTGGCCTCGGCGTCGGCATCCTCATCGCCAGCGCGGTCAACGGCATAAATGCCGATCTCCTCGGATTTCTTTTTGGGAGCATCCTCACGACCACGATAGAAGAGGTGATGATAGCGTTAGGATTGGCGATTGCAGTCATCGTTCTCATCGTGCTCTTCTATAGGGATCTCTTTGCCATCACCTTTGATGAGGAAACAGCGAGGACTCAGGGGATGAACAGCTATTTCCTCAATGTCCTGCTTGTGCTGCTTACTGCCATAACCATCATATCTCTCATGCGGATCGTCGGCTTGCTATTGGCCGGTGCGCTTATTGTCATGCCTCCTGCAACAGCACTGCAGATGAACATGAGCTTCAAGAAGACCCTTATTTTCTCAGCTGTCATCGGCGCAGGGGTCATGTTCTTCGGCATGCTGCTTTCCCTGTTCTTGAATCTTGCAGCTTCAGGGACGATAGTCTCATTAGGTTTCTTGTTGTTTTTATCTGCGTATGTTTGGAGAAAAAGGACTAGCGTAGTTCATTCAGGAACCGAGTGATTGTTTTTGGGATATGTTCTGGCTGTGTCTTCAGGATGGATGCTGCGTTCTTCAATACCTCGGCATCACTTCCAACTGTCTCTTCAGTCGATGTCAGCGTAGGATCGATGTCTTTCCCTTTCTTCACTTTCGCCTTCCATTTCTGGAAGAGTTCTGCACACCGCCCAGGAACTTGTGCAGGTGTACAGCCGAGAAGTGTTGCCACCTCTCCAAGGACATCTGTTTCCTGGGAAGATTTGGCTTGGAGCGCTTTCCCTGCAGAGTATTCAAGGCGGATGACGCCGTCTTGGACTTTTGAGGTCTTGATGATCTTGATCATGCCAACTTCTTTCGTGTTATTAAGATGTGTTCCCCCGCACGCTTCAACATCCACTCCCTTGATGTTCACGATGCGGAGTCTCTTGCCCGGCACCACACCCCCTTGGTAGATTCTCATGCCGTACTTCTTCTCAGCGTCGTTGCGGGACATGAAGCTGAGATGGATGGGGATGCCTTTCTTGACGATGTCATTGGCTTTCTTCTCGATCTTGTCGATCTCCTCAGATGAGAGAATATCGTAATGGGTTATATCGAGTGTGCCTTTCTCCAAAGTCTTCCGCGCACCAGCCTGGTTGATGTGGTCACCCAACACCTCTCGGGAGGCTGCATTGAGGATGTGCGTCGCCGTATGATGCTGTGCCAACTGCAGTCTGCGTTCAGGGTCAATGGAAAGATTCACGACAGCCCCTGGCCGAAGGCTGCTTGCTTTTTCAAGATGATGGATGATGAGGTTTCCATGTTTGAATACATCCACGACTTTTGTCCCATCGATTGCCCCGAGGTCATGGATCTGGCCACCGGAGGTGGGATAAAAGATGGTCTGGTCGAGGATGACATACGGTCCGGTTGTTGTGATGACCTTTGCCTTTCCTTTGGCAAGCCGATAATCTGCAAAATATAATCCCTCGGTCGGGGGAAGGTCCATCTGTGATAGGGCCGAGAGTTCTCGAGGGAGATGATCTTTCTTGGTCGCGGTGTCCACAGTCCCTGTATGCTGTCCGGCTACCTGGGCATAGAAGTCATCTGGGATAATGATGTCTTTTCCCTCCCCCTTGCCCGCTTCGACAATGAGCTGGGGATTGATGCCGTGGCTGTCATACGCCGTGATGAGGGTCTCTGTTGTCACCTTATTCTCGAGGATCTGTTTGATCAGTCCTTTGCTCCGCGTCCTCATGTCAAGGTATTTTCTCTCCTCGACATCTAAAATGGTTTGCACCTGGTCGAGATGCTCATTGAGCTCGGGAAAGATAGGTTTCAGATAATGGCTGTGCATCTCGCAGAGCTTGAGGAAGCTGATGTCCCAGTTGTATTGTTTTGCGAGGGAATACGCCCGACGGTAGAGGACGCGAAGGTTATAGCCCCCTCCGGTGTTTGATGGCAGCGCCCCGTCAGCGAACGCGACGAGAAGAGTGCGCATGTGTTCTCCGATGCTGTACAGTCCGGCCAGCGGCAGGATGTGTTCGCGAAGGCTCTTGACATCCATGCCAACGTTATTTGCGACAACACCCCAGGTCTTGTCCACATCCTGGATCTCATCGACATTCAGGTAGGATGCGTAGGGAATGAATTTTCGGATGAGTTCAGCATCAGGCTTGATGCCGGTCTTCTCGAAAAGACGTTTGCACACAGAGGGGAAGACCGCTTCATATGCTGTAGGTGTTCCCTGCGTGAACCAGGCATTGCGCTCATGGCCCATGCCCATGTCTAAGACTTTGATTTTAAGGTCTTGGAATCCTGTTGGTGTCTTCTCATACCACATGTACACTTGATTCCCGAGCTCTAATCCTCGGCTGAAGAATTCCATGCACGGCCCGAAGTTCCCTCCCCCGGCCCCTCCCTCCTCAGGGGAAGTAATTTAATCATTGGGCAATCCGAAGCCAATAGACAGCCAGGAAAGAATATATCTGCAAAAATTCGCTAGATCAT
>JBDRLS010000106.1:0-9038 GCA_043812875.1 Nanobdellota archaeon
TCCTTAGCCTTTGGAGCGTATGCGGCAATTTTTATATCACCTGAACTATTGATGACATAATATCCCATCTTGATGCGTGAAATGAATATATTTGTCCCTTTGCAGATCCTGTCATACTGATCCCAAATATCTTCTGAAAGAACTTTGATATCATCTGATTGTAAAATCACATTTTCTATCATCTTAACCGCACTTTCAACCTCTAAATTAAACGAACTATTGACAAAATTTCCTTGATGCACAATCCAACCAAAAGAACGTGGGACAAATCCCTTATTATCGATAAGCTGATCTTGGGCAGCCTTAAGCTCTGGGTCTTTATACAAGTGGGCATTTGTCCCTCCCACCAATATATCATATTCTTCAGCACATTCCTCTTCATCCCATCTCGGTCCAATCTCATAAAAAGAGGGAGTTCCGACAATGGTCACATCATCCCCAGAATCCCCTCTTTTTATTTTTGATGCTTCTCCCATTTTTTGAAGCTTGGGAATCAATTCTTCTTCAATTGCTTTCCAATGCCCTTCAATACGCTTGATCTCTTTGATCCTGTTCTGAAGCTCTAGCCAGAGTGTCCCTCTCCATTTATTAAACAGGAATGCTTCTCTTCCCCCCGGAATCTTATGTCTTGGCTGCCCAATCCGCAATCCTAACCTAGATAATACTCTTGCATTGTTATCTGTGAAATTATTCCAAAATTGACTTGCAATGGCAGAGGATTTGTTCTCAAAAGCGCTCAAGAATCCCTTCACAGCGCCTTCTCCATCCTTACCTGCCATGTTCATCACCTTCCTTTTTCCCTATTAATTGGTTTAAAGACAACCCATTCAATATATATTGTCTCCATCTTTCAATGTCCAAGGAACCATTTTCACGACTGAATTCGGCCCTACGTTGTTCCTGTGGGAAGATAAACTTGTCTTCATGCTCCACAAGAACTTGTTCAGCTTTCTTGATGGCTTCTTTCACCGATCCCAATGCTCTATTAAATGTTATTTCTATTTTGTTAAGACGATTAATCGTATCACGATCCGGATAATTTAATTTATCATAAACCGATGTTGGCACCCTGTCACTCAGGGTCAGAACTCCTAACAGAGAAGTCAGAGCATTGCTGACCTTCATCTTATTCTCATAAGAATCCAAGTTTATTATATCGGTTATCCCTGTTATTATCTGGCTTCCCCTTTGCATTCCCCATTTTTCCCAGTTGATTGCAGCGATTACCCGCTGCGCAATCTCCAACTCATCGATGTACTTACTCGTTTCTCCAATAAATTTTTCATTTGTTCTCTTTATTACCATTGAATGCTGAGATATTGCATCAGAAAGCTTTGCATAATGCTGTTTTCTCATCCTCGTTGCTTCTGAGATACTCGCATTGATCTTTCTCAACCTATTTGTCCTATCTTTCTTATCCCACTTTCTGATCATGCTTTCAGTACTCTCTTTCGACTGTTCCTCCAACTTAGAAAGGGTCTTGACTCTTTCCTGAAACACTGAAATAATCGCACTTTGGGCAGAAGCGATGATGTGCTTTCTTTGGTATTGGATGCTACTCAATTTCTCCTTAATTTCAGCGAGTTTTGACTGCCACGCCGGTGCAAGCTGACCTTTCTCCCTCTTCAATTTCAATAACTCTTCAGCAATTTCAGGATTCCAACTCTTGAAACGGTCAATATAAAGATCAATTTTCGGCCAGATCCCTTCAAGAAAATGTTGCCATGTTCCCTCATGGATGGCCTTGTTGGCATTTTCTTCCATGAATCGAATGAGCTTCACTTGCATATGAAAACTTACCAATTCGCGTATATGGCGGTTTGCATATAAGGTGTTTAATACCTCACCTGAAGCATATTTTCTGAGTGACCTCATGCCTATTGCGTCATTTCCTTCAATATAGTTGTTTATCCTTTCACCAAAAAAACGAGTTTCATCTCCTTCTCTAATAGAATGCAATTCAGGAAGCGCCATCCAATGCTCAACATCATCTGCATATCTCTGCAGCAGTTCATTTTCAATAGAAAGGAAGGCGCCAATACTCTTCATGAAATTTTTAGCCTTTTTTCTTCCCTGCTTGTTTCCGTAAAAATTCACTATTTTTTTCCCATACACCTGATAATTACTTTCTTGAGGATTAATTGAGTATGCAAGAAGATGACTCTTTATTTCCGCTGGCTTTCTTCTGAACAAAGTGAGCAAGATGGGGAACGGAGAATCTGTCACCGTTGATGGAAGCGACGTATCCTCAATCTCTTTCCCAAACGCTTCATCAATCCCTTTTAGGAATGAGTTGATCCTCAGATGCTCTGGAATGACCCTTTCAGGTTCCTCTTTTATGAGCTTCACAAAATATCTTAAAATAATCGCTTTTAGTGTTGGCTTATGACAGACTTGCAGGTTTTTTTCTTGGAGAATTCTCGTGTGCAATCTAAATCGATGAATCACATTCTGCATATTCACCCCTTTCACATCCTGTAAAAGCCTTCTTTTCAATTCTATAATGGGTGCATCTCGATTTTTTTCATCAATGGGTGTAATTTGCTCATTCATCTTTTTTTGCCTCGCTCACTTCTGGCAATCTGTCACCAGTGACGACGCCCACATAGTTCTCATCCTTATCCGCACCAAAAGAATCTTTTGATTTCTCGGCAAACGTATAGGTGGCCATGAATCTCATGAGATCTTCGGTGTTCAAATATTTTATGAAGACATGAACAAGATATCTGCTCAGTCCCAAGGAAGTGATTGCTGGATCAGTCATTAATTTTGACACATCCTCATCAAAGGGGCCAACGCGTCCCATACACCTAAATGTTTCGGGATGTGCAAACGCCCTCATATCAAAAGCAGGATTAGAGCCAATAGCCCTTTCCTTCTCAGGAGGATCTTTTCCTGGTGTGAATTCCTCATCATATTTTTCCAGCCAAGCGAGATATTCATTTACTGTCGCGCTTTCGGGATGATGATCGCCAGAACGCAAATCTTTTTGAATGAATGTGGTCCAGTCCCTTTGGACATTTGTTGTCATATCTGTCGGCCTTCCTGAGAGAACATATTGTTGATATCCATCTTCTCTATAAAGGAGGACTCTTCGTAAGTATATTGGATTCTCAGTCTCAAAATTGCTCCTGAGCGGAGAGCGTTCAAGAGGTCCGACACTCATCACCCTATCATGTATCGTAACATCTTTTGCATTAAATCTCTTCAATGGAATATCTCTCCGTAAACCTGGGATTATTCCTGTAACAGTTTTTCCATCATCATTAATGATATATCCTCTATTGTCAATTTCGTAAAGCTCATTAATAGGCAGCTCCCCTCCCTGTATATTTCCTGTTGATGCATCTAATAACGGTTGTTCCCACACAACGCCATCTGCATCTTTTTCCACTTTCCACCACTGCCACTTTGCTCTTGGAGTATTAAAGCGATAGGAATGCTCATAAATCGTGCCTTCGCTAAAATTAAGCATCACCGCAAGGGTGTTTAATTTACTTCTATACGTATTCCACATGTGGAGCTTTTTTTCTGTCGAACCGAAACGAGTTATTTCATCCTTATCTTCAACTCCACCCCAAAATGAATCATCAGCATAATCATGATGGAGTTCCGCATTAGAACCAAACCATTTTTTAATTTGAGCGGGAAGTGTCGTGTTTTCATAGTTTTGATCATTATGTCCCTGTTGGGTATGGAAAGCTTCTGTTACAACATTTGCTATTCTTTCAACATCAATGAGTCTGTTCCAAATGTTCGAATATCTTCCCTCTAAGGTTTTTGGTTCATATGTCCTATCAGGTCTTACTGCAAAGACACTCCATGGTTCAACAGGGCCGGGGCGTTGATTATTAATTACATATGACTTGGTGACTGCATTATATCTCACTCCCCATCCTGTGCGCTCGTGCCTCCATCTCGCAAGGCATCTTTCATAAGGATATCGCTCACTTAACTTATCCCCTCCCGTTATTTCCATCTGTTTAATGAAATTATCAATTTTTGCTGCAGACAATCCTTTTTCAACCAGAGTCTGTATCCTTTCCAAATAGTTCTGCATGACCATAAGCATATATCTTCTTTTCTTGACTTGAGTGGGCTCTTCCTCCCCTTCAGAGATGGACTTTGCTCTTTTTATTGCAGAGTGAACAATATCCTTATCCCTCAGCTTATCATGTAATTCATTAAATTTCTGTTTCCACCATCGTGACCATTCATCTGAAAGATGGTTACGGACCCTTCGGGAAGCCACAGCACGCATCAATATCAAAGCTATGGCAATACCCAAGATTTCCTTAAAGGGCAAGCCTGCTTCAACAATGCCTTCTGTCACCCCTCCTGTTGCTTCCTTGATTACCTGTCCTGTGGCAGGATTCAACACTGCTTCCTTGCATGTAATGCACATCCCTCGGAAGGTCTTTGCCGCAATATACTCCACCATGAATCCGGATAATACCAAAGCAAGGAACTCATTCAGCGTATTCCATTTGAAGTTTATCTCGCCTGCTTTTTTCGTGAATCTCCAATAAAGGAAGAGCAACAGCACCTCTCCAGTCCTCACCGCGGCCTTCAATCCCATGCCCTCATGAGCCATCTGGATGCCAAGGAAGATTGCAAAACCCCATCGAGAGATATTTCCTTGTTTTCCTTCTCCTCCAAATTTCAGGAAATCAAATGTCCATACCAGTATCAGAGTCATAGCGATAAAGATGCCCATAAATGGCGACCTGAAGATGCCCCATCCATCAGGGAATTCGATTATTGCATTGCTCGTCCCTTCAGCAGGAACAGCTTCAACAGGCAGAGGTATCCCTTTTATTCTTGCTATCTCTTTTTCGACATCTGCCTTATAATAACAATATTTTCCCCCGCCTGCCCAAGGTCTTCCGGATTCAGCTAATCTTGTATCCTTATAATACACACAATCCTCATTACCAAGAAGAAAATATTTGATATTAACCCCTGTTTCCCGCTGCCAAAGATAATAATACTTATCACCATCATCAAGATCTTCCCAGGTCACTCCTTTGCTGAAAGGCTGCATAGCAACGAGAATTCCCAGATAGAGAATGAACAAATAAAACACTGTTTTGGCGGGCTGTTCTTTAAATATACCTCTAGTCGGTGGAATAAGTTCCTTTATCAGGAGAATAGCAACAATGATAATCGCGGCATTTGTTATAACTTTCACATGAAGGAAATTCGAAAGGAATCCAAGTTTCCAGATATACTCTTCCTTAAATTTGAAAGCTATAATGCTTGAGATGATCAGCATCGCTACCTGTATTGCTGTACGCTGTGTTGTGTTCTCTGCCTTAACAGGCTGAAGCGTTCCTTGCAGGATAAATGCGATCGCAGCGAGGATGACAAAGTTCACGACAACATACTTCCAATCATCCCAGCGTCCTTTCAGGTCTGACTGTGCCTCACCGATCGCAGAGCAGGCGCCCAACACCAGGATCAGGCCGAGGATCAAGAGGAGAAGCTTCTTGTTCATGCTCCCACCTCCCGTAACCTTAGCCAGTCTCTCAGGAGAGGATCCGCAACAGCAAAGACCTTCTCGTGCTTCTCTACTAGGCCTGCCTTCATCAAGCGCTCCAGGAGCGACTTGGTGACCGGAGCTGAACGATACAGCCTTCGAGCAAGCTCGGATAGCTTGAGCTCATCCTGCGCGAGAAGCATCAGGATGCTCTGCAGCAATGATGCTCCTCTTGCCCTGCTTAATCCTTGTCTATATGCGGCGTCGCAGCGCTGCCACAGCAGACCGTCTTCTCTTACAAGCTCTCTAAGGTAGGCATCTCTCGGATTCTTGGCAGTGACCAGGCGCTTGGCAATTGCCTTGATGGTGTAGATGTCTCCCCTGGAGATGTTGTATATCTCGTCGACAACTTCCTTCTTCTGCTGACCGATCAAAGAAAGCAGGAATGATGCTGTCTCCTCCTTGCTGAGCGAGCTAACGGAGAAAGAGGTGAAGCCCATAAGGCGTCTTTTTAGCTCAGTGTCTGAAGAAGCGAGTATGAAGGTGATCTCCCTCGGGAGATAGGTGAAGATATCCCCCACCTGGGGGAAATTGTCAAGCTCAAGAAGCCTTTCGGCACTGTCTATGCCGAGGACCAGGCCCTTGATCTGGGCGAGCATGGCAAAGGCGCTTTGGAGGAGGAGCCTATGATCGGGCTTGATCTTCTGAAGCTCGTTGAGGATAGCATCTGCGTGCTTCTGCATGCCCTCAGGCAGCGAGTCTTTATGCTTCCGAAGAAAAGAGGCGTCGAGGTTTCCCTCGACGGATAATGACCAGCTGCAGGCAAGCCCGGCAATGTGGAGGGAGAGAAGTTCCGGGGGTGTGTGGACTTGCGTAAGGTCGACGAAACGGGAGACCTGCTCTTTTTCGCCCAGCTTAAGGACCTCTTTTAGCAGTGTGGTCTTGCCGCTTCGTGCGTGTCCCCACAGCAGGATGCTTGCCTGCCTTTTGCTTGCTGCGACGACTTCTTTCAATAGATTTCGCTGTGCAAGCGCCTGGTCATTGAACATGTGTTTTACCTAGGTAGTGCATAGAGCTACTATGCCGATCGGTCTATATACCTTTTAGTATACTTTTATATAAATGTTTCGTTGTCTCTCAGTTTATGTCTTTGTATACCAGTTGGTATATATGCTTAATGGACTAGTATTTAAATATGTCGATTCTTTGAAATGAATCCTCGTTTGGTATACCATTTGGCATATAGATTTATTTATTTATAGACCTAATGGTATAGGTTGTATATATAATTTTTGATGCGAAGAACATAACAATCCCACCGAAGCTGCCCCCTCCACCCTCACGACAGTGCTGTTTTGAGTGCATTGGTTGCCTCTGTCTCTTCATCAACCGCTCCTGCCCTCCCCTGTTGTAGATCCTGATCCCTCCCGCTCACCCCATCATAGTTATAGGCAACAATCATGCTCTTATTACTCTATGATAGTAACATTTAAATATCAGTTTCCCCCTAACTATGGCATGGCTCTCGGAAATCAGTATACAGATAGTTCTAGATCCCTGTCTGATAGATTGAACAATGTCTCCCCAATTTCCTCTCATCCAGATTATAGGAGTCCGGCGGGGAAGTCGAGAGCCCCCCGCCGGAACCGCTCCTCTAGCTTAGCTGATAGACTACTTCATCAAGATTCACCAGAAACAGGAGGACCGATCAGTAATCCGAATATGACTTTTTTCGAAGCAGGTGTCGAAAAAGCCTACTCAGGTGTAAAGAAAGCGGCGAAATATGCAGCAGTCGGAGGCGCAAGCTTTGCATTAGGCGGTATCGATGCTATTCTCACTGGCGGAGCATTCGTCGCAGGAGATCTCCTCGTCGCCATGAAGACCAAGGAGATGCCGACATTGAAGAAACTGAGAACGAGTTTCTTCACCGGTGCGGTCATGGGCGTGTTCCTCGCGAATGTTTATCAACACTTCATCCTCAAACCTGCTTTAGACAGCTGGCAAGGCTATGCAGCGCGAGCTGTCAGAGGCGCGGCAGCAGTCCCCATGTTCAATGCAGCATTCTTACCGTCAGAGTATATCATGGATCAACCTGCAGAACGCATGTTTAGCGAGCCTGGGAAAGTAGTAAAAGAGGCATTCGATTACACTGGAGAGAAGATCGTCGATTCAACGCTGCAGGCGTATAAGTGGATCGGACCCGCACTTCCATTGACCTGGTTCAGCCTCATACCAGATGCTGCAATCGTGCCGGCCAACGCGGCTTTAAGCACTTTGTATAAGGTTGCAATATCGCAGCCTGAGAAAAAAGCTGAAGAGGAACCGATGAGGCAGGCAGCATGACAATAGACAATGATACAGCAATACATTTAAAACAAGTGCATGAAAAAGTCACTGGCGTACTAAAAAAGACAGAACTTATGAGCTAATAACCATGGATCCTGCAGCGAGAATAGAACAATATGAGAAAACAATGGCTGAGCGGCCATTCGGGAAACCTGTCCGTGCCAACCGAAGAGTCCGCAAGCTGGAAAATGCACTCAATCCGTTAGCTTATTCAAGATTCTATAAACGCCTAGAAGTCGGGAGATTTGAAGACGCTGATAAGTCAGAAGTGGAGGATGCAGCAGCTTATTATTGTGAACAACATGACCTCTATGATAGCCAAATAAAAATGCGGGAAATAGGAGAGTTTCGCAGTGAACTCGATGCATTCCTCATCGAAACATTGAGGGGCACTGCATCACCAGACATCCGAGAAAATATCCGTCGGGTGAGGAACCACGTCGAAGTCGGCGACATGGCAAAGAATCAACACGATCCGATTGCGCAGAGATATGAGTTCTTCTATGAGTGGTATAACTCATTAGCAAATGTATCACAATTTTTCCGAGATTTCTATCGAGGGATCGTAGAATCAAATCTCTAATTGATCGATATCTGCTGGCCGACAGCCTGGCCAGGCATGCCTGTCTCGAAGATAACACGTACTGCACCTGAGTTGCCATGGGCAGCTTTCACTTCGCCCTTGATCTCTTTCAGCTCTTTGCCAGGGGTTTTCCACGCGACCTTTTTTCCTATCAAGGAAGCGGCCTTTTCTTTCGTGGTGATACCTTCCACCTTGAGGATCATGTGATTGCCCTTCTGGTGATGGCGGGCCATGCGGAAATTGACGATGACGGCTTTCATACTGCTGAGGAGCTAGGTGGGGTTTAAAAAGGTTGCGGAAAGAGCGTGTTTGTATAAGATCATGACATATGTCACGACCCAGCACACGGAAAGAGCGTGTATTTTATTTTTATATAATCCTTACACGAACGATAACTGACCTATTAGATGAAACAGCGCAACTTCAGGGCTTTGATACCCTAAGAATACATCCATCACAATATATCCTATCCCCTGGAATTTCAGTTCTGCAATTCAAACAATTATTTGCCATATGTTCATGCCCTCCTATTTTTAGAAGCCCGTCATCTTCCCCTTGTATTTCTTGTCTCTATAATCCTTTATGGACGCAGTCTATATAAGAGTATGTATCAATGTCCTTCATCGGATG
>JBDRLS010000107.1:0-2410 GCA_043812875.1 Nanobdellota archaeon
GTTCCAACAATCCTTGCTTTCACTATATTGGCCATCGATGAACATATCAAAGCGGGACAACGGCTGGAAGTCCCATCCAGAAGAAACCGCAACAGTGAGGGTGATGGTCTCACCGACATCAGGATAATAATCTGAAACAAAGATGTCGACATCAGGATAGTCAGCCATGACTACTGGTAGTAGTATCAAGAGTGCTAAAATTAGAATGATCGGTCTCATCTTTGGCCACCTCTGTAGTTGAGTCCTAGGCGTATGGTCGGCCGTTGGTCTTTGGGGGCGTGAACATTTCCAAAGAGGCTGTAGCCTTTTCCAACACCTTTCTCAAGATAGGCATTGAGCGCCTCTGTTTTTTCAGTGTCGCCGAGCACAGTCACCTCATAGCTCTCGCCGCCGACGATAAAACGGGTGCCTCTCATTGCTTCCGAGATCACACGAGAAAGGTCCACATCTGCAAACATACGCTTTGATTTATGGGAGACGATCCCTGAGTCATTGTAGTTTGATGAGGTCTGTTCTTCCACACCGCCGCGGATGCCGAGTGCGTCATCGCTCAAGGTGAAATCGACAGGTGATCTCCACCCTTGGTAGTTCGTACCGAGGATGTCTTCATCTGCGATCTCCTGCATTCGGCGCTTCTGTGACTGATGGACCAAAGCAGCGAGATTCCCGGAAGAGAGATAGATGCCCCCTTCGGCCCAATGCGTATCTCCGTTGTGGCCGCTGAAATCGAATTCTTGACTATCATAGGTCAATGTGGTGTTCCCGCGGGGGATGTCTCTGCCGCCTGAAACATAGGCAACGAGTCCATCCTTCGCATCAGTTGTTCCACTGAGTTTCGCAATTGCACTCAATGCATATGCTTCCCGTAAGAAATGCGCTGCGTAGGAATTTGAGGTCTCTGCTTGATCTGTCTCCCTGTCGACATTGGTCCTTTCGGTTGCATTATTTTTTTGATCCTTGGCTTGATAGCCCTGGGCAATGAGACTGAGCAAACCCAATTCTAATCCGAGTTCACCGTCGAGGACAAGCCTTTCTGCGCCATAGGTCGCATCGCCGTCCATGACCTCCCTGCGGCCCACTTGCTCTCCATTTTCGTATTTTATTGCGGAGTGGGTCGAGGTTTCGTTCCCAGAAAGATTCTGCAATGAAGCCTCTAGATTGGTGAAGAGAGGACCCATCTCTGCTGAAAGGCCTAATCGTTTCACTTCATTCTGTAAGAATTGTTGGATGTAAAGTTCCTTGAAGGTCTGCCTTACTCGGTCTCCAATTGTTAAGGTGTGTGTTGAATTTATGGTCTCAGTATTAGGGTCATTGCTGATGTCAATATAGGTAAGCTTCACACCATTGACCTTCAATGAACCGAGCTCGAATCCGATGCCTGCACCAAGCTGGTATTGCCTTCCTTGGTTGCTGATGTCGATCTCGAGATCTTCAATTGAATTCTCTGCATAGGTATTCGTCTTCTTTTCAGTGCTCTGATCCTTGGCTGCGCTTCCGCCTGCCTCTGTCAGGATGACAACAGGGCCTGCGCCGAACTGTCCCTTGAGAAGACCGAAGATGTTGCCGCCCTCATAGCTTCCATCAACGGAAAGGCGGGCCCTGGGTGCGGCAAGGGATGCTTTGACATAGGTTGAATCGGCGCTGTCGCTCAGCGGAGCTGTCAATGGTGCGAGGAGATTATCGATGCTGATGCCTGCTTGTGAGATATCTCTGCCTTTTCCTGAAACTTGGATGTCCATGCCGAAAGCATTGGTCTGTTCGAAATAGCCTCTTGCATCCCCAAGGATCCCGAGGAGTGCGTTGTAATTGTCATTCAGCTCCCCCAGCTTTTTCTGTAATCCATCATAATTTTCATTAGCTGCATCTAATCCGTTGAGAAGGTCTGAGAGCTGTCCTTCTGCTTTATTCAGATCCTGAAGGATACAGATATATTCATCGCCAAGCTCTTCAAGAGTGTTAAATGGTGATGCCCCCCCATATGCATTTGATCGGTAACTGATCTCTTTGAGGAATTTTGATACATCGACGCCGGGGATGATAAAAGAAAAGTGCTCGCTCTCCTTTCTGCCGTCTTTCTCGTATTTGACCGTGAGGACATGTCCTCCGGGAGAGAGGCCGTCGGTGTTGACGATGGTTCCGTTGATTCGGGATTCCAATGTTGAATCCCTCGCTGAAACTGAGAAATTGCCGCCCGTGAATCTGAAATAATCTGCAACATCAAGAGATGCTCCGGGTGTTATTGAAGGAATCTTATTATCATTCGAAAAGAGATTGCCCCGGGTCTTATAGCCCTCGGCAGGATGGAGTCCGAAGTCATTGAGGACGACGATATAATCTCCATCTCCTGTTGGGATGATGGCACGGATGTTATTGAGGCCATATGATCTTGCAGCATAATCAATCATTGCTT
>JBDRLS010000108.1:0-2057 GCA_043812875.1 Nanobdellota archaeon
TGAACATGTAAGCGATCAGAACCATGATGGCAAGGTGTATCCGATTTACAGGTTGAAGCTCTAAAAGGAAAGGCTCAAGAGGAAGCTAAGCAAATTCTAAGGGCAGTATGATGTTATTTTCGAAATTCTACCTGTGCGGAGGTGTCGGCAAAGGTAAGACCAAGCTTTCCTCATACGACTCTGCATTATATTCATGTGGAATTGGGGATTTCAATCTGATAAGAGTATCTAGCATAATTCCGCCGGGAGCAGCTATGCTAGCTGAATTACCATCAGGAATACGTCCAGGGTCACTGGTGCACATTGTAGACGCTTGTAACTATGGAGACCAAGTGCACAAGCTGCTTGCATCCTATATTGGTATTGCTGTTCCAGAAGACAGACGCTTGCCCGGTGTCATTATGGAATATTCAACGTCAAGTTCATCACATCAATGCCGCGAAATCGTGCAAGGGGGTCTGCAAGAAGCAATGGAACGCCGGGGCATAGCGAAATTCACCGTCACTTTCCGGGAAAGTATTCACAAAATAGAGCAACCTGGCTTCATGTTTTGCACCTTTGCTGCCTGCGTGTTCTTTCCTTAAAGGGAAGGTGTCATGTTTTGATTTTGTTTTATGCGGAATATGGGGGTTTTGATTTTTGATTTAACGAGGTTGACGATTTGTGGTGAGATGCTTTTGATGAAGGGGTGAGGTCCCCATTTGGCCTTTGTTGATAGTTCTGCTTTATGGGAGGACAGGTTCCAAGATAGTTTCAGATGTTAAAATAAAACTGCAGATAGATTGCCACTATGAAAACCGCGATTTGATTCCCATCTAATCCAGCGAGAAGAGACCTCTTCCCTTTGATCCGATATTTTCTGTAGCCCAGCCCCAAGTCTATATTTCATCATTTCAGCACCTTACCCTCAATCATTCTTTCTTCCTACGATCCGCCAAACTTCTGTTGATTTTTATCATTCTTTAGATTAGAAGACAGAGCCGATTTTAACATATTGGAATTATTGGTATTTCCAGAAGATACCTATATGGAAAAGCGCGGGTTTTAAGGGCTGATATGAAAAAGGTGGAGGCATATGCATACCTCAGGGTTTCCGGGAAGGAACAGATCTTCGGAAACGGCTTTGATCGTCAACTAAAGACTATCGAACAATTCTGCACCGTCTCTCAGTACAAGATCACGAAAATCTACAAGGAACAGGTAAGCGGCACGGAAGATGAGAAAAATAGGCCAGAGATGAGCATGATGATAGCCGATATCATGTCGAACGGCTGCGATACGATCATTGTGGAGGATTTGTCGCGTCTGGCAAGGGAATACCGGGTCCAAGAAAACATCATCCTTTACCTTGTAGCTCGAAAAATCGACCTCGTTGCCGCAAACACGGGTGAAAACGTCACTGAGGCGGTCGCCTCCGATCCGATGAGAAAAGCCCTTGTTCAGGTTCAGGGAGTTTTTTGAGAGCTGGATAAATCCTTGCTCGTCATGAGGCTCCGGAGGGCAAGAGAAAAAGTGCGCCGGGAAAAGGGACGTTGTGAAGGTGTTAAGCCTTACGGGACCCTGGCAGGAGAAGCTGAAGTTGGCAGACGTATAAGGCTTTTGAGGAGGAGGCCCAAGAAAGGGGGGATGAATCGGAGAACATATCAATCCATAGCGGAACAACTCAACAGGGAAGGGGTAAAGCCCCGGAGAGGAGAGAGATGGACAGCATCTCTTGTCTACAACGTTTGTAAACCGACAAAAAAGGAGAACTTGAAATGAACGAGGCGATCAAAGACAGAAACCTGGACGTTCGGCTTTCAGCTTTGGAGATTCGGATTTCATCCCTGGAAGCTCTCGTAAACAATGCGATCGGTGCAGCTTCTGCGGAGCCGAAGGCCTCCCGGAAATAGGCAGCGCGGAAAAAGAGAAGATCAAAGCCGAGCTTCTCAAGGGTGTGCCTTATGACAAGAAGGGACTTGATGTACTTAAGCCAGCAGAACTGAAAATGTTGGCTTCAGGACTAGGCGTCAAGTCATTCGGTATGAAGCGTGAGGAAATCATCAAGAACATTCTTG
>JBDRLS010000109.1:0-12912 GCA_043812875.1 Nanobdellota archaeon
GTGTGCTTTTCTGATCACTCACCTTGTCATCTGCCGCTTAAACGGATCAAAAAGAATTTCACCTTATCGGTTTTCTACGCGGCCTGTTCTCGTTTCCCGAAGAGCTTCTTCATGAAGGCCTTGAATTTTCCCCAAAAGCCCTCTGCTCTGGTCTGAGGTTCGTGGATGATTGGTTGCTTTGGAGGATTAACGACTGGGTCATCGACTTGGGCTGGCCGATCCTCTGGGGGGATATCTTCAGGGGGAAGGTCTTCTGAGAGGTTGATTGTCTCATTTCTGGGAGGGGGCGGAACAAGATGCAATGTGGTCGTATTCTGTATTCTGTACTCCTGATGGCCGCGGACATATTCCGCAATAGTCTTGAAGGTGAGTGCAGTGGTTGTATTATCAGGCGTTGCCTTATAGATATAGAGCTCCTTAGATTCGCTCGGCTCGAGGCGCGGGATCCGTCTCGCGTGCTTGCCAAAGGTCTCAAGCAAGCCATCGGTCTGGTCCTCGACAAAAATGTCATCTAAGCGTGTCGTGCCGATATTCCGCACCGCTATACTCACGGTGATCGACTCAGATTCATTGATACTTTTCGGTATGTTCCTCAAGATCATCAAATCAGGAGTGAATGGCGTGGGCGTGATCAAGAGTTTTTTTTCCACAGTGAAATTGAAGCGATCAAAGAATTCTGTCCTGTACCAGCCATATAAGGTAATGTTATACTGGTAGTCTTCATCAACATAAGGTGTTGTGAAGTCCTTGAGAAGGATGTCCTCTTCTTGTTTCGCCACAAAGAATGGCAGGGTATTTTCAATTCGATCCAGAAAGTTGCTTGTGATAACATAGTTGAAATCAAAATAGTCCACACTATCATCTGGATTATAAACTCTGATGTATATGTTTGATTCCTTACCTCCTTCGATCTCAGGTTCATCTAACTGGAATCTTACTGTAGAAACAATGAGTTTTGATTCGCTTGCAATATTAAATGTGTCATTTTCGAATGTACTCAGTCCTTGAACAGTGAAAAAAGCAATATACTCCAAAGGAAGATTCCCGATTCGTTTTGGTGATATCTTGTATGTGTATGTTTTCTTTTCTCCAGGAGACAGTGATAGTTCATCGAAAAAAATATTTTCCTTCCTGGTAATGAACGGACCAGAAAAGATATTTATTTCATCAGGAAAATCCATGATAAAATTTGTGATATCCACAGTATTATGTCCATCCTTATTTTCAACATCTATCGTGAGCGTGCCTGTTTTCCCTAACCCTAATTTTGAAGGACGCAGTGTTGGCGTGATCACAATGATTTTTTCTGGCTTGACATTGTATAGGTTGACATCTTCTTTTTTTGATTTTTCGAGCCAATCTGTTGTTATTGTGGCATTGATACGCGCGTCCATCTGCGTCTTAATCCTCACGCTGAACTTGAAGGTCGATATCCCATTCTGGATCACCCAATGAGACACTCTGATGGTGTTCCCAAACTGTTCTGCATCCCGAACACTGACAATTTCTAAATGGGAGGGTATGAAGATTTCAAGGAAAAAATGATCAGCATCTTGGTTCCCTTCATTCAGGATTTCACCGGAAAATTCCACAACATCATTTAACAAGGGTTTAGTGATGCTGGGCTCTAAGCTTATCTTTAACTTGGGTTCTCTGGTCTCGATCGCGACGTGTAATTCGGGTATCCAAAGATTTTTTATAATATCACGCTTCCCTTCTTTTTTTTCCTTGAATTCATAATGATAATAATCTGTATAGGCAGACTCGTTAAAATCAACAAAAACTTCCTCTGCCTCGCTCGAGATCAACAACGTCGTCTCTGAGGCATCGATCTGGAAGGTGTACGCAACACCCTCTCTCTCAATGAAATCCCCTGAATAGATCCAGCCGTCGAATATCGTCGTGGCGCTCGCTAGTGGAATGATGGATAACATGATGCTCAGCAAGATGATCTTTTGCATGGCTGTATTTTCTCCCGGGCGTTTTTAAACTTTTCTGCTCATCTGGCGGACGACGCCAGCAAATGGGCATCTTTCCTCGACAAGAGTCGTCGATGACTGTGTTTCTCGAGCAGCATTAGTTGCAATTCACCGTGATATTACCTGGATTAAGCTCGGGGTCTTCCACTCCGTAGAATGCGAAACGGGTAGTGTTGCTATCATCCGTAACCCTGAGCGTTTCATTATCAATGCGGAAACCCGAAGGCATGCCGACGATGGGGCAGTCGATGGGATTGCTCGCAGACCAGAAGATATGGTCGACCACTGATTTGTTCTGATACATCTCAGGAAGGAGCTGTTCCGTGTTGACAAGGCTTTCAATGCCATAATCAGAGGTATTGGTCAATAGTCCCGCAAGCCGGTGCAGGTAATCAGGTGCTCCAGGGTTAGATGAATAATACATCCCCCTCCAATGGCTCTCCAGATTGGTCACGTCTAAGGCATCTGTATAATCTGGGTGGTATGGGGACATCTTGATATTGTTCAAGAACCTGTTCTGGCTGCCCATGGTGTATACCGGGTCGAGGAAACCGAGGATGCTCACCTCTATTGCTGTGGTGATATGCCTTCTCCATTTTGCTGTCTTCCCGATATCTTCTATCTCGAGCGTGGCATTGAGTGTGGACTCAGCAGTCCATGGGGAGATCATTCGAAGTTCAACTGATTCGAGTTCGAGCGTAAAATCCAGGTTGAGGTATGCAGCCTGCTCAGACATCTTCT
Organism: Nanobdellota archaeon; assembly: GCA_043812875.1. Classification (GTDB taxonomy): domain Archaea; phylum Nanobdellota; class Nanobdellia; order Woesearchaeales; family JAHIVG01; genus JBDRLS01. Next base: position 2,721 of record JBDRLS010000109.1, read on the forward strand.
GTGCCCAGAGCGTGAGATGGGAATCAGAGGCAACAGAGATATTAGTGCCATTCATTGTCCCGTTGAGCACCATGGTCTCAAATGCATCACTTAAATTAACAACGTTCACCCCATCAATATACACCCCTTTTTGCTTGATATAGTCATTCATGCCGATGATTGCTCGGAATGAAGCGATGAACAGCGCCCGCTCGAGATCAGTCTCTGTATCAGTGATGAATCTGTCCATGGATACGATCTTTGTTTCCTGCAAGAAGGGATTTTCCCGTATCTGGTATCTGCTCTGGTTGTACATGAAGGTGATCGTGACGAACAGGAGGGCGATGGCCATGAACGTGAAGATGATCCCTTTCTTTCCTATTGCCATATGCGCACCTCCACCAGAGTAGGTCCCCAGAGGTAGGGGACGCCGGTTGTGACCAAGACATTGGTCTCAAGGGAGTTCTCGTCGAATCGGACATCGATGAGCCCGTCTTGGTCCAAGTCTAGTTGTTTGAACAGGTTATAGGCAGCTGAATCGATAGCATCCAACAAATTGTAGCTGGCATTGCTATAATAGCATAGCTGTGGTCCCGAGTAGTTGCCGGGAAGGAGGACTTGCAGGTCCGCTCCTTCCTCAAAGCTCAGCTCCCATGCGCACCCTTCAGCAAGGCTCCCGACACCTTCAGAGCCGGCGCTCGTCTTGACGAGGATGGTGTAGATGAGGCGGTCATCTACTGAGCCGCCAACAAGTTCAGACGGGGATGAGCCTGTATGGATGTTTAGGGAGGTATTGACTCCGCCAGAGAGATAGCTGGGTGGGATCTCCACGACAAATGGGTCTCCGAAGCCTAGATAATCATCTCCATACCTCGTGAGATTATACGGGACCAACGTTTCTGTTCCGTTGTTGATTTCCACATCTACAGTCCAGAGATTGCCAGAATATGATGTCACGCGAGCATCGATGAGGGTGGCATTCGGGGGGAAGGAGAATGTTCCGTTCGTATAGTTGTTGTTGAAGGGGGGATTTTCGACAGTGAGCGGCAGCTGCCCAAATATTTCTGAGTCGACGAAGGGGGTGAAGTTAAGTTCGATATATGAATCAGGATAGAGCTGTGATTTGATGAGGTCGCCGGTGAAGATGATGGCTTGAGCTTCATAGACAAAGCTCAATATGCTTTCCCCGAAGCCCTGGTAGATCTCATGGAGCCTGCTCGCATTATCACTCACATAATAGTCTCCTTCGCCGGATTCCGCAATGGCATATAGTGTTTGGTTCGCGAGCATGCATTGGTCCACTGGCCCGAAACCTACTGCATGGATTGTGACATTGAGGTCATCATGGACTCTCGCAGCGCTCCAAATGGAATTCAATACTGGGCCGTTGCAGTTGGGATTATTGCAGTCATCTGTCCCGGCGTTGCAGCACCAGCTCCCATCCATCTCCGTCCCTGTCCAATTGGTATCACAAGCACCGACGCTTGTGCATCTCCTCCCCGGGATGCCGTCACTCATGAGGATGATGAAATGCTCGCGCGTCGAATTATACTCGTCCGCGAAGAGCTCATACGCCCTGTTGAGGCCGCAGCAGATGCAAGTCCCCCCTCCCGGACCGTTAGGATAGGTGTTGATCTCATGGATGAGCGACCCTCTGCTCGTCGATAATTCATGATACTTATTGGCATTGTTGCCATACCCAACCAGGCCGACCCTGTTCGTGCTCCGGTTCATGATGGTGTTGATGAGCAATATGTCCAGGCACTTGGCAAGGCTGATCCTTCTCACTGTGGACTCATTGATTTCAGGATCATCACAGTCGACAACAACATCCCCCGTATCCGTGCTGTTGAGCGCCCATTGCATGCTCTGGCTGAGATCCGTGATGATGATCACATCGCTGTTTCCCGCATCAAAGGCAGAATAATTGATCCCATTGGATCCAATCCTGATAGGGATGGTCTGCCCGCTGAGATCAGTGAAGTTGAAGGCGTTCGCAAAGGTCTGGTTTGAGATGTTGATCAGCTTCTCCTCAGTCACATTATTGTCCAGGTGCATGGTGATGTTTCCGACATTCAGATAGATGGAGAAATTGCTGTCATTGAATGCGCTGAAATCGCTCTTATAGTGGAGGAAGGCGCTCATGGAATGCAGCTCACCACCGATATAGAATGATGAATACATGTTGATGAGGCCATCGACTCCAGGGATATAGATGCGCTGAGTTGCATTGTCAACATTCAGCAGCCGAGGGTCAAAGTAATCACTTGAGTTTACCGAAACGCGAAGGTAGCCTCCGCCGATATATCCTATGGACTGGTTCGCTGCCGGCACCCGAAAAGTGATGTTGACTATATTTTGTCCAGGCATGAGCAATGAGAATGTCGATTCGTTGAAATAGAACTTATCCGCCTCAAGGTCATTTCCTGTCTGCTTGGTAAAGCTCTCTGCCAGCACATTGTTGAAATAGACATCGATGTCTGTGCTTATGGCGCCCTCAAAATACACTTCAAGGATAGTGGAGTAATTCTCAGGAAGCGTGATGTATGTGCTCAGGTTCCCTTCTCCGATGAATCCTCCGAAGTAGGCGAAAGAAGAGACTCTCCTGTTCGGCGCGGATGCGAGGAACACATTTGCCGTGAAGCCCTCGATAGGCTTGAATTCCTCGATGCCCGATACCATCTGGGCCGAGGACCTCAGCGAGGTCATGGTGGAGATGTTCCTGCTGTGGACTATGTTTCCGCCGACGACGACTGCATATCCATACCTCTCTGGTATGAGGTCGCCGAGCACGATCGACGCCAATGTCTCAGCTGCTTCTGTATCATTCTGTATCCAATAATAGGCGATCTGTTCGAGGACCGTGTTGTCCATCTTTGGTGCTGTGCCTAAAGGCATGAGGATGTCGATGATCGATCCATTGAGGTCCTCAACCTTGATGTTCCCAAGGAAATCTACTGAGTCGAGGGCAAGCAGCTCAGATTGCGAGGTCTCCTCATCATCGATGAAATACTGTGAGGCGATGAACACTCCTACCAAGATGAGCATGATGGCGAAGAGCACATCGATGATGAAGAAGATGCCGCGCTTGGCTATTGCCATACCCTCACCTCTACGAGCGTCGGTCCCCAGAGGTAGGGGATGTTCTCTGTTGTTGTGGATACCACCCTCAAGTTTTGCTGTTGGATATCCACGTCGATCCTTCCGTCAACATCCGCATCCAGCTGCCTGAGGAGGTTGAACATTGCCGTGCCTATGGAGTTGTCTCCATTGTACGAGCCGTCTTCGAGGGTATGGATCTCACTGGTGTAGATACATGAGCAATTGACACCCTCAGGGGTCATCGTGACATTCACCTCTTCCTCAGTCTCGATGGTCCAGTTGCATTCTTCTGCATAATTGCCGATGCCCTCTGAGGATGCGGTAGCCGGGAGGAAGATGGTATAGAACAGCCGGTCATCGGGCGATCCTCCCGAGACATTTGACGGCCCAAAGGCTGTGCTGATGTTGATCGTGTTGTTGCCGACGATGAAGTTCTCTACAGGTATCTCGACGATGAACGGGTCGCCGATGAACTCATAGTCCAGATTGAAATGTTCCATGGAGAAGATCGTCACGTTGCCGTTGCTGTTGTTGATCTTCACTTCGTGCGTCCATTTATCGGCGGAATAGGATGTTATTCTGGCATCTCTCAGGGTGGTGTTCTCATAGAGGGTGAAATTATAGGATGTCTCGTTGTTGCCGAAACGGGGGCTTTGCAGGGTGACCGGAAACATCCCATAGGGGATCTCACCTTGGACATAGGTTGAATTGAAGACAAAATAGGAATCATTGTAGAGGATGCTCTCGAGGAGGCCGCTGGTGATGGCTTCCTGGGTGACGAACTGCAGGTTCGCGATCTCTTCACCGATGTCCTCATAGATCTCCAGCAGTTCCTCAGGAGTGCTGCCTGAATAGAAGTTGTTGCAGTCGTCACAGCAAGCCGATTGGTTCAACGTCTGTATCCCAAGTTCATCATTGACATTGAAGGCTACAGCATAGATGTTGATGCCATAGAGGTCATGCGCCCTGCAGGCGAACTCCACAGTCTGGTTTGAAGCACGGCACTCATCATCAGCATTGGGTCCTGTGCAGGGAAAATCGAGGAACACAGGCTCATAACCCAGAGCTGCGCAGCCAGGACCTTCTGGATAACATCTATTTGCTCTACCGTCGCTCATGATGATGATCGACCTGAACTTATGCTCTTCAGGGATGTCTCCGGTGACGAGCTCTGCATCGAACTTGGCCATCTCGAAATCATCATTGCGCAGTTTTATCGCGAGGCTGTTCTCTCCATCGACAAACAGGGAATTATCAATGACAACCCTTGAGTCCCAATGCGTCCCCTCCCTTGGTTCATCATCAACAAGGATCGGGCTCCACTGATCATTGAGATACACTTCGGCGATATCATTCGACATGATCTTCAATTGCGAATCATTGAGGATCAGAGGGTCTATGGAAAAGTTCTTCCGGAAGAAGATATTGCCGGAGTTCACCGTCGCCGTGATGTTGACGTCATCGATGTCGATGAGTTGCGAGGGGTCGATGTTCCTCACTTCAAGCCTTGTCAGCACCCTTGCGTCACTGCTCCTGAAAAAGGCGTCCACGCTGTTTTCGATATGGCAGTTCATCGGCGTCCACGATCCGGCGCTTGTCTCATGATAGCACGCCTCAGTCCAGCTGTTGTTCTCCCAGTTGAAGAAGGAGATGGAATAGTTGAAGTCAAGGGATCCTTTCCCTAGAATGTTGGCGTGCAGTTCATTGTATGTCTCAGCTGGGTTGAATGGCTGCGATTCGAAGTCGATGACAAGCTTTGAATGGTCGTGCCTCTTGCATGTCGCGCCGATGGCAAGAAGTAATTCGTCTTCAAAACTCGGAGTCATAATTAAATCCGAATTCCCATCCTCAAACAAGATAAGTTCATCTTGAGTGCCGCTCCGTAGGCTCTTGATTGTTTCCGGTGTATAGAACGCAAGGAAGTCCCCTCCTCGGATGCCGGTGAGGGGGGAAAAGCGGAGGTCATAGAGGGCAAGGCCATTTCCTGTTAGCCAAGGTGTTATTTTGAACTCAAGGACTCTTTCAAACGTTTCATCTTCAGGTGGTCCGATGAATCGATAAATGGAGATATTGCCCTTTGCTTTTGGGATTCCGATAAATCCGAAATGCGTCCGGAATTCAAGTATCTCCTCGCATCCTTCGGGAACCCTGTAAGTTTCCGGATATCGCTGCATGACTGTCGCGCCAGGGTATCCATCAATCGTGCCCATCACATTTGAATCCCCGAACTCCACCTCAGAGGTGAGGTCCCCTGTCGTATTCTGGAAGGTGATCAACCTACCATCACCAGGTCGTCGAATGTAGGCGATGCTCCACAGGCCTAAAGTGTTCCCTGCATGGACTGAAAAATTTTCTATCTCAGCCGATTCATTCCGTAGGAAAGTCACCTTCGGTGTGAGGGGTGTGTTGACCTCATCAAAGAATCCGATGGGCGTCGGCCCGAAAGGCCAGAAATCGCTGTTGTAATTGATCAAATTCCATCCGATGCCCGGGAATCCAGCGGGGCTGTCATCATAATAGCTCCAATTGCTCCCTGCTGGGATTATCTTGTGCGGATTCAGGACCTGGAGCATGCTTTCATAGATGCCGCATGCGATGCATGTATTGCCACCATATGTTTCATAGCTGCTAATCTCATCTTCAAGGGCCGTGATATTGTCTGTCAAAGACAGCGAGCTTTGAACTGAGCTGTCAAAAGAGGTCAACGCGACGCGGCTATCAGTTCTATTATCTAGGATGAGGTGGCTCATGAGCAGGTCGAGGCATTTCGCCACGGACAGCTTTTTTGTTGTCACATCATACAGGTCAACATCATCACACTCTCGGTCATAAGTACCCCCTCCAGCGCCAAAGTTTAACGACATGCTCCCTGATATGTCGGTCATGATGGCGATGTCCTTGCTTCCATACGTCAGGTTCAATCCTGATAACCCGAAGCGGATGGGAACCGTCTTCCCCGGCAGTCCTTCATATAGGTTCAGCGCCTCAGAGAAGTTCACGACAGTGATATCATGTTCTTCGTCTCCTGTGAGGTTGTTGTCGCTCCACACCGTGGTGTTGCCGACGATCAAATCAAGCGATGAGTTGTCGAGCTCCCCCCAGTCTGCGAAGTAATGCAGGTGCGCAGAGATATTTATGAGATGGGGCGGGAAATATTCCGATCCGAAGAGGTTGATGAAGCCGTGGAGCTGGGGGAAATATCTCTTGGATATGACATAGTCGCCGACGCGGTCAGTGAACTGGAGATAGCCGAACGGATTCGTGACTGATGAACTGTTGACGCTCACGCTCGTCAAGACGTTGATGAATCCTCCTCCGATAAAACCGTTCCTCCCCACTTCCGTTATGTTAAACCTGATGTTGAAATAATTTATTTCTCCAGGCGAGAGGTATCCATAAATGGCTGAATCGACGTAGAACACGTCTGCCCGCAGGGGATCCTCATTCTGCTTGATGAAATAGCCTGCTTCAGTGCCGTTGATGAGCAAGGTGAAGTTATCGGAAAATGCTCCTTCTAAGGTGATGTTAAGGACTTGAAGATAGTCTGGAAGCTCTAAGGCGACTGTGATATTGCCCTGTCCGGAGAACCCGCCGAAATAGACATAGGAATTGAGCATTGTATTGTTGATGCCGCTGAAGTAGGCATAGCTCAGGAATCCTTTGAGCGGCTTTAATTTCTCGATGCCTGAGACCATCCTTCTCGACGAGGTGAGCGTCTTCTGATCAGGATCGACATTTTCATAGACCACGTCTCCTCCGACCACGATGCTATACCCGAACTGGTTCGGGATGAGCATATCGAAGATGTAATCAGTGAGATTTGTCGCCGCATCAGTTTCATTCTTGACCCAGAAATACGCGATCTGTTCCAGGACAGAAAGATCAGGGTCGACTGAGTCGCTCAATCCAGTGAGATTGGCGAGGAGCTCTGGATCAAGGTCGCCCACCTTCAGCGTCGAGAGGAAATCGACTGCATCCTGGGAGATCAAGGATGATTGCGTGGTCTCGTCTGAAGTGATGAAGAACAACGAGTAGATGATTGTCCCAAGGAGCAGCAATGAGACTCCAAGGACGGAGTCTATAGTGAAGAGAAATCCTTTCTTTTCTGTTCGTTTCATGTTTACACCCAGACGAGGATCACCATATTGATGATCCTGTCTTTTTTTACCAGGAATCGTGAAAGCCTGACAACATCCTGGAAACGGACGAGGTTCAGGTCAAGAGGTTTGCAGTCTGTATTCATCAGTTCCGGGATGGCCTCGATCAGCTCAGCTGAAAATTCAGCAGGTTCACTGATATTGATGTTGGCAAAGTGATAAACAGTGCCGTTGCTCCAGTTCCAAGCCGTGATAGCAGAATGATCGTCTAGCGTAAAGGAGTAATTGATGATATTATAATCATTTTCGTTTATATTTGGATCATCATCAATTCTCGGGATGTAATAATCTCCGGCCATGCTAAGCACTGTGCCGACAGGATAATCAAGGAATGGGAGCTCCTTTGTTATGGTCATGTTCATGTCTTTGCCATAGGGATCGCCTGTAGTATTCCAGTCGAACAAATAATCATCTTTGGCAAACTCTTGGATGATAAGGACATTTCTCTCGAGAGAAACCCAATCTTCAATTGAAGAAGCGCCACTGATGCTGCCATTTTCGATAATTAAGAGATCAGGTGGATCCCCACCCGCAAGGAAGCTTTCCAAATCAGCAATCCCCATCCCAGGACATGATGTCGGGCAATAAGTTGAGGTGATCGATGCATATTCTTGGAGTATCGGGGCCATGATAGTATTACCTTCTCCATGATAATACGCGATCTTCCGCTCTTTCTCCAGCGACAGCTCATCTTTCCCATAGCTGCAGATGCCCATGACGGGAACGGGGTCTCCCTTCTCGTCCTCGAAGTAGACGAGGAAGTCATGGCTGATGTCCAATGTCTGCTTTGCAGTGCTATAAGGCACATCCTTGAGCTCAAGAAGTTTCGTCCGGTTGAACTTGCTGTTCCCATCTGTCAACCCGATGCGCTCGACATCATCTGCACTCCAATTTTTCGGGTAGCCTGGCAGCATGAACGAGTTGGAGATGATCCTTGCTTCGACGAGCAGCTGGTCCTGCGTTATCTTATCGTCTTGGCTTTTGTTGACGATGAAATTGAGGAAGATGATGACGACTACAGAGAAGATGAAGAAGGACATGATGAAGTCCAGATACCATACTTGGCCTCGTTTAGGGTTATGGTTGCGGATTAAGATACAGCTTTCCCTCCGTGTTGTTGACATAGTTGTTCCCGAGTATCAATTCCCCCTCAATATTACGGGGGATGCGCAGATAATGCTGGTAGCGGGTGCTATTGAGATAGAATGACCCATTTGATGTCGTGACCGTAATAGGTATGCCCTCAAGCTTGGGGGGGATGGTGAATTCGCGCTCATAGCCATGATGGACCTGTGCAGCGATATAGAGCTCACTCTGTATATCCAAGGCCTTGCTCCTTGTAATGATATATTCTCGACCGTCATACAGTTCTCTGACTTGGTCGCCTGCGATGATGACGACAACTATAAATCCCAGAAGCCCGATGCTGATCAGGACGATGAACTCAGCGGCGATCTGGCTACGCATCTGTGATGTTCACCTTTCCCCCTTCTGTCTTGATTAGGATGAATCTGACTCCAGAAATCGGAGTGATATCCCCCGTCATGTTCACCGTGCTCATGAATACGACCTCACTTGTGGATCGTGCAATACTGACATTGAAAATGAGCGTTTTTCCATCTATGATTATTTTCTCAACCTGGCTCGGCATATACACCTTCAGTGTCGTCTGCGAAGGCTCTCCGAGGTAATAGACCTTTTCTGAGGTCGTCACGATCTTCCTTCCGATCTCTCGAAGCTGATTCATGGAGAGCTGTTCTGTAACATCTTCGCTCTGCGAGAAGAAGATGATGACAATAGGTACAATGAGAAGAAGAGCAAAGCTTATCACGACTAAGTATTCCATCGCAGCCTGACCACTACCCATGACTCATTTTTGCTTTTCCTCATATATAAACTTATGCAGAATTATGTAACCATTCTCGAGGACTAATAGACGACCACGTTCTTCCAATCATCCCAATACTCCCCAGCTCCTGCACTGCAGCAAGCAGTGTTCGCAGGACCGTTCGGAAGCCCTTGATTATAGTAACATTGAGTGATCTCATTGGGAAGCGGAGGAGGCTCCACAGTATCATCATAACAACCGACATAAGCGTTGCAGTTCGGCGCATCGACAGTGAAGCTGCCAGTGCCCTCGACAAGAGAGCATTTTTCAGTGTTGCAGATGTAGAGGAAGTAAGGCAATGTCTGCCCGAACTCAGAAGCTTGCGCAATATAATCGCAGCTGATCGGATCATCAGCGACGTGACCATACCAGCAGAACTGGTCGCCAGTGCAGTCTTGTGTAATAGGATCCAACCCAGCAGTCTTACAGACAATGATCTTTATCGGCCCGACTCCTGACCAGTCTGCAGTAAAGGTCTCGGCATTGCCGACGAGAACAGGGTCTGGCGCATTTGACCAGCTGTCCAATACAGGCGCAGGCATCGGTATAAATTCAACACTTCCCGTCGGGTCATCGATAAAACTGAGCTCAGCACCCGAGCCAATGCCTCCTTGCCAGATGCCTGCGCGCGTAGCAAACGCTTCCTCACCATAGCAATTCACATGGATGGGAGGGACCTGCCATAGGCCCTGACAATTCCCATTGTTGCATTGGACATCGATGCCCTGCATCTGTCCTCCTGAGTTTCTCAGCAGGCAATCGCCTGCAACATTGTCCGCATCGAGCTGTATCCATGGATTAGCGGGGCAAATTCCAGTATACCTCACATCGACACTCACGAATTCACCCTCATCGCAGATGCCATCAATGCAGGGATTCACGCCAATGTCAACATCCCTCAAGATACACTCGTCACAAGCGTAATCACAGCTGGGCTTAGGAGAACAAGGATTTGCAGGCGTTCCGCTCCCAATGGTGTCACATGTCTCGTCTGTGTAGGCTCCTCCCTGAGATCCAGTGTCGCAATAATAATCTTGATTATTGTTGCATATCCTGTTGTTGGTGG
>JBDRLS010000110.1:0-16266 GCA_043812875.1 Nanobdellota archaeon
AAAACCTGGTTTTCATGAATGCGGGGACGGGCCTACCTATTATCTTCTGGATTATTTCCAATTCTGATAAATTACATCCGGTGTTCTTAGACTTTTTCTCGTCACTGTACACTGGACATGCTTGCGTGAGCTATTTATATCTCTAAGAATCAGACTGTTGTATGATCGAACGCAACCTCCTCCTCAATGAGATGAAGCTCAGAGGCTTCAGCAGGCTTATATCTACTGAAGTCAACCATCTACTTCCCAGATTTGAAAATCCCACCAGAAGGTATTCCGAAAAGACCATCAACACATTCATTCTTTTCCAGAAAAGAATGATTCCCTATTGGGAACTTCTCTCCATCATGCACTGAACGGACGAAGACCGGGAAAGAGGTAGATTGCATTCCCTAAATGACCTCTCCATTTCCCGTAAACCATTTAAACCCATGTCGCACAATCCTGAAAAAAGAGGTCTTCATGAAGGAAGAATTCATCCTTAACAACCGGAAAATAGATCCTTCCCTGTTCGGGTCTTTCAAAGGCGTGTTCATCCATTCTATTCAGAGCATCGTCATCTGCCCTCCACAAGAATACCTCTGCCGATGACCCATGGATGAGCACAAGATACCCCTCAAGGAACTCTACCGCCGAGTCGACTCTTCAGCCAATGGCCTGACAGCAGACGAAGTCAAAAAAAGACTTTCCAAACACGGTCCCAATCTTCTTGTCACCAAAAGAAAGAAACCTGCTATCATCAAGTTCCTCGACCAGTTCGGGAATTTCTTCGCCCTGCTGCTCATCGCCGGATCCGCGCTTGCTTTCCTGGCGGAGTACCTCTCTCCCGGAGAGGGCAACCTCTACATCGGCATGGCGTTGTTCGGGGTGACGGTGCTCAACGCCGTCTTCACCTTCATCCAGGAATATCAATCCGAGAGGATCATGGAGAGCTTCCAGAAGATGCTCCCGAATGTCTCCCATGTGCTCCGTGACGGCAATATGCAACAAATAGGATCAAAGGATCTCGTGCCCGGTGACATCCTCTTCATCGCTGAAGGGGATAGGATCCCCGCCGACGGCAGGCTTATCGAGCAAAATGCCATGCGCGTGGACCATTCCTCCATCACCGGAGAATCAGAGCCACAGCTGAGGAAGCTGGTCTGCACCCATGCTAATATCCTGGAGAGCAGAAACATGGTGTTCTCCGGCACCTTGGTGCGTTCCGGGAACGGCATGGCGCTTGTCTACGGCACTGGCATGGACACACAGATCGGACGCATCGTGAAGCTCACCAAAGAATCGAAGACCTTAGAGTCACCGCTCCGCAAAGAGCTAAAATATTTCATCAAGATCATCTCGATCATTGCCATCATCCTCGGGCTTATGTTCTTCGGGGTGAGCTATTTCACCGGGCACATGCTGATCGGAAGCGTCATCTTCGCCATCGGGATCATTGTGGCAAACGTCCCAGAAGGGCTCCTGCCCACGGTCACCTTGTGCCTGAGCATCGCATCCAAACGGATGGCCAAGAAGAACGCGCTCATCAAGAACCTGGAAAAAGTCGAAACCCTCGGGTCGACAACAGTGATCTGCACAGACAAGACCGGCACTATCACGGAAAATAACATGGCGGTCAACACCCTGTTCCTCAATGCTTCTGAGATGAACATCTATGAAAAGGGCATTGAGCAATCAAATGGACTAGACCTTCTGCTCCGGACCATGATCCTCTGCAACAATGCCCGGTTATCAAGCGAGATGAATGCCTATGTGGGAGATCCTACAGAGAGCTCACTCCTTGATTTCGCCAAAAAAACAGTCAATGTTGAACAGGTGCAGTTTGCACACCATCGTATCCATGAATCTCCCTTCGATTCGAAGACCAAACGGATGATCACCACTAATCTCACAGATGCAGTGAAGATAGGATACATGAAAGGCGCCCCTGAAGCGGTCATCAGGAAATGCAGGAGCATCCTCATCAATGGCAAGAAACGGTCATTGACAGAGAAGGATCGGAAACTGATCTTTGAATATTATAAGAAAATGGCTTCACGAGGAGAACGTGTCCTCGCTTTTGCCTATAAGGAAACAAAGACTGACAAGACGGTTGAGAAAGACTTCATCTTCATCGGCCTGGCCGGGATGCTCGACCCCCCGAGGAAGGAGATCCCCGAAGCGATCATCAAATGCAGGACTGCTGGCATCCGCGTCATCATGATCACCGGAGACTACAGCCTCACTGCAGAATCCGTTGCAAGGAAAGTCGGTCTGATTGAAGGCAGGAATGCCACGATTATCACCGGAGAGCAACTCGAAAAGATGACTGATGCCTCACTCAAAGAGGTGCTCAAGCATGATGGCGTGCTCTTTGCGCGCACGAGTCCTATCCACAAGCTCAAGATCGTCAAGGCCCTTCAGGCCATGGGCGAGGTCGTCACGGTCACCGGAGACGGAGTCAACGACGCCCCGGCGCTGAAGAACGCAGATATGGGGGTGGCCATGGGCAAGAGCGGGACGGAAGTCGCGAGGGAAGCGAGCGACATGGTCCTGATGGATGATAATTTCGCGACGATTGTGAATGCCATAGAGGAAGGCCGCACGATCTTTGAGAACATCAAGAAATTCATCGCCTACATCCTCACCAGCAATGTCCCTGAAATATTGCCCTTCATCGCCTTCGTCCTCCTCAAGATCCCCCTTCCCCTCACCGTCGTACTCATCTTAGCGATTGATCTCGGGACTGATTTCCTCCCCGCTCTCGGACTGGGAACAGAGAGGCCGGAGAAGGACATTATGACACGAAAGCCGCGATCAAAGAATGACCGACTCCTCACTCCCCAGTTGCTTTTCATGTCCTACGGCGTCGTGGGTATGCTGCAGGCCGCAGCAGGATTCTTCTCCTATTTCATGGTCCTCCACAGAGGAGGATGGCACTGGGGGGATCAGCTGCCCGTGCATGATCCGCTCTACCAGACGGCGATCACCGCCTTCTTCGCGAGCATCATCATCTGCCAGATCGCAGACGTCTGGATCTGCCGGGAACGCCGGCAGTCTGTCTTCAAGCGAGGGCTGACCATCAACAAAATAATCCTTCTCGGCATTGCATCAGAGCTCATTATCCTCGGCATCATTGTCTATCTTCCCGCGGCGAATGCCTTCTTCGACACGCACCCTCTCTCACTTTTTGAGCTCTCCCTCTCGATACCTTTCGCCCTGCTCATCCTCCTCCTCGATGAGTTAAGGAAAGTATTCATCCGAAGGGGGAACCAGTTCGTGACCGCATACCTCAACTGGTGAACCACGGAAAAACATAAGAATCCCTGAGACACCTGCCTAGAGAGGCCATTGTGGAGACTGATGATCCATGGCGCAAACAAAAGAACAAAGCTATACCTGCCAGATCTGCGGCCAGCAGAAGAAATCTGAAGATGTCGTCTCCGGCGACATCATCCGGAAATCGATCACAGACATCATCAAGAAAAAGCATCCAGAATGGACTTCTGGCAGCTATATCTGCAGCGAAGACCTGAACAAGATACGCAATGATCATGTCGAAAACCTTTTCCGTGTCGAAAGAGGAGAGCTCACCAAGATCCAAAAGGAGGTCATCGAAAGCCTGAAAGAGCACGATCTCCTCTCAGAGAACATAAACATCGAGTTCAGCAAGAAGCTGACCTTCGGGGAGAAGCTCTCTGACAAGATTGCGGAGTTCGGCGGGAGCTGGAGGTTCATCATCATCTTCTGGCTCATCCTCCTCATCTGGGTCAGCATCAACTCCATCGTCCTCCTCCAAAAGCCTTTTGACCCCTATCCTTTCATCCTGCTGAACCTCGTGCTCTCCTGCCTGGCAGCGATCCAGGCGCCCATCATCATGATGAGCCAGAACCGGCAGGAAGCCAAAGACCGCCTGAGGTCTGAATATGACTACAAGATCAATATGAAAGCAGAGCTCGAGATCCGGCACCTCAACGAGAAGATCGACATGCTGATGAAGCACCAATGGAAGCGGCTCCTCGAGATCCAGCAGATCCAGATAGACCAGATCCAGGAATGGAAGAAAGGCAAGTGAGGGGCCCTATCGAATGGTCGCTACACTTCAGCACATCAGACATCAAGCAATCAACAAAAACATCTTTCTCTTGAGTCCCGGTATCCCCCCTGCAATCGGCTCAGGGCCTGCTGAGATGTCCTTGATGGGACAGACTCATCATTGTCCCAGTCCAGGACGGCATTCTCTTTCCTCTTTTTAGATTGGTAAGCCTTATAAATCCCCTTTGCTCCCCTATGACATGCTCGACATCAAACTGTTCCGTGAAACTCCAGACCTCATCAGGGATGATCTCAAGAAGCGCAAGGACAATGAGAAGCTCCCCTGGGTGGACAAGCTCATCTCCCTCGACAAGGAAAGAAGAGAACTGCAGCTCCAGGTGGACAAGCTGCGCCAGGAGAGGAATGCTGTTTCTCAAGAGATCAACCAATTCAAGAAAGAGGGCAAGGACGCGAAAACAGCAATGGACCGGGCCAAGGCCATCCCCTCAGAGCTCAAGGAGCTTGAGGATAAACAGGATGCAGTCGGCGCTGACATCAAATACTTCTTGTTGCGCATCCCTAACCTGATGCACGAATCCGTTCCCTATGGGAAGGATGACACGGAAAATGAACAGATCAGGAGCTGGGGAGTGCCGAGAAAACCCGATTTCGAACTGAAGAATCACGGCGAGCTCGCAGAATCTCTCGGATCAGACTTCGACCGGAGCGCGAAGATTGCGGGAGCCGGCTTCTATTACCTCAAAGGGGATCTCGCCTTGCTCAATCAAGCGCTGATACAGTTCGCGATCAGGCACATGGTAAGAAAGGGCTATACCTATGTCGAGCCGCCGCTCATGATGCGAAAAGAGCATTATCAAGGGGTCGTCGACCTAGGTGATTTCGAGAAGGTGATGTACAAGATCGAAGGAGAGGACAGCTTCCTCATCGCGACATCTGAACATCCGCTCATCGCACAGTACGCAAATGAGATCCTCGAAGCAAAATCATTTCCTATCAAGCTTGTGGGCTATTCCATGTGTTTCCGACGAGAGATCGGCAGCCATGGCGTCGACACAAAAGGATTCTTCCGGACGCACCAGTTCAACAAGGTCGAGCAGGTGGTGCTCTGCAAGCCAGAAGACTCATGGGAGATACATGAGGAATTGCAACGGAATGGCGAGGAGATCTTCGAGGCATTGGAACTGCCGTATCGCGTCGTCAATATCTGCACCGGCGATTTGGGGAGCATTGCTGCCAAGAAATATGACACCGAGGTGTGGATGGCGAAGCAGCAGGCGTACAAGGAAGTGTTATCTTGCTCCCATTGCACTGATTATCAGGCAAGACGCCTCGGGATCAGGTATCGGACGCAGGACGGGAACAAGCTCGTGCATACGCTCAACAACACTGCCCTCGCAACATCACGCGTTCTCGTTGCCATCCTTGAACACTACCAGAATGAGGATGGTTCTGTCACCATCCCAGAAGTTCTTCAGCCCGCCATGGGCAAGAAGAAGCTTGATCCTGCTCCAAGATAATGCATGCGCTGACCGCAGCATTTATTAATGACGCTTCTTCAGAAGAACATATGTATCCATATGGCCGGGACTACCATAAGCTCTTCATCACTGTAGGTATCATCGTCACGGTCCTTCTTCTCACACTTACTGTAATCCTTTCGTGGAACACATTCAGGGCTACTCAAGCTGGGATGGCATGGTTCCCTAAACTGAATCCCACTTTCAGTTCAGCCCTTTCAGATAAAACATCCGATATTGTCAGTGCGCATCGCTGCGATGCTGATGACACCTGCGAAGCAGGAGAATTGACTGCGGACAATGTCATTGTGCACGGAGATATCATCTCAGAAGAACTTGCCGGCCGCGGGTCAGCGTATGCATGCCTCAGCTCGACCGGGGAACTCTATCGCAGCGAGACGCCGTGCACCTAGCTAACCTCAAAAACGCCTGAAGAGACTCTTAAGGAATATTTTCGACATCATCTTATAGTTGAAAGTGATATTAGAGTCCATAGCGCATTCATAGGTGCAATGGCAGTTCGTGTCCTTGATGAATTTCCTTACGTCCTTTGCTTTTTTACTCTTCCAGATCCTCTTAAGATCATAGTCGACATCTTTGACATTGCCCATCTTTTTATTGAGGATCTCACAGGGATAGACATCACCGTACTCATTGAGCACCCCGCTGATGTTTCCGGCGAAACACGGAAGCTGATAGCCGCCTTTCACGGTCCGAACAATGAGCTCCATCTTGCGCTGCATGAGCAATAATCTCATCCTGCTGAACAATGATGTCGATCTCTTCCTGAACTGCTTTTTGATCATGTCTCTTGTTACCGCAGCCTTGAACTTCTCATAATTCTCCACTTTCACGTCGGTGCTGTTCAGCTTGTCAGAGGTCTTCCTCATGAGGATGGGGCTGATGACATCCGGGTCCACTTCCTTCTTGATGTAATCATACACCTCCATGATCCTGTCCTGGTTCATGGGATTGACTGTCAATAAAATGCCGACATTCAGGTTGTCATGCTTCTTCTTCAGCTCAGTAAGCTTCTTATGGGTCTCCTTGGCCTTTTCGAAGATCCCCTTGACCCCTCTCAGAGTGTCATGACGTTCTCCTTCATCATCCAGCGAGATGTATATCTGAAGATTTTCAAGGCCTTTGCATTCCTCGAGAATCTTCTCCACTCTCTCAGCAATCATCTTATCAAAATAACCATTTGTCGGGATGACAAGGTTCTTGACATGGTTGTTCTTATGGAAGATCTTGACAATATCCACGATGTCCATCCTCAGGAAGGGCTCTCCTCCTGTCAGGACGAGGAGGACGAGGTCATCAAGGTTCCTGGATATCTTCTCGATCTCTTCCAGAGTCAAAGGCTTCTTAGGATTGTTCAGATCCTTCCAATAGAAGCAGTGCGCGCATTTAGCATTGCACTTGTTCGTGATGAAGAACACCAAAGAGTTCGGAGCGCTCATCTTCTTTGAAAAAATCTTTGCGATATGTTTAAGATAGCTCATCTTCTCTTCCCTCCTTTGATGGAATGCTGTACTGTTCCTATTGCTCCTCCGACGACGACTGCCAGGTCGCAGACCATGCTTATGCCTATGATCTTAAGCAACGGGACGTTCTTCGGTGCCGATTGATAAAGCTTTCTCCTGCTCATGATGAATGCCATGAGGGATAGGATAAGCGGGAGGATAAATGACAACTTGAAGAACGACAAGAGCAGAAAAAGAGCAGCCAATGATACAAAACCATAAGATGCTATGGTCTCATGATTGAGGATATATCCGCTCTTCTCAGGCTTGATCCTCTTTAGGGTGAACAATAGCCCGGCAGCGTATCTCGCGCGGGTGTAATATCCTCGGATGAGCGAAGAAAAGGTCGCTCTCGACTTGTGGAAGACCTGGGCGTCCATGCTGATCACATACGGGATGTGTCTTTTCTGCAGTCCATACTGGAACTTCAGGTCCTCTACTGTGGCGCCGCCGATGGACTTGTCAAATCCCCCCAGTTTCTCAAAAGTCTCCCTCTTGATGGCGGCGCAGAACGTTCCGAACAGCGCCACATCTGATCTTGAGTAATTATAATGGCATAGCAAGCTGTGATAGCTTTCGTATATGGAAGACCCTCTCAGTGTCTTTTTTGAGTAGGTGCCGGCAACGACATCAACAGCTTTCGCAAAGCTTTTCACGAGCTTTGACAAGGTGTCCTTCTTCATTATGCAATCCGAATCTGTAAAAAGGAGAATCTGGCCTTTCGCAGCCTTCGCGCCTATATTCCTAGTGTCTCCTGCACCCGTATTCTTCTTTTTCTCTATGATCTTGCAGGGGAAAGAGCGGGCAATCTTCACAGAATCATCTGAGCTCGCGTCATCAACAACAATAAGCTCATAAGAAGGGTAATCACTGCGGAAGATGGCCTCCAAAGATTCCTTGAGCGTGGCCGCGCTGTTGTAGACAGGCATCACTATAGAGACCAACGGCATGCTCTTTCCTCTTGGTGATGTTCTTCCCATCTCTGACTACCTCATGAGTCAACACTCGTCAGCGTCGATGGTTTATAAGGCTTTCGGGCTCGACGGTTTTGATGAAATAAACCCCTTTTTGACCAGAATAAACAACCTTTTGGGTGCAACGTGTACTCGCTGAGGATTAACTTTATTAATCTCCTTTTATTCCTCCCCTTCCATGCCAAGCAAACATGTCTCGGAAACGGAAATCAGCATCGGCCATGTTGTCCTTGGTTTCCTAGAGGCCCAAGATATCTCTTCCATGCGAAACCTCTTGGAAGAGAAGGGGGTTGCCGATACCACACTGACATTCACGGGGAGCGATGAACAATATAAACGTACGGGCGACAAGCATCTCCTCCGAGGATCACACCACGGAGACCGAGTTGTTGTCCATTTTGATTATCAGACCCCCTCACAGAAAGCATTCCCCCATCAGTCCTCCCAACAGACAAGCATCACGTTCAAGGTTCCGGAAGCATTAGAAGGAGATGTGCAAGAGATCCTGGCGCGGACGTTCGGCGATCCGTCCTATCGTGAATCTCCAGGCTTTGATCCATGCAAGCACTTCTGAGATGATCACCCAAAACACATAAAAATATACTGGTGCTTCTCATTCCTATGGCGCTCTTCAAGGACATGCTCCGCTCTGACGAAACCCTGTTCAAGAATGCAGTCGCCTTGGACTTCGACTTCATGCCGAAGCTCGTGCCCTTCAGGGAGAATGAGCAGCATTACGTCGCCACATGTCTGAAGCCGTTATTCCAGAAACGGAACGGGAGGAACCTGGTGATCACAGGAAGTCCGGGTGTGGGGAAGACCGTTGCCCTCCGAAGGGTGCTCGAAGAGCTGCAGGAGGAGACTGATGAGATCATCCCCCTCTACATCAACTGCTGGCAGAAGAACACGACGTACAAGATCGTCTTGGAATTCTGCGAACTCCTCGGCTACAGATTCACGCACAACAAGAAGACAGAAGAGCTCTTCGCCGAGATCAAGAAGGAACTGAACAAGAAGAGCGCAGTGTTCGTCTTCGATGAGATCGACAAAGTTGAAGAATTCGATTTTCTTTATACTCTCATCGAGGATATCTATCGGAAAAGCATCCTCATGATAACGAATTACAAGGAATGGGTCTCTGGAATAGACAGCCGCATCAAGTCCAGGCTCATCCCTGACACGCTCGAGTTCAAGCAGTACTCTTCCCGGGAGATGAGGGGCATCCTCGAACAGAGGATGGATGCTGCTTTTTTTGAGGGGGCGTGGAGCGAGGAAGCGTTCGATGCCGTGGTTGAGCATGCAGTCTCCGCCGGAGATGTGCGTACAGGATTATTCTTGCTTCGGGAGGCCGCCAATATATGCGAGGATGAGAGCAAGAGACAGATAACCCCTGGACATGTCATAAAAGCGTCGTCGAAGATGGAGGGCTTCAGCATCAAGAAGGACACAGAGCTCGAGGAAGAGACGCAGCAGATACTCCAGCTCGTCAAGGAACATCCTGACAAGAGGATCGGCGACTTGTTCAAGCTCTACCGGGAGAAAGACGGCTCTGCGACGTACAAAACATTCCAACGGAAGATCCAGAAACTCGCAGAGAACAAATTCATCTCCATCAAGAAGGTCATCGGCGGGAAGGAGGGGTCCACAACATTGGTTCGACCGTTCCACCATAAGAAGCTGACTGAATTCTAGGGCGAAATGTCGACGTTACAAGATAATGATCTGAAACCACGGGCCTTGTCCATACCTTCTTTTCAATCACCTTTCCCCTCATGTTTGTGAATATGAGATCGCATGTTTTGTCCCCATATCCGATCTTTCCCGCAATTCCAGATTTGAAGAGCGGATTTTCGGGATCTACAGTGAGTTCCTCATCTGGAGAAATGAGTTTGTAATTGCTTGGTAGAATGCCCTGGAAATACCTATTCACGTTAAAATCTCCCGTGACAATCGTCGGAAGGGCTTCACTTTCAAGGAATTCAACCATCTGTTCTCGTTGGGATTGCATCATATCATTCGTCTCTGGGTTCTTTACACAGGAAAAATGGGCATTGACGATGCGAAGCGGCTTTCCATACGGCGACTGGACATAGACAACATTAAACGCGCGTCTTGTAATTTTTTCATACCACTGTGCTTCCTTCCATGGAACGACCTCTCCTTTTTCAATGGGTAATTTTGATAAGGTCACAAGTCCAGACCAATGATAACGCGGGGGGAAGAATCCTTCCCTATTGTGGGCTTCATACTCATCAAGCTCTTTCTTAAAATAATTTTTATCGCGCTTGAACCATACCTCTTGAAAGGAGATGATGTCTGGATCGATTTCTTTGAGCGTCTCGACAATGATCTGTTTCCTTTCTTTCATCTTTCGAGAGAGCATCCATGGGACGAGAAACACATTAAGGAGGGCTACTGTAATGGGATCCCCGTATTGAGGGGAGGGATCTGCAGGAGCACTACTTGCTTTGGGCATTGTGCTTTCCTGAAGTTTATCATCTAATGTCAATCATGTCACCTGGGCTCTGCAAGTAAGGGAGCTTTCTTAAGCATTTCGAAAGTGTTTATAAACTCCTCAGGACATTCTCTTTAAAAAGCAGAAGGATGTCTTTTTCAGAAGCTCCACAAATCCCTCTGTCTGTGATCAGGCCGGTTATCAGTCGAAAAGGAGTAATGTCAAAGCCGAAGTTCTTCGCTCTCGAGCGCTCAGGGGAAATGAGTACTGTTCTTGCCTTCCCCCCCTGATCCCTTCCTGTCATATGGGTCACCTCTTCTTGGCCGCGCTCTTCGATGGGAATATCCTTTCCAGAGCTGAGGGAGAGATCAAATGTTGATGATGGGGCGCAGACGTAAAAAGGGACATCATTGTCTTTTGCAGCAACAGCTTTCATGTAGGTGCCGATCTTATTTACTGCATCTCCATTAGCGGCAATGCGATCTGCTCCTGTGAGGACAAGATCAACCTTGCCTTTTTGCATGAGATGGCCCGAGGCATTATCAGGAATGATATGATGCGAAATCCCTTCTTGGCCGAGCTCCCACGCAGTGAGGAACATACCCTGGTTTCTCGGCCGTGTCTCAGATACCCAGACATGCACATCGATTCCTCGCTCTTTTGCCAGATATATCGGCGCTGTTGCCGTCCCCCGATCAACAGTCGCGAGCCAGCCAGCGTTGCAATGGGTCATGATGTCTGCTCTGCCTTTCTTGTCAGCGATCTCCTTGATGATGGCAAGCCCATGCTCACCGATGCGCTTGCACATGGCGACATCTTCATCAGCGAGCTTGGCTGCGTTCTTCCGGAGAAGTCTTGGATCATGTTTTGCTATTCTTAACTGCTCGTCAACAGCCCAAGCAAGGTTAATGGCTGTCGGCCTGGTGGCTTTGAGCAATTCCGCAGCTTTCTTGAGCTCAATACCCTCTTTTGCAGCAAGATACATGCCGTAGGCAGCGGCGATACCAATGAGAGGGGCGCCTCTGATGTGCATGTCTTTGATGGCGATAATGGCATCATTGAAGGTGTTCAAATCTTCGATAACAAAGTCATGAGGGAGATGACGCTGATCAATGACCTGGATCGTGCTGTCTTTTTCCCAGATCGTACGATGGGGAATTCCATTCACTCTCATACCTCACGAATGGAGCATGCTTCTATATATGCCTTTTCTACTGAAAAACCTCACTGGACACTGGACATCGGCGCGTGGGGCTTATAAAGCAGGTGATTCCCTAATTATTTGTTAAGGCTTTGCGGGTTCCTCCCCCCTTTCCCGCGAAGCTTTACAAAACGAGGTGATAGACATGAATGACATCCCGCGACTGTTTTACAAGCAAATACAGGATCTCACGATGAGAACAACCCAACCACAGCTCTTGCGATTCCTCGCATTCCACAGGTGACCACCATGCCGAATAGCCGCCAAAACACGAGCGTCCTTTGTTATATAGACGACGAGGACTACTAATAAAAACCTTTTTAAATGCAGGGTCGCTCTCTCTGCTATGAGAACTATTACTCCTGATGAGTTCCGGATCCATAAGTTCACTTTTTTCAAGCAGATATCCAAAGGAGCGGTTTTTATCCATCCAACAGACACCATCTACGGGATCGGCTGCGATGCGACCAACGAAGCGGCAGTCAAGATGCTTCGGGACTTAAAAGAACAACAACACCGTCCGATATCAGTCATTGCCCCAGATGTCGCATGGATCAAGGAACATTGCATGCTCACCAAAGAAGGAGAGGAATGGCTAACGAAGCTTCCCGGGCCGTATACAATCATCTTTAAAACTAAACATCCTAAGGGAGTCAACAGCGATTGTATCGCTCCTTCAGTGCATTTGGGTACTGGGACAGTTGGGGTTCGTATGATCAACCACTGGTTTCAGGATTTTGTCAAGGAATACGGAAAACCGATCATCACGACTTCTGCGAACAAGCAAGGAAAATTCTACATGACTGAACCTGAAAAACTCGATCCTTCTATTGCCAAGGGCATCTTATTCTTCATCAACGAAGGAGAGAAGAAGGGCGCGGCATCCAATCTCATTGATCTGAGCAAGGACAAAGTTGACATACGGAAGCGATAATCAAAAACTTTTTTAAAGCAGGAAGGACCAATATTCTCTATGAGAATCCTCGCATCCGGAGATATCCACGGTGATGCCAATCTCGCCAAGAAGCTCGCTGCACAAGCAGAGAAGGAAAAGGTCGACTTGGTGGTGTTGGCAGGAGACATTGTGGATGACGATGATCCCTCCGGCATCATCGGCCCGTTCCTGAAAAAGGGACAGCGGGTCATCATCATCCCCGGAAATCATGAGACTGTTGCGACAACGGATTTTCTCGCCGAGTTCTATGGCATAACAAATCTCCACGGCTATGCCGTGAAGTACAAGGACATCGGCTTCTTCGGCGCTGGCGGGGCGAACATCGGTGTTCACCAATTAAGTGAGGATGATCTCTATAAACTGTTGAAACAGGGCTATGATCGCTTGAAGGGAATAAAGAAGAAGATCATGGTGACACATGTGCATCCTTCTAATTCAATGATGGAAAAATTCTCGAAATTCGTGCCCGGAAGCTCTGGCATCAGGCAAGCTGTTGACCGATTGAAACCTGATATCTTGCTCTGTTCTCATGTGCATGAAGCTGAAGGCTTAGAAGAGAAGATCGGGAAGACCCGGGTCATCAATGTCGGCAAGGAAGGGAAGATCATTGATATCTAGGGGCAGTTTTAAATCAAATAAATAGATTAATATATACCAAAAATTAAATTTCTTATATGCATTTACTTTGGGAAACCGAGTGGAAGGATTATTTTTTTCGATGGGAAATAGATGAGACCAGTCATCCATTATTCAAATTCTTATACACAAAAGATCGTAGTGAAGAGGGCTTTCAAAAGTCTATTGCTCTATTAAAGACCTCCGAATACTGGGAGCATATGGATGTTAATTCACTTTGGGGAGAACTTTTAAAAATGCAGGATACCTTTCATAATTCAATAACAACATTAAATCATTCAATACTCAAAAATGCAAGAAGAGTACTTCCCTTTCTCAACCTTAAGCGAAAGACCATTCTCATCCAGCTGAACTGGGTTTCGGAGAATATATGTGATACAATCATCAATGCTGACAATATCCTAATAAGATTAAATTTTCCATGGATGTTAGTTGATGGTATAAATGTGCGATCCATCATCCATGAGCTTATCCATCATCTTCCTGAATTAAAAAAAATACAGGATCATGAGGTACGACATTATAATAAATATTTTGCACGTTTCAGAAAATCGGATCAGCTCTTCAGCAAATTGATCGGATCCACTGAACAAAAATTTATTGGACGATCTATCACTAATTTAATAGATGATATTTTTGTTGAATGGAATAATGCAATCATCCTAAGTGGATTTGACGAGAGTGATATGAATAGTTCTCATTCAACATGTGAGTTTTTAATAAACCGCTTGCGTGAACTAACTGGACCATTGTCCATGATTTTTTCCAATGCTGTCTGTCATGATTATGTATATGGGAGCGCGATGAGATATTACACAACAAAATGGGATCAATTCAAACACTTTGAGATTGACTGGGAGCAGATAGTGGAAGATATTCCTACTTTAGCAAAACCATTTTCAGAAAAACTTATCTTGTCAGAAGATAAGGGACAGATGGAGAGCTATTTGAAAAAACTCAGTCTTGACATTTTGAATTTTCATAAGCAGTTCAAAATGATAATTACCCAATACCCTGAAAAAAGTAAGCGAACAGCTGAAGGTCTTACCTTTGATTTTTGGACACTTAACGAAGAAGCCCTGCTGAAAATCGCACAAATGATACGCAGCTGTTATGAAAAATTCTATTATTGGATATCTCTTGATGAAAAATATTCAAAAGGAAAAAATTGCCCAGACTGCAGTAAATTTGTTGAACCAGAATGCTCTGGCTGTCCGCGTTGCGGTGCTTCAATGGCTTAAACATATTCCATCAGTATCTTTATTTATGTCGGCAAAGAAGGAAAGATCATCGATATCTAAGCTTATATTTTTCTATGCATTTCCGAATTCTGTCCCATAATTTCCGGTTTTTTCTCCATTAAACATGTAAAACATATTTCCTCTTCATTTTTCATGAACCTTTCGTTAGAACAGATGAACAGCAACATCATGGGACTCATATTTCCTCCACAAGGCTTAAATAGTTGTATAAATCTATATAACAACATGGTGCGAAAACAAGGAGATAAGATTATCCATTATCCTCAGCTTGATACTGTTCTCATGGTCGAGGAATTCATTAGGGAAAACTCCGGAGAGTTCAAGAAGCGAAAGCTATGGGAACAGCTGCCGAAAAAGATGATGTATCAAACGTATTGTGTCATCTTCAACTATCTTCTTGAATCTGGGAAGATCGCACTTGACCAAGATTGCAAGATTGCATGGATCTGGAATCCTGCGCTTGTCAAGCGGTATCTCAACAAACCACATCTCAAGGCAAAATGAGATCTGAAGTGTTTTTTGCAGATGAAAAGCTTAAGGCAAGCTATGAAAAACTTAAACAGAGCAAGGTGGAGGATCAAATGCTTTCCAAATGGATCACTCGGGCGATTGACGACCTATCTGAAAATTCTTTCTGTGGCATCCAGGTGCCGAAGCGCGTGATTCCCTCGATCTATATTGAAAAATTCAGTATTGATAATCTGTGGAAGTATGATATGCCGAAAGGATGGCGGCTACTCTACTCTGTGGCAAAGGGGAAGGTTGCTATCATTTCTATCGTCCTTGAATGGATGAACCACAAGGATTATGAGAAACGATTTCATTATTAAATAGGTCTAAGAACCTGGAAAGGAAGATCATCGATATCTAGTTCTTAAACGGATTCTTAACCTTGAGTCCCATGCCCTGAAAATCTTTCACGTTTTCGGTGAGGATCTCGCTGACATGATTCTCGTTGAGTGTTTCTGCGATGAGGGCATCCCAGAAATGGTTCGTTGACTGCAACGCGGCCAGCACCGTGTTGGCTGAATAAGGGAAGACAGTCCAATTATCGCTCGCTTGGATAGCTTCTATGAGTGTAAAGGCTTCATTCTTTGAAATCGGACGTTCAATCTTTCGTGTCACTGCTGTGGCGAATTCCGCAAGGACCTGACAGGTGACTGCCCCTCTCAATTTCCCCCCAAAGACATCCATCAGAATACGCCTACAAACCTCATTTTTCTTGGGATAGGCGTCATCAAACGCATAGACAAGGATATTAGTATCGACCGCGATCATGAAGCTCATCTCTGCTCTTATAGGTCATCTTGCCCATATCTATTCCTTTCTCAAGGAGCTGAAGACATTTCTCTATGCTCTTTCCCTTTTTTATCCAATCATCGATCGCTTCAGATACTGCCTTCCCCAATACCCCTTTTCCTCTGCCGAATCTGGCAGCAACGTGTTTGCGAAAACGCTCTTCTATATCTTCGTCAACGGTTATAGTCATGGTTCCCATACAATCTATTTAGGTTTTCAAATATTTAAATGTTTGGGTTTGTACGTATATTGTTAAAGATTGGTTATTGAAAATCTCGCCTTGCGAAATTTTAATGGGTTTAATACAAAGAAATGCTTTGCATTTCTTGTACACAAAATCTAAGATTTTGTTGTACCCCGTCCTTTAGGGCGAGATTTTCAATTCCAAAAACTCGCCTATCGATACGAG
>JBDRLS010000111.1:0-2540 GCA_043812875.1 Nanobdellota archaeon
GCACCGCCACTGGGTGCGCTTTCATGTCGGTGATGGTATCTTCATAAGGGATTATCGCTTCTGTATTGCTGGGATGGATGTATAAAAAGAATATGTTCTTCATATCGCTCCGCTCGTTTATTCCGTCTGTCCATAATCTAGTGGGACATCCTCAAAACCACGCCATTTAAACCAATCCGATATATTAACGAACGCGGCCCATTTGTCGATCATCATGTTGTCGCCTTCATGGCTGTCAGTGTAATTTCTTTCAGTTATGGACGCAAGTTCCTTACCTTTTCCGATATAATGGGTTGAGCTATACTCCCTTACGAAATTCTGGCCGACATGCAAACCAAGAATTCTAAAAAAGGCATAATTCATCACGTTGGACGCGAACAGAATCGTGGTTGGAGTCATTCTGCGGACCGTCTCAGTCAGACCCGCCACTGACTCGGAATGCTGCTTCTTGATTGACTTCAACTGAAGAGACCTCAAGGCGGGAAACTCATCATGGATCCATTTTTCGATCATGATGTCAGGCGGAAGGTTGGTCACCTGGCGGATAAGCCCGTCGTACCAGAGATTGATTACATGGGCGATTTGATCCTCCGAGAGAACGGGCCTCAGCGCAATGATCTCGTTCTCTATTTGCTTTAGGGCGTTGTATTTTATCTGCTTGTCGCTGTAGGGTATTAGTCTCTGATTCTCTGGACACTTGAAAATTCTGAAGAGATGGCCACATTCGTGGACAACCAGATGGTTGATGATCTCATCGTGTTCTTTTTTGTAATATATGAGATGCGACGGCATATCTTTTCTTGCCATCCTGAGCGCCGCATAAGTCGACAGATTCTCTTTCGGAATGAAATCTATCCCCTTCCCTGTCACATTCTTGATCTCTTCAAGAACAGCGGGAACAGGATCAATGAACCGTATATCCATGAGGCCTTTCCTTGCTGGACAGTTCCAACGCATGCTTGTATTCCTCGGAAAGATCCAGGCCGATGTTCTGATCCGGGTCAATCATCTTGAAGCCCACGTACATGTAGCTGACGAGCTGCAACCCCGTGAAAGAACCGTCCATGGAGTCGAGCGTATATTTCTTGTCGGGGTTGTTGATGTCCAGCCCCTGCCTGCCTTTTATGCCGATCTCGAAGGCAACCTGCCTTATCTGCTCCGGAGTCTTATCCTTGAAGAATTGCAGAGCCGCAAGGCAGTAGAACATAGCGTCCAGTCTGAAGCCATGTCTCTTCAGGCTAATCTGGGCGATCTCCCTCCTGAAGTCTTTTGCCATGCCGGCAATCTTGGTTGATTCATCCAGGTTTATGGCTATCTTGAAATACTCATCAGCTTGATTGAGCTTTCCGATATGGAAATAGCTGTAGCCGAGGCCGTATGTCGTTTGCTGGTCGTCCGGATTGATCGAGAATGATTTCTCAAGGCACTGGATGGCCTTTTCATAATTCTTTTCCTTACCGTAAAGACCGCCCAAATTTCTGAGCGCATATGAATTAGAAGAGTCTATCTCGAGCGCTCTCAGGAAATAATCCTTGGCCTTTGTATCGTCATAGAGCCGAGAATGAGCAAATCAAAGCGCCACATATGCATTGGAATCGTGCGGATAGCACCTTACACATTCAGACATGGTTTCTACGGCCCGCTCAGGTTCCTCCAGTTCAGTATAGCACATGCCAAGATTGTAAAGGATATCTCTATCCCCAGGATCGCTCTGGAGAAGTTCCTCCAAGATATCCCTTGCTCCATCAAGTTTGTTAGCCTTGATCAGCATCAGTGCATAGTTTATGTCCTTCATTGTTGTTCCTTGCTCCCGACTTGAATCATATTTACACTTATTGTTGATAATACTTCGACTTATGGTATTTCAATGCTTCTTCTCTTTCTGGCTCTCACCTTTGCTGACTTCGCTATACAGGCTCCTGGCTTCAGCATACATTTTTGCATGTTCTCTGCCCACGGTCTGCTGTGGTATACGAACGAACATCATTTCCAAGACACTTTTGCTTGCCTCAATTTCCCCCGCCATCCGGTAAAGGAATGCCAGACCATAATAAGCGTTGGGAATATTGCCTGCCTTGATTGACTGTTTGAATAGAGCTTCCGCCTTTTGAAAGTCTCCTTTTTCAAACATCAAAGCGGCGTAGTTGCAGGCCAGCATGGCATCGTTCGGATTGTGTTGAAGGCACATATCATAATAGAAAGCGGCCACATCCAGATTGTTTTCATTCCGGGCATAAATATTTCCGAGTGAGATGGCGGACCAATGATCCTTCGGGTCCAGTTGCAGGCACTCCTGGAAGATATTTTTGGCTTTCTCGATATTGTTCAATTCCAGATATGCCCTTGCCATATTCCGTCGAGCATCAAGGTTTTCTGGTATCACAGCAAGGACTTCCCTGAAGAGGGTTAGAGCCTTTACAAGCTGGCCTTTCTGTGCTTTTTCGATCCCCTTGTGGAGTTTTTCCATTGCTTCTTTGTGCTTCTCCGGTGTCGCATCACGAAATTCAATGTTAACCATTTTGCCGTCAATGGTTATGTCC
>JBDRLS010000112.1:0-2053 GCA_043812875.1 Nanobdellota archaeon
GCCCGAAGCATGCCATGAAATCACGGTCTGTGTAGTATCTGTTTGGATTGTATGATTTATCCATATATTCAATCCTATCATAACGCAGATTCCATCCTTCTTCACTCTCTTTATCTCCAACATCATAATAAGGGTCTTTGCTTGCCTCTGTGCGCTCACCGACCTTCTCATAGCAGCAGCATGTCCCATAACCAGGAGATTGGCCTATCTCTTTCTTACCTTCTTCGACTTCGAGAACAAGCTTTTTGAAATCAGTGCTAGGACAATCCAGAGTGAATCCTGCTTCTTTTACAGCGATAATATCTTTTCCTTTCTCATAAGTGGTCGTTTTCTGATCTTTGAAGATATCTCCCTCACCATTCTCACTTCCCCCGTTGCAGTTGCTCTGGTAAAGTGGATTATTCGAACCCTCTTTAGGTATTTCAGTATATCCTGTGCATACTCCATGCTCATAGCTTGGCCTGGCAACACCTTGACAGTAATTTTCACAATTTAGAGGGATAGGCGCAAAGAACTTTTCATTTGAATTATCAACAGTTATTGCATCCAGCCTTGCAGGGGCTGTTCCGCTGCCAGGGGTATTTATCTTCTTCAAACTTACGGTCCCCGTTGCTTTTTCCCCTGTAGTGATCCCTTCAATCTCATATACCGCGTCCATCTTCTTGCCCTGGCCATCATCATAGATAAGGCGGACACAATCTCCATAATTTGCATTGTCTTTTGTTTCAGGGCAATTCTCCATCTTTGAAAGTGAAAGCCCTTTTGTTTCCTGGATTATTGAACCTGAGATCTTGCATTGGTCGCGTTCAATATTTATCCTCATATCCTCTAGCTTCTGGTTAGTATATTCTTCACCCTCAGTCCATTTTGCTGGCTGCACCTTGCCAAAGATACGGTCGCAAGACATCCTGTATGCCTGATAGACTTTTTCCTCAGCCTTCCATGCTGTCGAGCATGAGGAATAGCAGGCCTTCAAGTCTTCATTACTGAGCTCATCCATGGGTTTGGGTTTGCCGATTTTCCCGGAATCAACTGGTTCTCCCTTTATAGTGTCTCCCGGTTTATAGAAACACACTGGATCATCATTTCCAAAAGATAATGGTCCAGAAACAATGCTCGAGCAGGCAATTCTTCTGTAGATTCCTGTGACTGTCCTTCCAAGGAAGCTGAACATACAGGTCTTTGCAGTCCATTCAGTCGCTGTCCTGAGGCTATCAGTTGCTTTGCTGAGCCCTTTCCCTAGGTTTTTCAGATTGACTAAGCCACCTTCAAGGAGATAGCTGATAAGGAAAGTGTGCCTTGCATCTAGACGAGCGGAATCAAGGTTGTATGTAATCCCATCATAGCATATCTCCTGTTTCTGTGAAGGGATCCTTATCCTATTGCCTTCCTTGTCAAGGCCCATCTCTGAGAAAGTCACTGTTATCTTCATAGGGAAAGTGATTTCATTTGAAAGCGAGTCAATGAAATCCTTGAAATCATCATCAAGCCAGTGCTCCATCTGGTCATTTTGCTTTAGCGGCCTGAAAGAGACAAACCATTTTGTTTTTGATTGCCCAACAGCTCTTTTGGCAGCAGAAACACCGTCTATAAGCTCAGCACCGATTTTATATTTTTCAGAAAGCTGAAGATTCTGCTCTCCAGAGCTTATTGATTTTATGGTGATACCATTGATGATAGGTTGGTTCTCAGGGTCTCCGATGTAATCAAAGTCAAGAAGGAAATCAATGCCTTCTTCTCCATTTGCAAGCCTTTCAACAGAAAGGTCAATCGGAAACTGGAACTCAGGAAGTGAATTTACAACCCACCTATATGTTCCTCCTCCGCATGGAGTCACTCTCAGGTTATGTTCAATCGCAGGTTCAGTCTTCCTCTTCTGGCTGTCTTCAGCATAAAATAGAAGCTTCAAAGCCTGACCGCGATCCATATCATTAGTATTGAGTTCATCGTTCTCCATCTCAGTGAATGTAAGACCTCCTCTGAAATTAGAGATGAGATTTACTGCTTTGAATTCAAAGTTCCCTTCTGCATCAGCGACGGTCTTATAATCATC
>JBDRLS010000113.1:0-13478 GCA_043812875.1 Nanobdellota archaeon
GCAAACACAGTGTCTCTGGCTCTCTCTACAAGGATTACCGTAAAAAGAAGAAACATGAAACTGGTTCTGTGCCCACCCTCACCAAGCTCGGCAAGCATAAGGCAAAAAAAGTCAGGGTTCTTGGCGACCACCGAAAATACCGTGTCTTGAGCACAGACATCGCCAATGTCTTCGACCCGAAGAACAAGGCATACAAAAAGGTCAAGATCAAGACGATCACCGAGAGTCCTGCAAACCGGCATTTCGTGCGCCGAAACATCATTACCAAAGGCACGATAGTCGATACGGAAATTGGCAAGGCAAAGATCACTTCCCGCCCAGGACAGGACGGCGTCGTGAACGCAGTCCTTGTTTAAGCCAATGAGAGTCTGGATTCTAGCGAAGAGGGAGTCTTTTGAGAATTATGCTTCACGACGATTTCTGGAAGAGGCTATGAAGCAGGATGTTACCCTCGAACTCGTCGCCCCGGAGGATGTTGACATCATTGCGACCAAGGAAGGGAAGAAGAGCATCCTTTTACGCAGTGAAGTCATGCCCCTTCCAGATTGCCTCATCCCCCGCATGGGTTCAGGAACGACGTACTTCGCGCTCGCCATCATCAGGCATCTTGAAAAGCTTGGTGTCCTTGTCCTGAACACGGCACTGGCCATAGACCTTGCAAAGGATAAGCTCGCCACAGTCCAGATGTTGGCTGCGAGCAACATCCCCATCCCAAAGACCATGCTCGCGAAGTTTCCCTTGAATCTCGAGCTCGTCGAGAAAGAGTTCTCATACCCCATCGTCCTCAAGACAGTGTCAGGATCCCAAGGAAAAGGGGTATTTCTCTGCGAGAAACGGTCAAAACTGAAAGACATCATGGACTTGATGGAAACATCCATGGACGCCAAGGTCAATGTCATCCTTCAGGAGTTCGTCGCCGGGAGCAAAGGCAAGGACATCCGTGTCATTGTCATCGGCGGCAGACCCATCGGCGCCATGCTGCGCCAGGCAAAGAAAGGCAGCTTTAAAGCAAATGTCTCCAACGGAGCCAAGGCTTCGCCATTCCCGCTGAACCCATCCATTGAATGGCTCTCGACAGAATCCGCGCGGATTATTGGCTTGGAGATTGCCGGTGTCGACTTGCTGATGTCCGACGGACAATATTTTGTCTCAGAGGTCAATTCCTCTCCGGGCTTTGAGGGTTTTGAACCAGCGACTGGTCTAAACATTCCAAAAGCAATTTTTGACTTTATCAGGGTGAGGGTCGGTCAGTAGAATAGAAAATTGAACGCATCATCCAAGATTACGTAATGCATAATAAAGATGATCCCTGACAACATGAGCGTATCTTTTCGCTCTGCTTTTGAACGAATTCTCCTCCTTATGGTCGATATGAGCATAGAGATCCCTTACAGTTCCGGATAATCTCTGAGTGTAGCCATGAAATTCGTTTAATCTTTTTTGATCAAAGAGATGGAGGGGATTGCCGCGGTTTATTTTATTGTGTAATCGGACAAGATCTGATATACTTTTTTGATTCAAAACCAGACGTCCATCTTCCAGAGTGATATAAAAGACTTCTTCTTGTCTATCGAATTCAATGACTGGCTGTTTTTGATCTGGAGGAGACATGAATAAGAGGAAAACAGCTGATATTCTTAAATCTTATGAAACCCCATCCAGCTCAAAAGGGGAGATGATCTCCTTCCCGAACTTTGCTTTCGCGCTATTCAGTCTGACGCGTTGTTCCTCTAGGTGTATATGGAACATCTCTGGAACGTCAGATTCCTGCTTGTAGATCTCCTCAATACGGTCTAACATCTCTAAGAGATGCATAATCCTGATGGAGAACTGTTGGATGTAGTCAATTTTTGAATAATCGCGATCGAATATTTCCTTGAACAATGATTTAAGATCATCATATGTAGGGATGAAGCCGATCGGGCTTTCAATTGCTTTAAAATCTCCATGGACCCTGCCTTCCATCCACATGAGCCATATTTTCTTGTCCACTTTCTCATTGAGGAATTTCCCATCTGCTTTCAAGAAATAATTGGTTGAGAATATCTTCGGCGGCTTGTCGAGTGCCTCTCCGAATTTCAAGTGGTTCGTGATATAGACGCCAAGGGGAATGACCAAAAAATCCAGATTTGCCATGGGATTGTGCTTTCTCACCCCTGCGGTTCCCAATGTCTGTGCTGTTGTCTCTGACTCCAATGCTGCGCCGACGAAGACGCCGTGTGCCCAGCCGAATGATTCGACAACGGGCGGATTCGTATCTGAATCCCTGCCGCCGTAGATCATGCCAGAGATCGGGAAGCCTTCCTTATTGCTCCAGTCCGGATCCAGGTTGTCAAGCTCCTGCAGCCGTATGGTATAACGGGCATTTTTATGGGCAGCGAAGACCTCATCTCCCTTCCTGTCCTTCATGCCGCTTTTCCATGCTCCGAAATGGTTCATGCCTCGATCCGGAAGCTTCTTCCCCATGCCGAGCCAATACGGTTTATCATCCACCGCTAAGACATTTGAGAAAATGATCTCTCTCGGCGTCGTCAGTGCCTTGAAGATCAGTTGATCATCGGCTAGATTGACATTCTCGATGATGCCGAAGATCCCCTGCTCGACGTTCACGGCATATGCTCTGCCATCCTCCCCGGGCCGGATGTAGGCGATGTCATCTCCGACGATATACTGTCCAGGTATCATCGCAGTGCTTGTCTTTCCGCAGCCGCTCGGGAACGCACCAGTGAAATAGGTCACCCGTCCTTTCCTCCGGGCGCCCATGATGAGCATGTGCTCTGTCAACCAGTCTTCCTTATGGGCCTTGCTGATTGCCAATCTCAATGCAAGCTTTTTCAGCCCTACGCTGTTGCCGGCGTATTGGTTGTTGATCGTGAAGACCCTTTCTGATTCGAGGTCCATGTAGACCCTGCGCTTGTCAAGGTGCTTTGTCGTTTGACGTTCATCAAGCTCTCCTGCTGAGTGTATGAAATGGAAGAAATCATCTGATCCCTTTAAACGTTTGAACTCTTTATAGCCTGGGCGGTAGAGGATGGTCTCGCTGTGAGCGACATAGTAGGAGTCAGTCATCTGCAGTGCAGGGATCGCGAACTTCGATTGCTCTGGTCCGAGGCAGAAGAAGCAGACAAGCATCTCCTTGCCTTCCATGATGCCGTCGAGAAGTTTGGATATCTCTTCCAGGCCAGTCTCTTTATCGATGGTGTTGATGTGCTTGGACAAAAACTTACCTGAGGGCAGGAGGACACGTGTATGTTCTTTGTCACGGCCTTGGTCGCCATAGTTGTCATAATGGAGTGTATGGCCTTGCATCCCGAATGGGGATTCCTCCTTTGCTGCCAGTGCACCTTTACGGATGTATTGGATGTCCTCCTCAGAATCAGTCAACACCGTGACCTTTGCAGGTTTGCACAGTGTTACATATTTGTTGACGATGTCATTGACGTGTTTGTTGCCTAATGCCTCGAGTTTCGCAAGATTATCTTTGTCGATCATGATACACCCTCTCATCTGGCAATAAAGTCATTTATTAAAAAGGTTGTGTAGATTTCTTCAAACATCTGCCCGACCGAATGACTTAAATGCCCTGACTCCTTCAACTCATCTCATATGATGAATAAGATCTTCCAGCTCTACCGAAAACTGCATGAGATGTACGCCCCCCAAGGATGGTGGCCTCTAGTGAGCATGGCGGGAAAGAAAGGCTTTGACGACCGGGGGTATCATCATAACAACTTCTCGTATCCGAAGACCCCTCAGCACCGCTTTGAGGTCATCCTTGGAGCAATCCTGACGCAGAACACGAACTGGAAGAATGTCGAGAAAGCACTGGATAATCTCCAAAAAAATAATCTCCTCTCCAGGCAGAGCATCGAAACAATCCCTGAAGAAGAATTAGCTGCCCTCATAAAACATGCAGGCTACTTCAACCAAAAAGCAAAGAAGATCAAGCTCTTCCTGAAGATGAAGCCAAGGCCGATAAGAGAGGAACTTCTCAGCGTCTGGGGAATCGGCCCTGAGACCGCAGACTCAATCCTGCTCTACGCATTCCGCCAGCCTGTTTTTGTCATCGATGCATACACGAAACGTGTTCTTCTCTCAGAAGGACTCTGCAAGGAAAACGCGTCCTATGACGAGCTGCAACAGCTCTTCCATGAAAACCTGCCAAAAGATCAAGCATTGTTCAATGAATTCCATGCCCTGTTGGTAGAACATGCGAAACATGTCCGAAGGACGCATCATCCCTTTTGAAATTCCCTGAGCAATGCGCGTCCTTTCTCCTGGCAGGCGAGAACAAAGTCAGAGGGGATAAGCTTGTTGAAAAGAGGGGTCTGCGCACCATCATATTGAGCAAGTGCATCAGCATAGAGGATATATTCATCTTTTTTCTCCGCAGCACAGTATGCTTTGATGATTGCATCTGTTCCTGATTTCCTCACTTCCACATATTTATCGTCAAAATCAAGATAGGTGCCGTCACCGACGAAATGGATGGCGCGGAGATTGCCAAAATAAAGATCTGGAAATGCCTCTGAGAGCACGCCTCGGGCGTGTTCTATGGTGATGATGCGGTCTTTCACTGCCAACGCGATGGCCATGAAAAATTGATCATTCTTATCACGCTTGACCTCACCTGCCTTCTTCTCTTGGAGCATGGCTACAGGATCAGGATTGCTCTCATTGTAGAAGCGCGTTTCTCGTCGGACATCAAAGATTCTCTTAATCTTATGCGTTTCATATATTTCAGCGAGATAATCTGATAAGAATTTTTTGCCTAGGAAGAGCTCCGCTGCGAGAGCAGTGATGATGATGGAAGCCTCGCCCGCACTCTTTTCCCTCATGGCGATGGCTGTTCTTCCGCCACGGCTTTTCACATATTCCACAGGCCCGGTGATCATTCCCCCGGATTCCTCTCCGGCGAAGAGGAGTTTAGGATGTGCGCCGAGTGCGACCTTTCTCCCGAAGATATCGTTTAGGACCGCTTCATCTTGCGCATGACGCTCGACCTTTTTCATCAGGTTGGCAATTTCCTTGAAGCCTACGGGAACGTAGAGATACGGAAGATTGATTTCCTCTGCCCATTCAACCCATGACGCTGCAGAGGGTGTTGTAGTGATCATGAACCAATTTTCCTCATCCCATAACCCTGATTCCTTCAGCTGCCTTTGGTGGAACACCATGACGAGGAAAAAAAGTTGATTAGGAGTAAAAAAAGGGAAGATGCGGTCGTTGTCCAATTCTATATAGGGGATGCCGAGCGTTTCTAAGGTGGACTTCCTGGATGCTTCCTCGACTTGGCCGACGACGATCCGATCCCCGTCAGGATCCGTCATCATCACGACAAAGCCAAGGTCCTTATCCGAAAGGAGTTTCTCATACCCTAATGTTTCCGTGACTTGTTTGATAGTCGTGTCGCATCCCCAGTCAAAGAATTCCTTTTTCTTGGTGACTGGATTCTCCATGATCTTTCCCACGCCGTGGAAGAAAGGGTCTTCCTCGACATTATTCCAAGAAAACGTATCCACAATACCAAGATCGGAAAAGAGTTTTTTCATCATAGGATACATGCATCCTCCGACGCATTCAAACAAAATTTCCATACCACGGTCTGTTGCTTTCTTGATGAGGTCAATATTGTGAGGGGTCGCGACTCCTTTCTTAAGATAGTCGAGGTATTCTTTGAAGCCGACGACATCGTCCACGATGAGAGGATGGTCTCGCGCTGATAGCGGGATGTAAAAGCCATCCTTTTCTGCGACATCAAGTATCCATTCAATTTTATCGACAAACCGCACCGACATCTCAGGAATGAATTGCGATCCTTGGTTGTCAAGGTCCTTGGTTGCAGTCTTGCTGCTCATCGCGTGGCTGCTGGTAACATATTCCCCCCCGTCATAATCATAGAGAAAGATCAAGAATGAGGTCATCCAGATGCTCGTCTTCTCACGCCCTTTGGGGAGATGGGTCTTGATGCCCTGTGCCGCTTGGATCCGGGAGATCAAGTCGATGTATCTTTCAGTGTTATACCTCACCTCTCCAGAACAGATCTTGTTGATTTCCCTCTCCTTGATGTCTTCCTTGAGCACCAATGCCTTGCCCATGGTCGCTAATGCGACACCCAGCTCATTGAGAGGATATCGGACATCCCATGGGTATTTCACATTCTGCGGACCGCGGATGCCCCCTGTGGAGACTTCTGCCTCTTTGCGGTAATTCTCAAGCCACGCCCGCAAGTTCCATTTCTCGACAAGCTCTTTGGTGAGAACGAGGTTGAGTTCTCCAGGATGGTCTAAGTCAAAGATAGGCGTGTCCTTTATCTCTTCGGGCGTGTTAGTTTCAATTTGCTCAAAGTAAAGCTTCTTGAGCTTCTCAACCGCTTCTCCTTTGACGTCCTCAGTCTTTGTTATCTTCATGAAGTTCGCCGATCTTTTTCAGGATCATATGATATCCTTCCATTCCTTGATGGCCCGGTCGTATCGCTCGATGTTGCCTGTGTCGAACCATTGCCCGGAGAATGGATAGCCATACAGTTTTCCCTCTGCCGCAAGCTTTGGGAAGACATCCTTCTCGAACATGGCATATCCATCTGGAATGTAATCGATGACCTTAGGATCAAGGATGTAGAATCCTGAGTTGATGAGATTGGATGGTTCTTCACCTGGCTCGGGTTTCTCGACGAATGCTTGTATCTTTGAGCCATCAAGCTTCGCCACCCCATAGATGCTTGGATCCCCGATGGTGGTAAGGGCGATGGTGGCGAGAGCATTATTCTCCTTATGGAAAGCATACATCTCTGAGATGTTGATGTTCTTCAGCTCATCCCCGTTCTGCACTATGAACGTGTCTTTGATGAGATTCCTTGCCAAGCGTATCGGGCCTGCTGTGCCCATAGGCTCTGTCTCCTCTGCATATTTTATTCTCATCCCGAACTTGCTGCCATCCCCGAAGTGCTTCTTGATCTTCTCACGCATATGGCCAACAGCCATGATGACTTCCTTGACGTCATACAGCTTAAGAAGGTCGAAGAGATGCTCAGTGAGGGTCTTGTCATGCACAGGGATGAGCGCCTTGGGGATCTCAAAGGTGATCGGCCGTAGTCTGGTCCCCTTTCCCCCTGCAAGAATAATGGCCTGTTTTGGGGCATGCTCATTCAAAGCTTTCATAAGCAATAGTTCTACAGCATGAGACCGGTTCTTGATGGTCGAACCATTGACCATGCTGTCTACTTTCTTCAGGAGTTCTTCCTCGATGGTCAAGGTGGCACGTTCTTTCATTGACCCATCCGATGAAGAGGTGCTATATAAATATTATCATTTGTATGATAAAGTATGATAAATCACAATGTTTATATAGAAGTGTGTTCATGGCACCGCCATGACCAAGGTCAGCCTTAGGGAGCATCTTAAGAAAGAGGGGATAAACGCACACCTTGCCAAGCTGATCGCCCTCATGGCTGATTTTTCCAAGCCGATTTCCCGTGCGTTCTTGACCCAGCGGAAGCTGCTGCAGACCAAGAATATGCATGGTGAGCAGCAGCAGGCATTGGATGTCTATGCTGATCAGCTGATCATCGAAGAGCTGAAGAAAAGCAGGCTTGTGAAGACCATCGCTTCAGAGGAGCAGGATGATCTCATCGAGGTCATCAAGCCTGAGGGGGAATACGGCATAACCCTTGATCCCTTGGACGGCTCTTCCTTGCTTGACGTGAATCTCACGGTCGGCACCATCGTCGGTTTCTTTGACGAGGGGAATGTCATGGAGCCTGGCTCAAAGATGGATGCCGCGATGTACATCCTCTACGGGCCTGTTTGTACCTTAGTATATACGGCAAAGAACGGCGTGCATGAGTTCTTTCTTGATAACGACGACACGTTTTATCTCGCTGAAGAGCATATTAGGATGCCGGAGGGAAAGGTCCTCGGTCCGGGCGGCCTGAGGAAGGATTGGCTGCCATGGCATAGGAGGTTCATCAATGATCTGGAGGCCGCGGATTTCAAGGTCCGCTACAGCGGCTGCATGGCTGCTGATTTCCACCAGGTCCTGCATAAGGGAGGATTGTTCTGCTATCCTGCGCTCAAGGACAGGCCGAAAGGGAAGATCCGCCTCATCGTCGAGTCGAATCCCCTCGGTCTCATCGCGAAAGAAGCAGGCGGCGCGTGCTCCGATGGAACGAGGTCTGTGCATGGCATCAGGCCCTCATCTCTCGGCCATCGCACCCCCATCTATATTGGGAACAGGTCAATCATCGAAAAGATGGAATCATGCAAGAAAACGGAGGGTGAGTATTATGACCATTAAGGTTGGGATCGTGGGTTTCGGCACCATCGGTAAGAGAGTTGCTGATGCCGTCAACCTGCAGCAGGACATGAAAGTGATTGGGATCACTGCAAAAAGCTATAATTATAGGATCATGAACGCGGCGAAGCAGGGCATGCCGGTCTTCACGGTCGAGGGCGCTGATGAGCTTCCCGGCATCTCGGTGCAGGGTGATATCAAGGACCTCTGCAAGGAAGCGGACATCATCCTTGACTGCGCGCCCAAGCCGATGGGCAAGGAGAACAAGGGGAATTATTATGTGCCCAATAAGGTGAAGGCCGTCTTCCAAGGGGGAGAGAAGGCCAATGTCGGCCAATGCTCATTCACCGCACAATGCAATTACAAGGAGTCAGTCAACAAGGATTATGTCAGGGTAGTGAGCTGCAACACGACCGGCCTTTCACGGTCGCTGAAGGCATTGGATGACGCTTTCGGCGTTGATTTTGTCCGCGCGACCTTGGTGAGGAGAGGCACTGACCCCGGAGAGATCAAGAAGGGCCCGATCAATGCCATCGTACCTGCAATGGAATTGCCCTCTCATCACGGCCCGGACGTGCGCACTGTGCTCCCTGATATGGAAGTCTTCACCACTGCTATCATTGTTCCAACAACAATCATGCATATGCACACTCTCAGCGTGGTCTTAAAGAGGGGCATGAACGGCATAACTGTTGATGACGTGTTGAAGACATTCAAGGACCAGGCGAGGATCCGTGTCGTCAGCTCGAAAGAGGGCATCCATTCCACTGCCCAGATTTGTGAGCTCGCCCGTGACCTCGGTCATAAGCGCGGGGATATGATGGATCTCTGTGTGTGGAAGGAGGGCATGGGCCTCCACCATGGGGAGCTCTTCTTCATGCAGGCGGTCCACCAGGAGAGCATTGTCGTGCCAGAGACCGTTGACTGCATCCGCGCCATGATGGGAGAGGAGGATGCGGAGAAATCAATGCTGCTCACCAATAAAAGCTTAGGGATGAAGCACTGATGCCAGAAGAGAAGATTGAGGACATCGAACACATTGAAGAATTCCTCAAAGCGCCGGAGAAGAAGCGCGGCAATTACAAGGAATTCGTGAAGAAGAAAAAGAAATAGTTTTTTATTTGTTCTTCTTTACTGTAATTATTTTAAAATATATGAATATTCTACAAATATATTAAAATAAATTCAGTTGTTACCACTAATTAGAAATTAAATATAGAAACATTTATATTCTGCGAAAATTTGAGCTAGGGGGGCTGTGTGCCTTGAATTTCGGCTCTTTACGAGAGTAAGGAGGTCGGTATTCGTGAAACACCAAAGTTTTCGCAAAAATTGGTTAGAAACCTTTGAGAAGCTAAAAAATAGGGTTGTGTTGGAGTTTGGAGAGGATGGTTTTCGTCTTTTCAAGGAAAGCATAGCCAAACTGGGAACATTTCATTACAATAGGAAAAAGTTACTGTTGTTGGGGGATGAGAGGAATTTTTATGATTGGCTTATGGAGAATGGCTATAATCCCTTTACTGTTTACCGCTGGTTTCTTCTTGAGAGGATACCTGATGAAATACGCTTCCAGCTAAAAAATGGTTGTATAAGCCAGAAAATAGCCTCACGTTTGCATTTCAAGCGAAGGCATGAGAGCAGGAGCAAAGTCTGCGTTGACATCAGGATTATGGGCTTAAACCTTGTTCGGTCGATGTAAAATGGCAAAGATCAAACGAGGCAAAAACCAGCACGAAGGCAGAGGCAGAAAGCTTCCAAATGTTCTCAATAAATCCCAATTGGTTGAGCTGTTCTCAGTTATTGAAGAGACAGACGTTTTTGTAGCCTCATTATTGGCATTGTTCTGCGGTCTTCGTATAGGTGAAGTTTGTAAGTTGAAGAAGCAGGATATAGACCTTGAAGGTGAGAAGGTAAAAATTGTGCAGGGCAAAGGGTCAAAGGATAGGTATGTTATGATCCCTGCAAGCCTAAAGCCAGTTCTGGAAAAATGGATGAGGCTGACAGATGGTGATTATTTGATTCCTTCAATCTCTGAAAGAGGAGTAAGCGAGAATTATTTGTCTTTCAAATTTAGAAGTTATTTGAAGAAAGCAAAACTTCTCATC
The DNA here is from genome assembly GCA_043812875.1 of Nanobdellota archaeon. Classification (GTDB taxonomy): domain Archaea; phylum Nanobdellota; class Nanobdellia; order Woesearchaeales; family JAHIVG01; genus JBDRLS01. The sequence continues at coordinate 10,398 of JBDRLS010000113.1, forward strand.
CAAACAGAGAAAACAATTACTGGACAACAAAGACACCTCTACAGTTTCCACACCCTCAGACACACCTACGCAACATATCTCCTGGAGAGAGGAGTTGATCTTTACTACATCCAGAGAAGCCTGGGACACAGCGACATTTACACGACACAAATCTATGCCTATGTTTCTCAGAAAGATTTGAAGGAGAAGATTGATAAGGCTTTTAAAACCTCGAAGAGAAAGACCGAGATTATTTCAAATGATCCAATTAATATTCTCAAGATTAGATTTGCTAATGGGGAGATTGATTTGGATGAGTTCAATGAAAAGTCAGAAGCAATAAGGAAGATATCTGCATCTATTTTTTAGAGGTTGCTTAATGCAACCTCTATTTTTTCCACAATTTCTTTTGCATTTTTAACCATAACGTCCAGAAGAATCTTGTTTACAGCAGTCTTTGTTCCGTATTGGAATTCTTCTCTTAATGCTTTTGCATCTTTTTTTTGTCATCTGTTCTGTTGTTCTTATGAATGCGATATCTTCCTTTTCAAGTTCGATCTTCTTTTCATCAATAAGGTATTCGACTGCGTTTATTGTGCATTCATGGTTTTTGGATTCATAGCCTAGCTTGAATAATATTGCAAGAAGGGCATGGTACATTGCGTAATATGATTGTGATATTGCCCAGTCAGAAAATCCACCTTGGATATTATAATCCATTGCTTTTAGGTTGTGCTTGGCTTTGGTTATATGCTCTATTGAAAGCTTGTCGCTTGGTTTGATTCTGATCATCCTTGATTTTTTTGCCAGACACCAGTCAAGTTTTTTCTTATGCATTGACATTTTTTATAACCTCCACGAACACTGATTCTCCCTTCAATATAACTCCTTCCTTAATCAGAGAAATTATTGCTTCTTTTCCTTGTTTAATCTCATCTATCAAGTCATCTTTTTTTAATATCAATGGCACGACTGGTTTTGTTCTTATTTTTGTGAGTTCAAGGCAGAAGTCTTTTACTTTCTTAGCCTGGCTGGTGAGAAACAATACATCAACATCGTTGAATGCTTTACTTTTTAAGACTGAGCCAAAAAGGATAATCAACTCTGCATTCTCAAATTTGGTAATCTCGTCAGCATATATCTTGGCATATCCTTTTAGTTCTCTTTTTTCTGTAAGAAGCAGCAGCTCACAAATCTTGACAGCTTCAGGGTTGTCTAGGTTGAGTTTGTAGTGGCTTGCGTTGCTTATTTCCTTGTGATGTACAATTTTATCTTTTTCAAGGCTTTTGAGGATTTTGAATGAACTGCCTACGCTGATACACAAGGATTTTGATATCTGGTTGATATTGAATCCAAAGTCATCTGTGTTTTTCAAGAGATGCAGTATGATTTTTGATGTGTTTTTTGGTATCATGCTCAACAACCACTATTCAATTAAAGTGAATAATCATTCACTAATATTGAATAATTTATAAATGTTTCTATTTTTACCCCCTATTTCTGGCAGGGTTACTCATGTATTATGTTGGATGGCTCTAGGGGGATGATTTGGTGGGATTCGCAGTCCTGGCAGGCACAAGACCAAGAATTCGCATTGGGCTAAGCTTCGTTGAGAAAGCTGTTTAGTTGCGTTTTTAGATATCTTGTATCAATGACTCTCCCATATTTTCTGTATCTTGCGACATAATTTTTATTGGTTACAACAAAAATCCATATATCATATTCTTCGTTTAGGGTATGAATTTTTTTGAAGAGTTGTTGTCTGTTGTGCTGGTAAATCTTTCCTGTTTCGATTTCGATTGCATATTTTTTTCCGTTGAGCTCAAAAACGATGTCAGGTTTAACTGTTGCGTAGAGTGTCATGTTTTCGACTTTGTCATTTAGATAATGAGCAATTAATAGAACAGTAAAAGCGTGTATAGCTCCTTCGTTTGCGTATGGTTTAAACACAAAGGTCTCCTTCTTTTTCTTAAAGGGGTTTACATACGTTCGGACAATGTATTTTTTGTTTTTAAGGTATTCTACTTCGTGTTTGTCAAGTTTATTAAACCAGAAAAATCTTTTTTCTTTATCTATGGTGATGTTGATGTCTTCAATCACGGGTTCTTTTTCTGGAAGCAAGGGTTCTGGGATTTCTTCTTCAATTTGTATCGCTGGCTTTTCGACAATTATTTCTTTGGTTATTACAACAGGATGCTTGCTTTGATACCAACTGACTATCTTTTTTATGTTTGCTTTCAGGATCAAGAATAAGACAAGTACAATTATTACAAAGATTATGAGGAGGATGAACAAGTTTCTTATGTCGCTGATTGCTTTTTCGTATCCGTATTCGGATAGAGCCTTATTTATGACAACGAGTGCTCCAAGCACGAATACAAGTATTCCAAATACGTTATCGTCAAGCATCTTGATTCAAAAAAACTGGTTGAGCCTTGCATTTCTATTGTCTTCATTTTGCTCCCAGATTCTGTTGTAGTCATCAATAACCCTGATTCCTGAGTAGTTGAGGTAGATGTCGGTTGTTGTGAGGCTGCTGTGCCCAAGAATTGCCTGCAAAGCCCTGACATTGCCTCCTTTGTGAAGATAGCATACAGCAAAAGTATGGCGGAGAACATGGGGGCTGACAGGTTTTCTTATCCTGGCTCGCTCAGCCACTGCCTTAACCCTCATTTGAACAAGTCTGGGGCTCAAGTCAAACTTTGCCTTGTGCTTAAAATAGTTAGAAAGATAAAACCTGCTCGAACTGCTGAAAGGAATGATACGCCTCTTTTTTCCCTTGCCGATTGTCGTGATAAAACCTCTCTGCCAGTTGATCTGCTCCTCTGAAAGGTTAGTAAGTTCGGATACTCTCATTCCAGTATCTAACAACAGGTTTACAATTACTTCTTCCTCAAAGGAATTGCAGGCTTTTTTCAAAGCCAAAATTTCATCATCCTCCAAAGGCTCACGCTTATAGGTAAAAACCATTAACACATCACCAGAAGTCTAAAGGGTGTGATGCTATTTAAACAGACATCGGAGAATGTATTGCAATTGTTAAACGATTAGAAAAAATACAATGACGCCTGTTGAATAATCTTAGAAATTTAGCTTATTGGT
>JBDRLS010000114.1:0-9657 GCA_043812875.1 Nanobdellota archaeon
ATTCATGACAATGTTCTTGGAGTTTCAGTTGAGGATTCTAGCAACGACATCATCCATAATCATTTTATCAATAATTATGAGCAGGCTTACAGCATTGGCGGCAATGTCTGGGATGATGATGAAAGAGGTAATTATTGGGGCGATTATGCAGGAGAGGACAACGACGGCGATGGAATCGGCGATACTCCTCGCTTGATACCTGAAGGTGATCAAGATAATCATCCTTTGATGTATATGAATGCATTTACATCATATCCTTATTTAGAAGAAGTGGTTGTGAAAGACAATTACGGGCCACTGACACCTAGATGGGGGTATGACACTTTTGCAGATATTCAGAGCGGGCATGACGCTGTGGCAACAGACGGAACCGTCATTGTCAAGAACGGCATGTACTCCTCTGTCGTCATTTCGAACAGAATTAATCTTGTTGGAGAGCAAATTGGAGACTTTCGCCCCACGATTGATGGTGGAGATTATGGTGATGTTGTCAGGATCACGGCAGATGACGTGGCTGTCTCTGGTTTTGTAATCCAGAACAGCGGAAACGGGGCGTATGATGCAGGCATTGACATCGAGGAGGATAGAAGCACTGTTCATGACTGTACTATTCAGAATAATGAATATGGCATTTATGCTCGTCGGCCTGGAAATATTTTTTATAACAATGATTTTTTGGATAATGATTATGGTCTGGGAGGGAATATTGTTGCGCCTCCGAATAAAGTTTACCATAACAATTTCATAGGCAATACGCATCACATCCACCCGTACCAGTATGGCGCGGACTGGGAAGAACCGTACCCTGAAGGCGGTAATTATTGGTTTGGTTATGCAGGAATTGACCAAAATGAAGATGGAATCGGCGATACTCCTCAATTCATTGGCAGCGGGTATTATGATGATTATCCTTTCATGGCAGAGGATGGATGGGAGACAGGTCCAGAGATCATCTTGTCAGAGACTTTCGCAAGCATTACTGGCTTGTATTACTCCCCAGAACTGGCTGACACATTCATCTCTGATAATGTTTATATCCAAATTGACAGTGAGATGATATTGTCTGGATCTCCTGAAGGAGCTCCTGTGCAGATTGAGTTTGAAACGCATGCCCCGGTTCATGATGATATGAGATTTGTATTGGAAGCGCATACGTTAGGAGCTGGAATTCAGCAGGTGATTGAATTGTTTAATTATGAATCTGACGCTTATGAAACAGTTGATTCGCGAAGATCAACACCTAATAATGATTCCATAGTTATTGTGCATATTGTGGATGATCCAACAAGGTTCATTGACGGATCAACAGGTGAGATGAAAGCAAGATTGAGCTGGAGAAATGTGGGAAGGCAATTGGTGCTTTGGCCGTATCGTGCGTATATTGATCAGGTCATCTGGTTGTTCCCTTGAAGGTAAAAAATGAAACAGAAAAACAAATCTGAAACGATCATGTATTACATAGTATCGGCATTGCTCATTTTGTTATTGTCCTTTACTGTATCTGCACAGTATGAACACTGCGCAAAAGCAGATGTCGAAGGTGGTGGCATGCATCCTCGGCCGCCGCAGGTGATTGATATCCATGAATATGATGGCCATCCCTACGGTGACATGTTTTTCTCTGCCTACGGTCGCGACCCAAATCTTGATAGGCTGAGATATATCCAGATTGAGCTCTACCTCAACCAGGGATTTTATCCTGGCTGGCTTACCATTGGCATCCCGCAAGTATGGTATTACATGAGCGACAACATCACAGGGCATGTGAGAGCGCTTTTCAGGTCAAACCAGCTCGGCTACACTGGCTTTGCTGTTGTTCGTGCCAGGGCATATACGAATTATGATGGCTGGGGGCCGTATTATAGAGAGGGGCCGTTCTATATTGATAATGGCGACATGTCTCAGACATTCCATGCTGTGTGTAATCAGCAGAGCTGTGAGATGATTCCTGGGGATGGCGAAAACCAATGTGTGATTGATGAAGATTGTATGTGGAATGATCCGGCTACCAATAGTACGTTTACATGGAGCGCGTGCACGAGCATCCATGTTTCAAGCTGTGATGAGTATTGCCAGAGCATAGGCAAGGTGTGCGGTGAGAAATGCACAACTTCTCGGGGGTATGAGAAGTGGGGTGCAGAAGCGTGGAGATCCGGTGACATATGCACTTTTGGCGTGAACGGGCAGGGCCAGGAAAGATGTTCTGATACTGAACTATATGCTTATGATCAGTCACGTTGGAAATGCTGCTGCGGGGGATGAAGCATGAATAGAATCATGAAGAGCGGTCTATTGTGTTTTATTTTAAGTTGTACTGTATTGTGTTCTTTTTCTGTTGCTGCAGTTGACGAATGGGAGAGCAGGCTTGTTTCTTCTGAAGATTCGTATAAGTCAGTGTTGGTTGTTGGTGATATTGAAGGTATTGGTGAGAATCTAAAGATAAGTGCGATGCTCAAGATAGCATCAGTTTTCAAGAAGTCGCTGCATTCTTCCGGATATAGGCATCAACCCTTGATTCGGGTCCTATAGAGGTAGAGGGAATAGAGCGCCAATGTGCTCCATTTGACGATTTCGACCAGGATACCCAGGCGAACTGCAGGATAGACACCAATGAAGGGGGCTGAGAGGGGGATGACCAGTGCTGCTCCTGGCGCCTGCGACCAGAGGATCATCAGCGCTCCATGTGCAGGATGTATCCTTGAGACAAGATGCATGAACCTATCACTCACCCCTCGTCGATAAAACTGTTTGATATGCCGTTCTTCATTCTTGCATGAAAGGATGAAAGATGACAAGAGATGAGGATCATCCGGCCGGTCTTTCAGTCGTTTGAGGAGAAGAAGCTGTTCTTCAAAACCATGAAAGATCCGATCAAAAGCCTTTCTGGACTCCTTTGCAAACATCTTCAACCGTTTCTTCGCATGCTTTGCCATGCCGATCCGCTGCAGGCCCACTTCCGGCTTACGAAATCTCAAGAGAGAGAAGCCCCACTTCAAATATCCTGTATCTTTCGCTACCTGTTCAGCTCTTTGTCCGAGAATGTCCAGCTCTATCATCTTCTTCCGAGATGAGTTCAGGAACCGGTATTCTTCTTGATATGAACGCCAAAGCTCTTGGATAATTGCATGATGGCCAACAGCATCTTCATCAATCTTAGACAGGAGCTTATCGCGTACTTCGTCCAGCTGTCTTTTCGTTTCAAAAAAAGTGAGAATCTCATTCTGTTCTTTATCGACTGCGTTGAATATCTGGTCGATGCCGCGATGGATGTGCATAGATGCAACCTGAGATCAGGGTGTTTAAAAAGGTTATGAACTCTTATACAGCCATTGGATCAGTATGATGTGCAGGGGAGAAAGCAGTGCACTGACAGCGAAAGGGAGTGTCGCCTGTGTCCCTATGAGGAGGATGGTGATGGCCATTGCCGCGCCGCCATTCTTGAATGTGCCGAAGATGACATAGAGCGCAGAGTCCTTGTCATGTCTGGTCGCGAAATAAAGAAGGAACATCAATCCGAACTCTATGACCACAAAGATTGCGAAGATGATGAGCACTGTGCGCCAATCACTGAAAAGGATGTCTGCATTGACGCCGATGATGGTATAGAATGCGAGCGCATAGCAGAGATTGATCACCTCTCGCTCCCAAGGCATCTTGATGATGGTCTTCCTCTCGATGAATTGCAGGAGTTTCGCGAGGACAAACGGGAGGAGGATGACGAGGAGGACTATCTTGGATATCTCCCAGAGGCCGACGGAGCTGCCGAAAAGCGCTTTTGAAAGCAAGGGCACAGAGACGAGAGCGATGAGATAGGAGACGAGCTCTGTGGCAAAGGCCTGCTCAATATCTGCTTTGAGGAGGAACACCATGGAGATGACGCCTATTGCAGGAGGCATCATGGCGAGGATGAAGAACGCGCTCTGATAGTCAGGATTGTCGACAAAGAAGAATGCTGCGATCAATAATAATCCAGAGAAGAGGATCATGTTCAATGCGATGAGAACTATCATCTGTCTCTTCTTCAGATGGCTGATGCCGTGGAAATACGCAGTCTTCAACGAGAAGGTCATCATGATGATCAATATCGGGACGATGGCCTTGGTGAGGAATCTCGCACCTTGGGGAAGAAGTATCCCCAGGATGATGCCGATGAAGAAGATTGCGCGGGAATGCCTCAATATATTCATAGGAGAAATTTTGCTGTTGGGTTATATAAATGTGGCGGTCAGTTCATTGACGGATTGAACGGTGGCGGTGTCTGTTCCATTTCATTGACCATTCTTGCAGTGGCGTATAGGTCTTTCAAGCCTCCTACAAGAGATATCATCCCTGGATGTGTTGCTTCGATAAGAGTGTATGGCTTAGGCTTGCTGTTATGCATGCGAAAGCCTTCGTTGATAAGCTCATCGAGATCTACCCTTTCAAAATTATGTAACTCTAAAATATCAATAGGAATTTCGATATTGCCTGTTTTAGTGTCAGGATCGAGTTCTTTTGTATCGATTCCGTAGGCAAAAAGAGGGGCATTGCTCGAATTCAAGAGGGTGACAACTCGATCATCATGATAGAACGTGTCAGCATGGTCCACCGAGTCGGGTGCATGGATCTCAAAGAGTTCATAGATGATATCTGCAGGGGTCATGAATATTTCTGCTTCCATCATCATGTCAACGAGCGGCATATCAAACCTTTTTACAATCTCATTCATGAATATGTATGCAGAATCTTTAGTACAAAGAAGGTTGATCATGTTTCTTGCTTGTTCATAGTGAGCATAATTAAATAGTTCAGTCATGGTCTTGAAGGTATGAGCCGAGTTCAAGTCATATACTTGTTGCAGTCCTCCAGTCTGGGCTGCGACCTCAAGTGACTGAAGGATCTCTGCTTCTTTCATGCTATCAGGGATGTCTTCAGAAGTAGCCAGTGCATGGTTATAGGCTTCAATTAAACAAACGAGTTCAGGAGCTCTGTCTGGCTTTACTCTGGGAATGAGAATCTCATGTTTCATCGCTCCTTGGAATCATGATCCATTTAAAAGCATTGTGGTTGTCATTACTCTAAGATGGTTATTGATTGCTTGCTGAGGTGTAGAGTGTTCTTCTGAGCTCAACTCATGATCGTTGATGCAGTAAGGCACTTTCTAAAGATTTAACTCTTCTTTCCCGGAAAGGGTACGTCTGAGTAGATATGATTAGATAAGCCGCGACAAAAACTGATATTCCTCAGGTATATCATGACTTGGATCAAGAAATTGCTGGAAATGCTCCTTGCTGTATTGGTAGATCTTTGTTGTTCTCCTTGTTGATTCTTTTAGCGTAAGAAGTCCCCCCTTCTTCATCGGCTCTCTTAATTCAGGGGTTGCAACAAATAGGACAAGATGTAGGGGATAGGCAACAGCGTCGGAAATGATGTTCAATGTTCCCGCCGTCGCTCCAAATGCTGCTTTCACAACATTTTCAAGCCTTTCTGAACTCTGTCCTAGAACAGTATTCATGATGGATGTACTAATTCATCTGTTTATAAATAATTTGTGAAAAGAAAGCGTGGCTCCCTATGGGTGTGAGGGGTGGTTGAGAACAAGTTTCTATAGGGAGCCGGTTGAATCGTGATTTCCTATGAATCTTGTTGTTATTTTTCTCTTTTAATACCTAATAGCACAACAAGTATATAAATGTTACGTTTTTGTATACTGGTTTATGTATTTGGCACGTAAATCACAGCTATATCTATTTAAACAAGCATTCATTCCCTCGTCGCTATGGACTATGGCGTATCTATAAAGAAACATCAAGCAAATTCAATCATGCTCCTCCAGGGTTTTTTTCGATCTGATTCTGATTATTGGAAGAGTGAGATAGGATCTGCTTATCGAATGAATAAGTCGAATGAGCAGTTAGTAAATGCCCTTCTGTCGTCAGATCTGGGGGATTATACTCCACATTCTACTGTGCGCTATCCCTTAAAAAAGAAGGATCATGTTCGCAAACACAAGCATTTTCATAACATTGAACTGACTGATTCAACACTGATGCAATTGATTTATCAGCTCTCCCTTGATGGAGACTCTCTTTTCTTAAATGGAGATAAACCATCTTCCAATAAAGCTGCACGGGTAATAGTTTATAGACTTCGAGATAGCCAACTTGATGCATTTCAGGAAGGAATGAGAAAGGACATCCGTGCAACCATTAAACAACTTTGGCTCCTAGATCATCTTCCAGCGCAAGAAGGAGGCGCTCTATCTCTCGATGAACGGGCATACACAAGCGGTTCCAACATGAATCCTTTTAGGGGGAGTATCAATGCAAAAGAATGGATAAAATACATGGACCATGGCCTAAAAGAACTATCTTTAAGGATACCTCATCATGCGATTATCTCTAACAACACAATGGCGTATGAGGCTTGCTTTCCTTATGCAGATGGAAATGGAATAAGAAGGCTTGGCTTGAGTGAATTCCCCTTGGATATCGATCCACCTAAGATGGTTGATTTCCTCGACGAGTATTGGGATATATCAATGACAGGAAGACCGCCCGATGGCCTTACCTTAATCCTCCAAAGAGCTGAGCTTACAGAGCGTATGCTCCACCTCCCTGGTACGCACGGAGCCCGAGCAAAATCAGATCATGATATCCCCCATATTGAAGCATTCTATAAAGGAAAGCCTTTGATGTTGTTTACTGCCCAATAACACGAAATATCCTAAGCTCCAATCCAAATCCGTCACTTCGGAACGAGCTGGTCAATTGCTGCGATCAAGCGTTTACCATCTGCAGGCTCGGGAAAATTTTCGTCTTTGCCAAGAAAATAGACATTTCCGAGAAAAAGAACATTATTCAGTTCCTCAAACATACTAATTCTTTCAATTGTCGCATCTTCCTTTGTAGCAAGAATGGGCTGATTTGAAGGCTCTTTATTTTGTACAGCATCTGAATAGACAAGAATGGGACAAAACGCATAATCTCCAAACCCTTGCATTTCTCTTAAGAAAAATTCAGCAGGATGAGTATCCTGAACTTCTTCATGGCTATGGGTTTCTGTTATAAATAAACCTAAATGTTTCGATTCTTTCATGATTCTTGCAGCTTCATCGAGAGAAAAGACATGAGCGCATCGATATCGCGGATCACTTCTTGCTTGGTTTCCAAGCATGGAAAGATAGCATACATTGTTGAATCTGTCAGGTTCAATCCACAGCACTCTCGGATCTGTTGCATTTTGTGGTGAACATGCTCTGTATTCTTCCTGAAGGGACATATAATTGTGGAATTAAGATTTATTTATATAGCTTTGTGCAAATCTTTAAAAAGCAGACAATCTCAAAAGCAGATATGGAAGGACAACCTGCCCAACCTCAGCAGCCCACTGCAGAAGAACTCGCTCAGATGTCTCCTGAGCAGATCAAGGAATTGCAGATGAAGAACTGCATCTTCTGCCATATTGTCAAGGGCAATGTCCAGAGCAAGAAAATGTTTGAAGATGACCGTCTCATCGGGGTCCTCGACATCAACCCTGCCAACCCCGGACATCTCCTTCTCATCTCAAAAGAGCATTATATGGTTCTCCCACAGATGCCCGACCCAGACATCAACCATCTTTTCATGGTCGCGAAGGGCATCTCCCACGCCATGCTCAAAGGCCTAAAGGCGCAGGGCACCAATATCTTCATCGCCAATGGCGCCCAGGCAGGGCAGAAGGCTCCTCATTTCATGATGCATATCATCCCGCGCAAGGATGGTGACGGCCTGCAATGCTTCAATCTCAACAGAAAATCAGCAAAGGACCTTCTTAAGATGAAGGAGACCATCCAGCCTAAGCTCTATGCATTGCTCGGCAAGACACCTCCCCAAGACTCAGTCGAGTCCATCCCTCACGAAAAACCTATCGAGGATCTTGATATTCCTGAACCTCCAAAACCCTTCAGGAAAGAAGGGTTTCCTCCTTTAGAACCCCCTCCGGATCCCATTCCCCCGCCTCCTGCCGAGATCGAAGGCATTGATCCCCCACCGCTGCAAGCAGCCATGGAGCCACCGCCTGACTTGCCGGATGTACCTGATTTCGATGAGATCGCAGCACACCTTGAGCAGGAGAATCCTTTGAGGAGACAAATGAAAGACAGTCTCACTGGCAAGAAGGATAAATCTGGAAAGGCATCTATCCCTGTTCTTGAAGAAGAGCTTGAACTCCCCCCTCCTCCAGAACCTGAAACTGAAGATGCGGAACCCGAAGAGCTTCCTGAACATCTATCAGCTCCAGAACATGAACAATTTGTTCCTCAGAAAGCCGCACCAAAAATGGCCGTTCCAAAGAAGAAGGCAGTGAAGACAAAGAAAAAACCCAAAATTCCTCCCAAGAAAAAAGCAGTGCCGAAGAAAGATGAATCTGCCAACTTAGATGACATAGCGCAGGTGTTGTTCGGATGATAAGCTTCATTGAGCAAGGATACAAAGAGGGGACATTGCCCATCGTCTACGAAGAAGATGAGATCATTGTCTTCCTCGATCCTAAACCAGTCTCCCCAGGCCATATGGTTGTGGCACCGAAGCAGAAGTATACTATCCTAGAAGAAATCCCTGATTGGCTCATGGGACGTATGGGTGAGATCGCGAACAAGGCATCGACCGCAGCATTTGAAACCATGGGTGCGAAAGGCACGAACATCATTGTCCATAACGGTATCCCTGCAGGGCAGGACAACAACCATTTTGTCATCAATGTCATCCCTCGATTCGATAACGACGGCCAAGATTTATTCTGGGCGCCGAAGCAGCTCTCCGAGGAGGAGATGTCTACTATCGAACTTAGTTTAAAGCCGCAGACTGATATCGTCGGTGAATTCGAAAAAAAGAAACCCAAGGACATCCCGATAGAGGACGACATCCCTGACCCGGAAGAATTAGATGAAGGTGAGAACTACATGTTGAAACAATTGGATAGGATACCATGATAGAGATTGCAAAAACCGCGGCATTGGAAGGCGGAAAGATCCTGGTGTCTTACTTCGGGAAAAACCTGAAGATATTGACCAAAGCGGACAAGTCCTTTGTTTCAGAAGCTGATATCACCACGGAAAAAGCAGTGAGAAAAATCATCAATGATGCCTTCCCCGATCACTCTATCGTCGCTGAAGAAGAAGGAGGAGAACACACGGATGAATATTGCTGGTATATCGATCCTTTGGACGGTACAGATAACTTCCTCAACGGTATCCCAGAATTCTGCACATCGATCGGACTTGCCAAAAAGGATGTCTTCCTCATCGGAGTCATCTACAATCCCATCACAAAAGAACTTTTTATGGCCGAGAAAGGGAAGGGGTGTACATTGAATGGAAAGAAGATAAAGGTCAACACCATGACAACGACCATGGGCGCTTCCGGGCTCGATTCCACCTTTAGAGGGGAAGACCGCGTGAGAAAAAAATTACTGTTCATGGATAGATGGCGCAATCATTCTACAGCGTTCCGGCTAAACGGCAGCAATGCCCTCCAATTAGCCAGGTTCGCCCAAGGCCAGTTTGTGGTGAGTGTCCACGATCATTTCAAAGCATGGGACATCGCTGCCGGCATCGTCATCGCCCAAGAAGCTGGGGGAATCATCATGGACCAATTCGGCAATGAGCCCACTCCTCAGACTACTTTCCTATTCGCTGCC
>JBDRLS010000115.1:0-37749 GCA_043812875.1 Nanobdellota archaeon
TTTTTCTGACGAGACCTGCCATATCTCCCTGTGATATACCTCAACAGTTATATATTGATGAAGAATTTCTTCGATGTTCTCGAAAATCTTTCGGATTTCTCTCCCTAGATTATTAAAAAAGAATAAACCAGGTTGAAAACCTGGTGAGATTTGACGATCATAAGTACTTTAGATGAAATAGTATTTATGTGTTTTCCTTGGACAGAGCCGTGGTGGCAGAATCTGGTGATTGCGCCAGGTTGATGCCCTGGTGAGGTTTGACGATCTCATGCGGGTTCGAATGAATCCAATGAGACTCCGATAATCCCGCCCGCGGCGCCCAAAAACCACCATATTTCACAGCAAAGGACACATCCCTTGCACAAACCATTTAAACCCCCCTCAGTTTTTATATTTATGAAAAACATCAAGGCCATCCTCTTTGACATGGACGGCGTTCTCATCGACACAGGCCCTTCTTGGTTCCATGTATTCAACCTGGCTCGCGTGCATTTCGGATTCCCCGAAGTTGACCTCAAAGATTGGCAGGAGCGATGCTGGGGGCTCACCCTCCCTGCGATTAAGGACACCTTTTTTCCCGGCATAACTGAAGAGAGACTCCTCAGCTCATTTGAATCCAAGATGCATCTTTACTTCAAGCACGCGCTGCCTATGCCCCATTCAGTGAATGTCATCAACCGCCTGAAGAAGAAGTTCAAGATTGCGGTCGTGACGAATGGCACAAAAAAGATGTCTGATCTGCTCCTTCCGAAACTTGGAATCACTTTCGACGCTGTGCTTACATCAGATGACGGTGCAGAGAAACCCTCACCAGACCTGATTATCAAGGCCTGTGAACTCTTGCAGGTAGCTCCGAAAGATACTGTCATGATCGGTGACGTTCCCGTGGACATGGAGGCTGCGAAGGCAGCTGGCTGCATAGGCATCGGTTTTGGTATTGACGGCGATTACAGAGTAGAAAGCTTTTTAGAGTTATTGAAACTATTAGGTGAACATCATGGACCCCTTTGATGCCATAAGCCCGATAGATTTCAGGTATGCCAACGAAAAGCTGAAGCCTCTCAGCGAGAATGCATTCATCAGTTATCTCGCCAAAGTGGAGCTGGCGCTCGTCGAGACTTTGGCTGATTACAAGATCTGTTCGCGCGAGGCAGTCGAACAAGTCAAGCAGGCAGTGGAAAAAGTCACTGCGAAAGAGGTCTATGAGGAAGAGCACCGGATAAAGCACAATATCCGCGCATTGGTCAATGTCATCCGGAAGAATGTCAGCGACGAGGTAAAGCCATATGTGCATTTCACTGCAACAAGCCATGACATCATCTGCACAGCCGATGCCTATCGTTATAAGCTTGCGGCAAAGGAGCTTGTCGTGCCATCACTTCTCGCGCTTGAGAAGGAACTCATGCGCCTCACCCTTCAAGAGAAGGACGCTCTCCAGATCGGGAGGACGCATGGCCAGCACGCCGAGCCTATCACTGTGGGATTTGCCTTTGCCGAATATGTTTCCCGGCTCGGGCAGCGCATCACTAAGGTGAAAGCTGCAGCTGAGGATCTCCGAGGGAAGATAGCTGGCGCTGTCGGTGCCTATAATGCGGCATCATTGTTCTTTGACGAGCCTGAGGTGTTCGAGAGGGCAGTGCTGACCAAACTCGGGCTGAAGCCGAGCACTCACTCCACACAAGTCGTTGAACCAGAGTTTACAGTGGATTTTGTCCACAGCCTTGTCTCGGCATTCGGGGTGCTCGCCAATCTTGCAGATGATCTCCGGCATCTGCAGCGCTCAGAGATAGCAGAAGTTGCTGAGTCATTCGGCTCAGCGCAGGTTGGCTCATCGACCATGCCGCATAAGCGCAACCCCATCAGCTTTGAAAACGTCAAATCCCTCTGGAAGGAGTTCGTGCCGAGGATGCAAACATTATATATGGATCAGATTACAGAGCACCAGCGTGATTTGACCAATTCTGCATCCATGCGTTTCGTCCCCGAGATCATCGCCGCATTGGTGATAGCTGCTGATCGTCTCACTTCAACGTTAAGCAGATTGATCGTGGACCATAAGCAGCTCTCCAAGAACTTTTCCATGAGCAAAGACCTTATCCCTGCAGAGCCATTGTATATTGTCTTGGCAGCCCATAACCATCCAGATGCTCACGAAAAGGTGAGGGAACTTGCACAGGCATCCAGGGATTCCAACAAGTCGTTTATTCAGCTGGTGAAGGCTGATCCTGGCCTGAGACCATACCTCAAGAAGTTCACCAAAAAGCAATTGGCGGCAATAGAACATCCTGAACTTTATACCGGAAAGGCCTCGGAAAAAGCTGAAAAAGTGGTGACATACTGGAAGAAACGCCTGCTTCTCACTCTTGATTGAGCGGCTTGACGATCAGGTACCACACACTGCCGGTGATGAGGATGGATGAGAGGATGAAGAGCAATGGATTGTCCATCTTCTGGTTGTTCGCGGATTCAAGGGTATAATAAAGGCTTTTGCATTGGACGACATCAGTACAGAAGCTCTTTTCATCGAGTGTGCAGCAGACTTCCTTCTCTTCGCAATCTGAGGCTGCCTGGCACATCGCGCTATCTTCAGCAATATCTTCGACAATGGCATATCCAGTGGCAGTCAAATGATTTGACCGGATGAAGAACAGCGTTAAGGAGACTACGATGAACACAGCTAACATCTGTGTGGCTATTGCGTATTTCATGGGATAATCAGCACGCGGGAAGTATATAAAGCTTTCCGTTCACCAGCTCAAGGTCACTTCAGCCCCTTTTGAAAGCGCTAGCTTATGTCTGACATGTTCCGGAGCGATGAATTCAATGATCTCTTTGGCATGAGAGGTTCTCTCCGGAAAGATCAATGCTCCCCTGATATCCTCGAGCCATGCTGCTTTGCCATATACCGGACCGAATGTCCTCCCATTTTTTGTAAATCCTTTAACTTCCTTCATGACCTGCCCGGCGAGGAATGCCCGGAGCTTGTCTGGATTAACCTTGATGTTTAATGTCCCCAGATAAGGGATGAAGGAAAACGCTTCCGAGAGGGATTCCTTGTAGTGCCCCATATAATATTTCCCTTCCCCTAAGCCGGTTACGATCCTGCCTTTGAGCGTGCTGTTTTTTAAAAATAGGGATGCAAGCTTCTCGAATTCCTCCCTGAGCCCAGCCATGCCTTTCTCAGTGAGTTTAGCGGTGAAGCCTGCCGGGCTGGTTGTGAGAGTGATCAAGCCGGCGCTCTTGAGATCACCTAGTATCCTCGAGGCGGATTGCTGGGACATATTCAGTTTCTTGGCGAGCAAGCCGGTAGTGGACTCATATTCCTTAGAAAGCCCCTTGCTGGCAAGCTCCTGGAGCATCGGTTGCATTACTTAAAAGAGAGTAGCATATTATATAAAGTTTGCTATAACCCAAGAGCCTCATCTATCTTCTTGGCGATAGCTCGCATATGTTCCAATGTCAGAGATATATCCCCCTCGATTTCATCGATCAAGGCTTCAAGGTTCTCCACCCTGATCAGGTAATATCCTTTCTCATGGATGACCAATCCTGAGGAGATCAGCTTGTTGATGTGATGCACCACTGTCCCCCTGCTGAGCCCTGTCCGTAATGCAAGAGTGTCAGAAGTGAGGGGAAGCTTATGCCTTGTCGACTTCAACAACTCGACGAATATCCGGAACAGGCTCTTGTCCTTGTCTCTCTCTGAGAACAAGCCGAGGCTCTGGCAGAGCCATTGCAGGTCATCATTGAGACTTGTTTTTACAGGGTGCCTCGTCCTGATGATGGTGATCCTGGTTGTCGGCATGTTGATGTTAGGTCAACACAGCTTTTTAATGGTTTCCATCCTCCAGGTCTCATTTCTATTCTCAAGTAGGGAAAAGTTTAAATATCAAAACGTATATCAGTATACAAAAAAGGTAAACAATTAGAAAATGAGGAGGAATGCCCAATGAAAAAAGCGTTTTTTGTTCTAGGAATATTTCTACTATTCGTCGCTGCGTGCGACACGAACACCGCCGGTGAGCGGACGTTGAATACTGCAACAAGGGATCCTGCAGCGTTGAAGTGCACGGATTCTGACGGCGGTCATGAGTATTATGTCCAAGGTGTTGTCGAGGCTCGTGGTGAGCAGAAGGTAGATTTCTGCAGCGGTCCTGTCGACATTCATGGTAATCAGAATCAGCTGACGGAGTACTTCTGTCAGAGGGATCGGATCATGTCAGAATTGTATACTTGTCCTGATGGGTGTGCTGAGGGTGCATGCCTTGAACCTGCGTTCAATGATCTTGCAGTAACAAATCTATTCTTCGAACCTGCTGATCCAGAGTTAGGGGATCCTCTTGGAATCAATGGATCCATCTGCAATTTCGGTGATGAGCCTTTATCAGGAGAAATTATCATTAGCTGCTCCATTGAAGGTCCTCTCGGAGGTTCTGGCGGCGGATATCCTAGGTATATTAACTTGCAGCCGCATGATTGCATCTATGCTGGTTGTGCAACAACGGTGAATGAGCCTGGAATTTATACAGGCACCATCTCCATTGATCCTCAGGACATCCCTGATGATGATCCATTCAATAACAATATAAGCATCTCGGTTGAAGTCGAGGAAGTGAATGAGACCCATCTCGCTTGTATAAATGAACAGTGTCTTAATATGCAAGGTCCTGGCGTGGATGAGTGCAGCGGCCACCAAGATTGCTGGCAATGCGATATCCGAGCAACCCTGAATGAAGGAGAAACTGATGATTATTCATTCAATGGAAATTCATTCCACATCACTTCAGACTATATCAGCTCAAGCGGTGCACGCTTTATTGTCAATTTGGAAACTACGAACGTTCTTTCCGAAGGCGAGCAATTCACGCTCTATGATGATTCTGTCATCGGCACAATTGAGTTATTGATCCCTCCGAACGGAACGAACATGTCCGATAAGGTTGAGTTCTGCATTGACGTCGCGGTGAATGAGACAAATGGGACCTTTGTACATCAGGGTGACACTTTTTACATTGGTGTTGATCAATGCCATGCTCAGATGGAGTACACAGGGAATAACAATGCAGAAAATTATGTGCTGCTAAAAGAATTGAGCACGGGTGTCGTCCACATGGTTTCCTATGAGGCTTATGAACCTCCTTATGGCGGTCAAGCAATTCTGACCCTTTACGGCATAGATTATCTCTTCAGATATGACGAGTCGTCACACACCCTTTATCTTGAATCGGTCCTTTCACCATGCGACCTCGGCGACGAGTTCGCTGTGAAGGATGATGTCTTCACCGTCGGTGTCGGCGAATGTGCTGAAGATGTTGAGTATACTGGTTGGACCAACGCAGATGATACCTTTAGACTAAAAGTACTCTCAACTGACGTGACCTATGAGATCAACTACGCGCCATTCCAACCGCCTTACGGCGGCGGCGGAACATTCACCTACAACGGTGAAGATCATGAATTCCGCTATAGAGAAGACAACCACATCCTCTACAAGGAAGATATCTACCCACCTTGCCCAGGTGGCAACGGCTCAAGCAACACCTCGGACACCACACCCCCTGATATCCTTCAATTTACAGGGAATAATTCAAATGTCAGCAATATGATCCAAGGGTATCTCGGCGCGAGGGATGCGGAAAGCGGCATGAAAGAACTCCAGGTCTACATGAGGTTTAACGGACAAGGATCTTTCCACTTTGTGGACCATAACATTGCATGCAATGAACAAGCATATTGTTACTTGCATTTTACTTCTGCAGTGAATGGGACAAACACTTCCTTCGTCCAGTTCCAAGGAAAAGCCTACAACGGCGAATGGTTGGAGACAGTAGAATACCTCAACGTGATCCTGTCTTAATTTTTTTTCTTTCCTTTTTTTATTCTAATAATTCATGAGTTGATAATACCTTCACTTCTTTCTGCTCCTTCAATCGTTTATCATTGCTCCAGATAGGGCACTGAAGCATAAGCGCGACGGCAAGATATTCTGCGTCATCTGGATCGGGTGATATCCTAGTTGCTTCAGATAGAAATGCCTCGTGTTGGCTGGTGAAATGAATGCGAGAAATAATATCTGATGCGACATTCATGAACTCGAAAGGATCAAGTCCGGTCTTTTGTCTGATTTTCTCTTTATGACAATGGATTTCATCCAGGAGAAATTGAGGTGCAAAGAGTTGGAGATCTGAATCATATATGTAGTCGAGTGTTCTTCCCTGAGCGATCAGCGCAGCGATGAATATATTAGCGTCAATGACGAGCCTCATTAAGTCGTCTTTTATGCATCGCTTTATTTATCTTCCTTCCGATTTCCAAAGAATCCTTCTCGGTGAGCTTAGATTTTTCAACAATTTTCTTTAGGATTTTTAAATGCTCGATCTTTTCACGGATAGCTACTCTTGCAACCTCTGACCAATTTATCTCTCTGGATGATTCCATCTCTCTTTTAAGGTCATCAGGTACGCTGAGTGTTATTGTTGGCATTGTTTTCACCTTATATTTAATTTATTTAATACTGTGTAAATATTTAATCTATATTAATCTTTCTATAAACAAAGTTCAGTAAGCGATTGCTTCCGGCCAAAACCTTTATAACCAAGCTGATGCTTTATTCATCCTATGAGGTGGCTGCTCTTATCAACAATCCTATTCTTCACAGCTTGCACCATAACCGGCAACGTCGTCAACGAACCAGTTCCTTTCTATTGCCACGAGTCTGATCCTGGCAAGGACTTCATGACCTATGGTGAGACTTGCTTTGGCGCCGACTGCAAGCAAGATTACTGCGAAGGCCGTGCTATCGTCGAGCATTACTGCAAGGACAACACTATCCAAGAAGGCCATTTCACCTGTCCAGGTGCGTGCGAACACGGGCAGTGCACTGACAAGCGCTACGATACCGGCGCCTATGACCTCCATTGGCAGCCTCAGATGCCGCGGCCAGGAGAACAAGTCAGCATCTATTATGTCGTCAAGAACACTGGTAATATCGACCAGGTGGCGTCGTGGAGCGAGATCTGCATCACCGGCATGGGATGCATCAAGGAATCTGTCCCCAGGCTCGATCCAAACGAAGAGCATACCCACCTCAGGAGGATCACATTCCATACTTCTGGTGATTATGATGTCTGGTTCCGCACTGATATCAATGATGTCATCCCCGAGATTGATGAGACGAACAATGAGCGGAAGGACACGATCTTAGTCCGAAGGTAACCTCATAATCAGGATATCATTTGAATTTCTCTGTTTTTCTTCGTTATTCCAAAAGATTTAAATACAACCTATGACTAAGTAAGATAGATTTGGTTGACTTAAGGTCAACAACAGCATGACAACGTGAACTGCAATGAAAAACAAACACACACCCCAAAAAGCGCTTGAAGAAGCGAAAAAAGAGCTAAGCCTGCTTGAATCTGCAAAAGACGAGATGAAAGATACCTTACAACGCGTCCAGGCAGAGTTCGAGAACTACAAGAAACGTATTGAAAAGGAATCAGCCCAGCGATGCCTTTGCGTAAAGGCGTCATTCCTGAAGGAACTCCTCCCGATTGTCGACAGTTTCGAGAAAGCATTGGAGCATCCGACAGAAGGAGAGGATTTCATCAAAGGAATGGTTCTTATCCAAGACCAGCTTTTATCCATGCTCAAGAAAGAGGGTATCCATCCGATAGATACAGGAGGCAAGCATTTTGATCCCCACCTCCACGAGGCCATGACGCACGGCGAAGGGGAGGACGGCATCATCCTGGAAGAACTGCAGAAGGGATACACGATGCATGATATAATCATCCGTCACAGCAAGGTCAAGGTAGGCAAACATGACACTGATAAAAAAGACCACCAAGACGAAAACCATCATTGAGCTCGGCAAAGGCTGCGGAGCACTATGCCATTGGAGCGGGCACTGCTGCAAGCACACTTCAGCTATCCTCGTCGGAAACGAAAAGAAAGAGCTCGCCGAGGACATGGGCCTGTCTGAAAAGGAATTCGAGAAGCGATACCTTGAAGACACGACGCGCTTCAACACAAAACTCAAGCAGTTCAAGCAGAGAAGAGAGAAAGGCAGGCCCCATGGTCCCTGCATCATGCTTACGGAGACAAATCGGTGCAGGATCCATGATATCAAGCCATTGTATTGCAGGACAGGGAACTGTCGAAATGAGCATGGCGAGGCCATTGCCGTATGGTTTGCGCTCAACCATTTTGTCAACACGAATGATGCAGAGTCCATGAGGCAATGGGCAGCTTACCTTAGGACACACCCGACCATCCAGGGAGGGAAGCTGGAAGAGCTCATTCCAGACAAGAAGCATCTCTCAAGGATCCTCACCCATGAACTGTTATATTGATCAAGATGAAAACGCACACACCTCCAAGAGGGAAGCAAAGGATGTTCCTCAAAGCTGAGGCCATCCTGCGCTACCTCACCCAGGATGATGAACACCTTGACACATTGATCATGTGCAAGGGCTCTGAGGTGGAACTCATCACATCGGACGCGTCGCTCTACAGCGCGATGGCCTCTGTTGAAGATCATAGCAAGATCAAGTTCAATAAGCTGACCAAGTTCCTCGAAGTGGTGGATATCCATTCATCGAAGGAACGCGGTCAAGAGAAGAAAGTCCTCACGCACGAGGACGTCGAAAATTTAAGGAAAATCGCACTAAGGTGATACACATGGGAAAAATAATCGGCATTGATTTAGGGACAAGCAATTCAGCAGCAGCATTCTTAGAGGCCGGAAGGCCGAAAATAATTCCTTCCGCAGAAGGCGCATCCCAGTACGGCAAGGCCTTCCCCAGCTTCGTCGCATTCACCAAGGACGGTGATCTCCTCGTCGGAGAGCCTGCAAAGAGGCAGATGGTCTCTAATCCAGAACGCACCGTTCTCGCTGCAAAACGCAAGATGGGGACGACACACAAATACAAGATCAACGGCAAGGAGTATACCCCTCAGCAGATCTCGGCATTCATCCTGCAGAAGATCAAGAAGGATGCAGAAGAATTCCTCGGCGAGAAGGTCGAGAAAGCGGTCATCACTGTCCCTGCCTATTTTGATGACAACCAGCGGCAGGCAACAAAGGATGCAGGCGCCATTGCAGGATTGGAGGTCGTGAGGATCGTCAATGAGCCGACGGCCGCGTCATTGGCCTATGGCATCGACAAGAAAAAGGAAAGCAAGATCCTTGTCTTCGACTTCGGCGGCGGGACATTGGACGTCACCATAATGGAATTCGGGGACGGCGTCTTTGAAGTCAAGTCGACCTCTGGAGACACACAGCTCGGCGGGACCGACATGGATGAAAAGATCATGGGGTTCTTGGTCAAGGAATTCAAGAAGCAGGAAGGCATTGACATAAGCAAGGACAGCATGGCTACCCAGCGCCTCAGGGAAGCGGCAGAAAAGGCCAAGATAGAGCTTTCCACCACACTGGAGACAGACATCAATCTGCCGTTCATCAGCGCCACGGACGCCGGTCCGAAGCATCTGTCCATAAAGCTGCGGAGAGCCCAGCTCGAGGAATTGGTCATGCCCCTCATCGAGAAATGCAGGAACCCTGTTGAGCAGGCATTGAAGGATGCGAAGCTCACCAAGGATGATATAGACAAGGTCATCATGGTCGGCGGTCCGACGAGGATGCCTATTGTCCAGAAGTTTGTCGAAGACATGGTCGGGAAGAAGCTAGAGCGCGGCGTCGATCCTATGGAATGCGTCGCCATGGGCGCTGCGATCCAAGCGGGTGTCCTCGCCGGCGATGTGAAAGATGTCCTTCTCTTGGACGTGACTCCTCTTTCATTAGGCATCGAAACCCTTGGAGGCGTCTTCACCAAGCTCATCGAGCGAAACACGACAATCCCGACGAAGAAGAGCCAGATCTTCTCGACAGCAGCCGATAATCAGCCAGCGGTGACCATCAATGTGCTCCAAGGGGAACGTTCGATGGCTTCAGACAATAAGAATCTTGGACGGTTTGATCTGGTGGGCATCCCTCCTTCACCAAGGGGAATCCCCCAGATTGAGGTCACCTTTGACATCGATGCCAATGGCATAGTCCATGTCCACGCAAAGGACCTGGGGACGGGGAAAGAGCAATCGATCCAGATCACTGCAACCCAGAAACTCAATGATGAAGAGATTGAGAAGATGAAAAAGGATGCTGAAGCCCATGCCTCCGACGACAGGAAGAAGAAAGAGGAAGCTGAAACCATAAACAATGCGGAAACCTTGGTATACACGACCGAAAAGCTCTTCAAGGACATGGGAGATAAAATGCCAAAAGAACAGGTCGAGCCTGTCCAGAAAGAGATTGATGAGCTGAAAGGACTCCTTAAGCCAGAGAAGAAGGACTCCGCGGCGATCAGGGCAAAA
The DNA here is from genome assembly GCA_043812875.1 of Nanobdellota archaeon. GTDB lineage: Archaea > Nanobdellota > Nanobdellia > Woesearchaeales > JAHIVG01 > JBDRLS01. Next base: position 10,372 of record JBDRLS010000115.1, read on the forward strand.
CTTGATGCGATCAACGAGAAGGTGCAGAAGATAAGCACCGAGCTCTACCAAAAGGCCGCACAAGAGCAGGCAGCCAAACAGGCTGAGGAAGCTAAGAAAGCCGGGAAGAAGGACGGCAAGAAAGAGAAGGTTGTCGACGCTGATTATAAAGAGACGGATGATAAGGCCGATGACAAGGAAACCAAGAAATGACCAAGGACTACTACGAGACCCTGGGCCTGCAGAAAGGTGCGTCCAAGGAAGAGATAAAGAAGGCGTATAAGCGGCTGGCCAAAAGGCTCCATCCCGACGTCAATAAGGATAGCGATGCCGCTGAGAAGTTCAAGGAGATCAATGAGGCTGCGGCTGTCCTGGGTGATGACCAGAAGCGTGAGCAGTATGACCGCTTCGGCACAGCCGGCGCAGGAGGGGGCTTCTCAGGATTCGACTTCTCAGATTTCATGTCCGGCGATGGCGGCTTTGACTTCGACAACATCTTTGATACTTTTTTCGGCGGAGGGGGGGGAAGGAAACGCCGCACCTCGCATAGAGGCTCAGACCTTCGCTATGACATCGAGCTCTCGCTTGAAGAGGTTGCCAAGGGCATAAAAAAACGCCTCTCTCTCACTAAGATGGACATATGCAATGATTGTCATGGCTCAGGGGCGGCCTCTGACAAGGATATCTCATCATGCAATGAATGCAATGGTCAAGGCATCAAGCAGGAAGGCAGGAGAACACCTTTCGGCGTCTTCATGACGCGTACGACATGCAATAAATGTCAAGGCACCGGCAGGATGATCACCAAGCTTTGCTCCTCCTGTAGGGGGAATGGCAAGCTTGAGAAATCAAAGCGTCTCGATGTCGATATTCCAGCTGGCGTCGACGATGGAACACGCCTGAGGGTGGCGGGCGAGGGAGAAGCAGGAAGCAGAGGCGCTCCTTCAGGGGACCTCTATGTGGTCGTCCATGTCAAAGACCATGAACTCTTTGAGCGGCAAGAGGATAACCTCTTCTTGGAATGCGAGATTACGTTTCCTCAAGCAGCGCTGGGCGCTGAGATCGATGTCCCGACCATTGACGGCAATGCGAAACTGAATATTCCTGCCGGCACGCAATCTCATACGACGTTCCGCATGCGCGGCAAGGGATTGCCGCATCTCAATGGCTATGGCTCAGGAGACCAGATGGTCCGCGTCCTGGTGACCACTCCGAAAAAGCTGAATGCAAAAGAGAAAGAGATCCTTAATAAATACGCGAAGCTGACCGGCGACACTGTCAAGCCGAGCAAAGGCTTCTTCTCGAAATTGCGCGGATGAAAAACATCCTCAACCAGTATATGATTCTACTCCTGAGGGGGGAAAAGTTAAAATAGGTTCTCAATTTACCTTTAACCATGGCGCCCACACAACCATCCCAAAAAAGACTTCTTACACCAAACTATGGTTTCCTTGACCAACTTCCCGCCTGGTATGCACCTGGAAGCATGGAAGAAATCGCATTTGGCAAACGATTTGGACCAAATATGACACAAAGAAGATATGATGGGGAGAAATGGAAGGATCCTGAAATCAGTCAGGGAAGAGGGTTAACTCTCGATGGCACCTCTTTAGTCTTTTCTTATGGTGATGAACTTTTTGAGGGTTGGAAGGCATTCAGACATAAAACAGGTGAATATGAGGACCAGGTAGTCATGTGGCGTCCTGATAAGAATGCTCAACGTCTTAATCGTGGAGCAAGAAGAATGAATATGCCTGAGATGGATGAAGCTGAAATGATAGAAATGTGGATGCGCCATCTTCATGCTGAGAAGCATCAAATCCCCCATGACACGAAAGGCAATCCTCTCGATGGAGCCGCGTTTTACGGCCGTCCGATTATGATTCCATTAGACGAGGGGTTTCGCATTGAAGATAGTGTGACCCATCTCCATTATGTCGTAGGAGGGCCGGTCGGACCTTATTTCGATGCAAAATCTAAAGGGGCCACCATGGTCATTACACTTGATCATCCTCGTGTTGTAAAGAAGGGCATTGGTGATATCAAAGCTGGTCCTAACTACGCGTGGGCAAAAAAAGTCCAAGCATGGGCAAAAAGGACTTTTGGTGCGGCTGAAGTCCTCTACCTTGATCATTCAGATCCTGATCCTTGGAAATGTAACATTACAGAATACGGTGCTGCGAATCATGCGCACATAAAAGATGGCAAGTTCTTCTTTTCACCCGAAGGTAATTCTATGATTCTCGATAGCACTACCCGAGGTTCACTTGAAGAACTTGCAGAATTCAAACAGGGTCATGGATTGACTGTCCTTCGACAGAAGTTGCCACTAACTGAACTTGTAGATGGTCTAAAATCAGGAGAGTTGTCAAACCCCATGGCCATTGGAACCGCTGCAGTGCTTGCTCCAATAATACGATACATAATCGTTCAAGGGGGGTACGATCCTGAAACCGGAATGCTAGAGGGTGGGAACGTTGTTGATGACTTTCTTATAAATGATGGTGAAGTCCGCGAAGAGTCTCGAGAACTCCATCGGATGTATACAGAAATGCAAACCGGAAAGAGACCGGCTCCTGAAGGTTGGATTCAGCCCATTGGAAGCTTTGATGAATCCCCAACCGGTGTTGAAAAGATCATTCAATCACACGATCCAGAGCATCCGAAGAACGTATAGTTTTTCATCAAAACAAAACCTTTTTCCACATAACATACATTGATAAGGCATCCTGATTTGTGATGGACCGATCATGGTGAAGGCTTTGATTGATGGAAGGGCGATCGAAGAGTCGGTTGCCGGAGACGACATCATCTCCGATGATTCAGGATCATACATCATGGTCGACGAGCCGCGGCTGTACAATGTCTATGATGGCCCGTTCGATGAGGGTCTGCTCAAACTTACAGCAGATCAAGGATTCAGCTTCAATGCGTTCACATTTGGCTAAAAACTAATAAAGGGGAACAGTTCTAGCTAAGCTATGACCCACATCACATTCGAAAGCGGCGGCCTAAAACTCCAGGGCATACTCTCCGGACCGAAGCAGGACACCACGAAATGTGTCATCATCGCCCACGGCTTCATGTCCAGCAAGGAGTTCGTGCATTGGCGGCATCTCTCTGATGCCCTCAATAAAGAAGGCATCGCCTGCTTCCGTTTTGATTTCAGGGGCCACGGCAAGAGCGACAAGGCGGAGATTACTGTCTCTGGAGAAGTGGAAGACCTCCGCGCCGCGATGGCATTCATCAGGACAAAAGGATACACGTCCATCGGCCTATTCGGCTCCAGCCTCGGCGGCTTGATCTGTTTCCTCTGCTATGATAGCGGAATAAACACCATGGCATTCTTGGCTCCGGTCTCTAAGCCGAAGAACCCCGGGATCATCAATGAAGACATCCTTACGACCCTGAAAGACAAGGGATCGCTCGAGATCAAGAAGAAAGACGGCAGAAAGGTCGTCATCAATGAGCAATATGTCCGAGAACGCCAATCCTTCGACCGAGAACAGCTCCTGAAATCGATATCCTGTCCAATCCTCATCAATCACGGCACTGCAGATACGGTCCTCCCTGTCCAGGATTCAGTGGAAGCGATGACCTTCCTCAATGCAGAGAGCTCATTAAACATTGTTGAAGGTGCAGACCACACATTTAGAGGTCACGGCAATGAACTTATTGAGAAATCTCTTTCTTGGTTCCAGCGTTTTTTATAATTTCAATGACTGCCGCAGGCACAAGACCTGATACATCTCTATGCGTCCGTAATCTCTTCCGAATTTCTGTTGCATGGATATGCTTATATTTTGGAAGCTCCTTGATCTGGAATCCGGCCTGGAAGAAAATATCCTGTACCCTTTTATTTCCAGACCAGACGACATCGAAATCCCCCACCTTATTCCGGACATGATCCGCATACGAGTCATCATCAGGGATGTCAGGGACCTCAAATAATCTTATATTCGCTCCTTTCGGAAGGATGGAGCGCAGCATCTTTTTTCTTTCAGCTGAGGAAAAAGGGTTCTCTTTTGTCCCTGATTCCTGCGCAGAGCCGATGACGATGGCAAGCGTGTCATCCTCCCCGAGGATCTTTTCGATGGCCCAGCGATGGCCCTCGTGCACTGGCTGGAAGCGGCCGATGAATAATGCCCTCATTGCCCTGTCTGAGCTCCTGTCTCTTTTATTATTTTCGCTAGAAACCCTTAAAAGTCCCTTATCGCTCCCCTGGTCATGGGGGAAGACAATCACTTAGATCCTGAAGTACTCTATGGTTCAGCATTAGAAAAGATCACACTATATAAGCCGCAAGAACGTCGCTTTCTTCTATGGAGCTTGGATTTTTTGATGGAACAGCAAGAACAAAAGGGAACTGAGCGTGTATCAGGCCGTCCAGGATGGACTCATCCAGCCGATACCTTTCTCAAATTATTTGATGACGATGACTATGTTCCTGATTACGTCCTTGCCATGAATGCCCTGCTCCACGACCTTATTGAAGATAGCAAAGAAGGCAGCACAAAACACAAAATCGGTTTCCATGCCTTAGAAGAGATTGTCGTTGACCTCATCCTCCATAATTATGTCGCCGTTCATCCAGACCTTAAAGAAAACGAGCTGATATTCGTGAACAAAGCGATTAAGGCACACTTCAGATATGAGCGGGAGGGGGAAACCAATCATCCAGATGAACATATCGAGCGGATTGAGAGAGCATTTATTAATTTTCGACCCAGTCACTGCCAAATCCTGGAATTGCCCAATAATCGGATGAGCTGGAAAGAATTTCTCCATTCTTCCTTGCCAGCACTAAAAAAATCCATTGATGACATGGTCAAGTTCATGGAGCTGCAAGACTTGATGCTTCAACGACCAGATGAGTGCTTTTCTAAATACTCAGAACGAATCCGTTTCATGCCTATCGGTTTTCATGCACAACTGAAGCACGAAATGGGAATTATTTCAAAGATCGGTGACCGATCATCAAACACTATAGATGTTGACGGCCTTCTCGCGAAGAGAAAATATGCGAATTATTTGTATCTCCTCTATAAGAACATCCAATCCCTTGGAGGGATTAAGCATTATATCATGAATGCCGGTGCGCAACACGGCAGACTATACGAGCCCATTGCGGTAAGATATCAGAGCTTTATCAGACGGAGCTTAGAAAGCGCTGATCGCCTCATACAGCATCTCGAAGAACATGAAAAAATAACAAACCATGATGAATGGTTATTCATGGAAAATGAGCGGCAAAGTGGGGATTACTTCTCCCACCCTGACATATTTATGGCGTCCTTGGAAGATCAAGGAGCTATACAAAGACAACGAAGGATCAATGGCATCTATGATATCCTGAAACTATACGATCAATTCATGCATCATGAAAAGAAGAAATCTGAGATCCCCATCTCTCATGCAAGGATGCCACATTTCCATAAGGAAGCGCTCCTCTTCAGAGGAATGATTCAAGAAATAGCATCTCGAGTGAATTATTTTGCAGATAACATAAAATGCACACGCACGTACCATCATCACGTGTACAGCTAAGCCTTGCCCTTATACCTTCCCCGAGACTCGACAACTTCAAAACGTTCAAGGATCTTCTCAGCGTCAATTGCATATTTCCGATAGGCTCTCAGGAATGATGCAAATGCCTTCTCTGCGATCCTCCAGTGCTTTGAAGTGAGCGCTTGGCGCAAGAGATGCAGATCGACGGCCTTATCTTCGATGCGATGGGATTGATAGCTCAAACCAAAGTCGATGATGGACAATGTTCTGTTCCATATCAGGTTGGATGTGGTGAGATCCCCGTGGATGATGCTCTCATTATGTAATTTTGCAATGAGCTTGCCGATCTTCGGGCAAATGAGAGGGACTGATTTCAATGTAAGGCAATCCCTTATCTTTTTTCCTTTGATCTCCTCCATGCTGAACGCGTAGTCCCCCATCTCGATGACATGAGGCACTGGAAAGCCTTTCAGCGCGAGTTTCTGCAGAAGACGATATTCCCTTCTGTTTCGGCCGCTTCGCAATAGTGCATCAATTTTTTCGTTTCGGTACCCTTTCTTGAGCCGCTTTTTAAGGAGATTCGGTGATTTTTGGATTATTACAGCTTCAGCACCGTAAGAGACAGGTTGCATGTTCCAGAGTAGGACCAATAGCTTTTTATACATTTGCTTTCCCAGCCCAAACTGAGGTGGTTTCATGGAACAACACCCCGAAGATGAAGAGCAGAATGTCTATAATGAATCCAGCAGGGAAGACCTTCTAGAAGGCGACGAGATCAGCTCAGAAGAGGAGGCCTTTATGAAAGGCTATGAGGATGCTGATGACGAGCCTGAAGACAAGGAAGACAAAGACGGCAAGGATGAGGAAGAAGAGGAAGAGTGAGCGAGCAGCCTCAATGCCTTATCGCAATCTTTTTTTTCTATGATGATGATGGTGTCTGTCCAGCAGGACAATTCTTCGACGATATTGATTCCTCTATCCGCCAGAAGTGAGTATACATATGCCACAAATCCAGGCACGTGCTCAAGTTCTCGTGGGCTTTTCAGGGTGATCTCCACGAGATCACTGGTTATCTTCAGAAGTGATCGTTTGAGGTAGCGTTTTACCAGTGGCACGAACTCATCGCTCGTTATGAGCATGATCATGTTTACCCCTTCTGTCATATGCAATGTGCCTTGTCCTGCCATGATCTCTTTCTGAATCTCAATCAAGCTCGGGGAGGAGAGAGGGGAGCTGATCGCCACGCAGATATTAGTCTTCATCGTCAAAGTCGTCGCTTTCAATAGCTCCTTGATCTTTTTCAGAGGGACTCCTTCTTTCGGGAGGTATCGTCGACAAGCCACCAACACGGCGTCGAAGTCCCTTTCCTTGAAACCTCGTTCCGTTATGATGAGGCGCGCAAGCTTCGAGTAGGATATGATGCCCAGATGGAGTCCCTGACGTATTGTGCTGTGGTCATCCAGATGATTCCGCACTTCTTGGGTGATGTTCATTGTTATTTGCTCCTTGTTGTTTTCATTGGATTCCAGCCTTCTGCCAATGAGGTGCATATTTTGACGAGATCATCATAGGCCTTTATTTTTTGATCATCTATCTCATCGTCTCTACAAGCCCTATATCTTGATGCAGCTTCACTCCATCCTTCGCCTTTGACAAGCGCTAATGTTGATTCTTGGGTTTGGTCGACGCTATTCAATAAGGAAGATATCTCTTGTTGATCTTGCTTCCCTTCTATCCATCTTTGTCTACTATAATTAAAAATATCTAATAACCTAGCAGAGGGAACCTCTTCGTCTTCTTGCATTTCAATATGTTCGAATTCTGGTGGAACAGCATCTCCTTGTTCTCGGATTTGTTTTAGTTGGCTCTCAACCTTATCATCATAGTCACACCTTTCCCTGATCTTGAGGACCTCATAGAAACGTTTTTCTCTGAATAGTATCCCTAGTTCACGCTCGTATTCTTGCTCAACACCTAAAGCCCCATAGATGATTGCAGCAAGGCAATGATTCTCTTCCTGAGCAAGCCTATTTGCCCGGCCTAGTTGTTTCCTATCATCTTGAACAAGTCTCCAAAATTCCCCAATGCCCTCCAATGACGCATTCTTTTCAAGCGGTAACTGTTCTTCTATCATTCGTCTAGCTTCATCTGTTTTGCCTATGTAATGGGTGGCCCGAGCACAAATAAAAACCCCATTATGTTTAATTAACGATTTAAGAAGGATTGCTCTGACATTAATATCAACAACTTCTTTAGCGACTATATCTGAGTAGAAGTATAGAGAAAATGGATAATTAGGTAATGCCTTTGCAAATTGTTCATATATCTTTGCTGCTTTCTGGTCAATCGCCATTTTAGAGGGTAATCTCGGTATCTTTTTATAGCTATCTAATATATAAATGTTCTGTTTCGGACAAAAATGTCTATTTTGTCCCACCCTTGTCAATAGGTTTATAATGCGAAAACGAAACCGATAAATACATCACCCTTTTCTGGGAACTGGGTGATAATATGCATCTCTTATCATTAGCCGATTGGAAATCTGAACAGATCCTGGACATCATCGATGATTCGCTCGAGATCAAGAAGCATCCGGACAAGTACAAGGACTCGATGAAGGACAAGACCTTGCTCATGATCTTTGAGAAACCAAGTCTTAGGACGAGACTGAGTTTTGAAGCAGGCATGACCCAGATGGGCGGCCATGGAATCTTTTACAGTGTCAAGGATTCGCCGCTCGGCAAGAAGGAGACCATGCATGACACAGCGAAGACCGCATCAAGATATGTTGACATCATCATGGCACGGCTGAACAAATACAAGGACACCGAAGAGCTTGCCATGCACAGCGACGTGCCGGTTATCGACGCGTTGAGTGATGAAGCGCATCCCTGCCAGATCATTGCTGATCTGCAGACGATAAAAGAAAAAAAGGGCAAGCTTAAAGGCCTCAAGCTTTGCTATCTTGGTGATGCCAACAACAATGTCACCTATTCCATGATGCATGGCACTGCGCTCATGGGCATGGACATGACCATCGGCTGTCCAAATCATAAAAACCTCATGCCCGACTCCCGATTCATCGAAGAAGCCAAGAAGATTGCAGAGAAAACAGGTGCCTCGCTCACAATATACCATGATGCGAAGGAAGCGATCACCGACGCTGATGTTGTGTACACAGACTCGTGGATGTCATACCACATATCCTCTGATGAGGAGGCTGAGCGCAAGAGGTTGCTCCTGCCGTTCCAAGTCGATGGCGCCCTCATGAAGCATGCGCATCCTGAGGCGATCTTCATGAACTGCCTCCCGGCAATAAGGGGATATGAGCAGACCGCGGAAGTGATCGACGGCCCTCAGAGCGTCGTCTTCGACCAAGCCGAGAACAGATTACACGCTCAGAAAGCGATTATGTTGTATTTATTGAAACATAAATCAGCGAATCCGTGACCATCAATTTACGTGTGGGTCACGGCGTTGGACTGTAAGTCCCACCTTCCCGCTCGAGCCTGAAAAGGGTCGGCTCAGAAAGCGATTATGTTGTATTTATTGAAGAACAAATGACCAACGTTACCTAGTGGAAAGATACAACTTAGTGAGGAGACTGTCATGAACACCCTAAAACCGAAAACCGCGACTTATGAAGCACATCCAGGAGAGGTCAAAAAAGTGGTGCTGCTCTTCTCTGGAGGTTTAGACACCAGCATCATCCTCAAATGGATCAATATCCATTACAATGCAGAGGTCATCACGCTCACATTGGACCTCGGCCAGCCAGGCATCGATCTTGTCGATGTCAAGAAGAAAGCGCTCGCATTAGGTGCTGTCAAGGCTATTGTCGTCGACGCCAAAGAGGAGTTTGCAGAGCATTACATTGCTAAAGCGATCAAGGCGAATGCCCTCTACCAAGGACAATACCCTCTCTCGACCACCATCGGCCGGCCGCTCATATGCAAATATGCAGTAAAGGTCGCGGAAGAGGAAGGATGCGACGCTGTCGCCCACGGCTCCACAGGGAAAGGCAATGACCAAGTCCGCCTCGACGCGGGCATCATCACCTTGAATCCGAAACTCAAGGTCCTCGCTCCGGTGCGCGATTATGATCTCACCCGAGATGTCGAAGCTGATTTCGCGAAAAAGCATGGCATCCCCATCGCCCATCATAAGGTCTCGCAATATTCGACTGATGAGAACCTTTGGGGGAGGAGCATCGAATGCGGCATATTAGAGCATCCTGAGGAGCCGTTTCCAGATGATATCTTCACCCTCACGACAATCCCTGAAAAAGCTCCAGATATACCGGACATCATCTCCCTCCAGTTTGAGCACGGCGTTCCCGTCGGCATGAACAATGTTCCCATGATGCTCCATGTCCTAGTCGACAACCTCAACAAGATAGCAGGGAAACACGGAGTCGGCATCATCGACATGGTTGAAGACCGGGTTGTCGGCCTTAAGTCGAGGGAGATCTATGAATGCCCTGCTGCGATAACCATCATCAATGCGCACAAGGACTTGGAGAAGTTCACCTCGACCATCCATCAGAACAGCGTGAAGCCGTTCATCGACCAGAGATGGAGCGAGATGGCATATTACGGCTTGTGGAATGATCCATTGATGGACTCGCTCAACGCGTTCATAGACACTATGAACAGCCAGGTGACCGGCGAGGTGAAGGTAAAATTATTTAAGGGAGCAGCCATACCTACTTCCCGTTCATCAAAGAACGCCATCTACGACCATCAGCTCGCGTCCTACACAAAAGGCCAGACCTTCAACCAGGCTGCCTCTCCGGGATTCATCGAGCTGTGGAGTTTACAGACAAAGATGGCGAACCAGAGGGGGTGAAGAAATGGGAGAAACATTACAAAATCCTACTGAATCAGTAAGAGATATTGTGTTAGATGCTTTTAACAATCCATCAAAACTAGTTATGAAGCAAGTTCCTTCTGATGATGGTATTCCAGGAACAATCCGTTTATCCAGGGGGGATTATCGCATACTTTTCGGTTTTGAGTGGAAGGGAGAATGGTATGTTGTCGGGAAAAATGAATATGCTTCTGATATGGTTCCCTTGAGTAAATTATTTAGACAGCAAGATTCAACTGAGGTCCCAGAACAAGATGGAAAGACAAAACCTATAACAGTGTTCACAAAAGGGATTCATCTCGTCGAGGTACTAGAAGGTGAAGGAGAACCAGTCTATAAAGATTTGGATGCACAAGCAACTGATGGCAAATTTTTCTGGGGAACTCCGTATACAAATGATGAACGTTTACCGAAGGGATGACAATGCCAAAACTATGGGATAAAGGAGTAGATGATGAAGAAGTCGAGCAGTACTCTGTCTGGGGAGACCATGTCATAGACCAGGCCATGCTTCCTTATGACCTCATCGGCTCAGTTGCGCACGCAAAGGCTATCCACAAGGCGAAGTTCATCACCACTGCAGAGCTCAATAAGCTCCTCGTCGGCCTCAAGGATATCTATGCATTATGGAAAAAAGACAAGATCGAGGTAAAGCAAGAACATGAAGACTGCCACACCACGATCGAGCTCTATCTGACTGAGAAGTATGGTCAAGTCGGAAAAAAGATCCATGTCGGCCGTTCCCGCAATGACCAAAGCACCTGCATGATCCGCCTCTATGAAAAGGATATGCTCCTCAAAACAGCGAAGGAATGCATCTCCCTCGTCGAGGTATTGCTCGCATTCTCAAAGAAGCATGAAAAGACGGTCATGCCTGGTTTCACCCATATGCGCCAAGCCATGCCCTCCAGCTTCGGATTATGGAGCGAGGCATTTGCAGAAGCGCTCCTAAACGACCTAGACATGGTCAAGAACGCATTCAAGCTCATCAACCAGAATGCATTGGGTTTCGCAGCCTCGTACGGTACGACTCTTCCCATTGATCGCAATTACACTGCGTCATTGATGGGATTCCCGAAAGTGATGAATGTCCTTCACGGCGCTAACTCGAGGGGGAAATTCGAGGCTGCAGTCATCCACTCCCTGCATCAGGTCATGTTGACTCTTGGAAGGATGGCGGCCATCTTAGCAATGTGGACCATGCCGGAATTCAACTATGTCATCCTCCCAGACAAGTTGACTACAGGCTCCTCGATCATGCCGCAGAAACACAATCCTGATGTCTTAGAGATGATGAGAGGCATGTCTGCTCATGTCCAAGGACATTACATTGCTGTCTCGTCGTCAGTGAAAGACCTCTTGTCAGGCTACAACAGGGACACCCAGCTCAATAAGATCGGCTTGAAGGACAGCTTCGAGATGACCATCAGCTCACTGAGGATGATGCAGCGCGTAATCAAGGAGATGAAGGTCGACAAGAAGCGCTGCTGGGATGACTGCCTGCCAGAATTATGGGCGACGCAAGAAGCATACGATCTCGTCAACAAGGGCATGCCTTTCAGGGAGGCCTATCAGCAGGTCGCGAAGAGCATCGGCCAGGTGAAGAAACCGTCCCATCCAAAAGTGCCTCCATTGAAAACATCTTCATTAAAAAAACAGCTTAAGCAGGAACACACCTTACTGGAAAGGGAACTTCAAAAATGGCACAAAGTCAAAGGACTGTTGGAATAGATAAGGGTGATCTGGCTTTACAGCTGAGGAGACAGCTGTGGAATAGTGACCTCTCTCCAAGACGATTTCTGAGTGATAACTATCCTCTGCTCAAAAGCCTGGAACAGATGGATGAAACTGAAATATTACATTCCCTTAAACTGAGGGAGGTTAATACATTAGGCGGAGAAGTTGATGCATGGTATGAGGCGACTGCAGCAACTTTTAAAATATACCTTTCCCTCGATGAAGTGATGGAACGCCACGGAATACATGATGACAATGAACATGATTTTTGTAGAAGCCCTCTTGATTTGTCAGATGGACATAGAAAAGAAGTCATCGTCGTCGAGTATGAGGGCCTCCCTCCGCTGAGGTTGCACTTGAAAGTCTACAATCCAGATTATCAACGACGTATGCCAAGAGACTGAAGAAGGTCTTCTGCGTTTTTTATCTTCAAAAAGGGCATTGAAAAATACGGAAAAGTCTAGTGGAGAGCATTAACACAAGCTTTATAAATAAAACGATGTTCTTGCTATTCAATAGCGGGGTAGGGCAGCCAGGAGACACCAAAAAGTGCCTAAATGCCCGGAGGGCTCATAAACTCGTTGCGCTGTTAACCTCAGGCGCAAAGTCCGAGGAACCCTCAGGTCGGAGGTTCAAATCCTCTCCCCGCTATTTTTTTTACCACTGGACATTCTCACGTGAGCTTTATAAAAAAGAATAGAGCACATTAGCCACAATGACTCTACCAAAAATAAATATCAAAGAACTGATTAAAGGAAACAAAACTTATCCAACGTGGTCTACTGGTTCTTGTCACCAGTTATACGCTACCAATGAAAAACAAAATACGATAAAAATATTCTACACTACAAAATCAAAACGTATAATATCCCGTGTATTTCCAAAAAAGTTAACTTTATCTCCTGAATTTTGCTATGTATTGGGCTTTCTCAAGGGAGAAGGATCGAACTCACTCGGAAAATCAAATTACCGAAGATTCACTATAACAAAGTCTGATCCAGATATAATGAAATTTGTTCTTAAAATTCTTGAGAAAAATAAACTTCTATCTCTATCAAGATTAATAAATAAATCCTGTCATTTAATTCATTTCAAATTGACAGAAAAAAAAGTAATAGAATATTGGTCTGAGAAATTAAAGTTGCCTGAAGAAAAATTTAAATGCTTTGAGGATAAGAATAAGACATCGCTTTTTGGAGTCTGTCATATTTATATCAGTGATGTTCTTTTAAGAAGAGTTGTGGATCTTATTCAAGAGAAAATCATGAGTTGATTTACCTTCTCCCCGCTATCTTCCCAATTTTTTCTTCCCTTTCACTCTCTTCTGCAGCGCCAATAAATGTTTCCGTGGAATACCTCTGATCATGGAAAAGCCGCGAAAGAGCTGAATTGCCATCAATCCTAAAAAGAGCAATTCAAGATAGTTAAATGCGGGATCAAGATTAGAGAGCAGCACAAAATTGGGCAGCATGACCGCAAAAACATAGAGGAGGATCGCCTGCCCGAAGGTTTTTAGAATGCCCTTCTCCTGGTCAAGGTCATAAGGAAGGAAGATGCGGATGAAGCTGCGAAAATGAGCAATGAAGTTCCTGAATGCCCGCACGATATCAAAGCCGATGAAGGCCAGGATGACAAGTATGAGCATGGCCAAAGTCAACAGTGTCTTCGGTTGGCGCAAAAAGAGCTGCTGCTCAGGAGATAACCACAGCCAGATATACCCTGCGAGGGCGATGAGTGCCAGAAATCCACCGACCCCGCGAAAGAAGCGTCGCAGATCATTCTTCAAGGTCAATGTCTGCTTTCGTGAATATTCGAGATTGTCATGGATGACACACATGTATCTTGACCCTAACCTGATCGGCTTGAGCATCCAATCAGGCATGCATCCCATGCAAAAATTTCCAAAGGCTTCATAGCGCGTGACCGCGAGAGGAGTGATCAAGGTGGAGAGGAAGATCACTGCAGCCACCATGCTCACCAAGTCAAATCCTGGATTGAGAGGATCTGCAATGGCGACGACGAGCAGCGAAAACTCCCCTATCGGGACCATGGCCAAGCCGGCGAACGCCGCCTGCTTCCCGGATAAGCCTCCGAAGAGATATCCGCCTGTGCTGATGGCAAAGCTCTTGGCAATGACTGTGAACACAAAGAATGCCAGGATGATCGGCCACATGGTGATAACCGTGTTGAAGTCGACGAGCGTCCCAAGGGAAAAGAAGAACAACGACGAAAACGTCAAGACGAAAGGATGGATGGCATGTTCAATGCTTTTTGCTGCAGGAAGCGATGCGATCAGCGTACCTGCAAGAAAGGCGCCTACAGATGAGGATATACCAAGTACTGTCGCCAGATAGCTCATTCCGACTAGCAATCCCAATCCGAGAAACATTGAAGTCTCTTCTGAACTGTAGGCTAAGATCCAATTGATGGCCCATCGCAGAACACGTTTCAGCACCACATAGGTGATGATCAGCACCAGGAATGCTGCAAGCAAGGGAGAGAGCAGATCACCGGGCGTTCCTTGCACACTGGAAAAATAGGTAAGAGCGAACACGCCGAAGATATCCTCGATGATGAGCACCGCGATCAAAAGCTGAACCTCATTACGATCGACGAGCCCTTTAGCCTTTAGGATCCGGATCATGATGACCGTGCTTGAGATCGCTAGAGCAACGCCGAGAGCAAGAGACGAGATCACGTCAAAGCCCAGCAAGAGCGCAAGATAATAGCCGGCAAACACCACTAAACCAAGCTTGAAGATGGCCATCATCAATGCTTTCCCGCCCAAATTCAGTAATTTCTGGATATTGAACTCGATGCCGATGGCGAATAAGAGCAGGATTGCCCCGATCTCAATGGCCAGGTGGATCAACTCACCGTCGCTGATGTAGCTGAGCGCATTCGGACCGACGATGGCTCCGATGAGCAGTAATCCGATTGCCGTGGGTTGTCTGAATCGGGTTGCGAGGAGCCCTCCGAGTAGGGAGAATCCGAAAATCAGACCGATCTCGACCCCGGCGACCATGGCTCAATTGTCTTTTGAGGATATAAAAAGCTTCCGTTCTACTCCCAGACCCTGACAATCCCCTTCCCAATTTTTCTCTAAAAATTTATAAACCAGCATTCATTCCCCCTTTCATATGGTAGCAGATCATGGACCTCCTTGGTATCGAATTGTATCTGTCAGACCGGACAGAAATTGGCAAGGAGAAGGAAGCCGAGGATATATGAACCAGGTTTGGCACCGATCCTCTACACCAGGAAATGACACTTCTGATTTTAATATCTCTATGATCGGTGGAGAGCCAATTGGACAGGAAATTTATCTTTTTCATGTTGACCAGAAAGAACTTGGCGATAGAAATATAAACGATCTTCTCGGCTTGCGTGTAACGGTTAGTGGAAGATCTGGCGAGAGGAGATTACTCCCAGCAGATGGAAGTAGTCCCATCCCCTATACTAAGTACTTACAAGCTTCAGTTCAAGAGATGGAATGAACGCGATAGTTCCTTCTGTCTTGAGGCCGTCTCGAACCTACGGGAATCCTAGAAAGCAAATCCTCTCCCCGCTATCTTCCCAATTTTTTCTCTAAAAATTGTACATGTTTTCGTCATTCTCCGAAGTAGGTATAGGACATCCTGAAAAATTAGTTGATAAAGGAACAAGAAACGAACAAAAATTAAGAAGAGATAATGGCGAATTTAGACCATTAAATCAACTTCAAGTTTTTACAGATGCAGGTCCGATTTCATTTCATTATGAAAGCGCCAAGAACTTAGGATTGCCGGATGCACTCTACACAGACAGTCAATCTTGGCAAATTTAAGAGTTTAACACAAATATTCTGCATTCTTTACCACACCCCGGCAATCATCTCCCCGCACGAACAGCAACCCTCCTTTAGATGATTCTCCACAACAAGAAACCCATGCCGTTTTATCAGCAATGCATTGCATTCCGGACAATGGGTGTTCTCCTTGTCACCAGCGCGAAGATTCCCTACATAGACATACCTCATCCCAACATCCTTGGCGATCTTCCAGGCCCTATCCAAGAGTTCAGCAGAGGTGGATGGCAAATGATCCAGCTTATAGTCAGGGTGGAACGCAGAGAAGTGCAGCGGCACATCCGCGCCGGCATGCTCCTTCAGCCAAAGGCACATCTCCTCGATCTTGTCCAGATCATCGTTCAGCGTCGGGATGACAAGGTTTGTGACCTCAAGCAGGACATGTTTCTGCTTGGCCCAGAACTCAATCGAGGCTAAGACGTCTTTCAGGAAGGAAGCAGTGGTCGTCCCATAGAATTGTTGAGTGAATCCTTTTAAGTCGACATTGATACCATCCAAGTGAGGCGCCAATTCCTTTGCAGGCCCTAAACAAGTGAAGCCGTTGCTCACCATGACCGTCCTGATTCCCGCTGCCTTCGCCAGTTTGAAGATGTCCAAGCAATACTCGAAGAAGATCGTCGGCTCATTGTACGTCGCTGCGATGCTCTCGCAGCCATGCTCTTTCGCCAATTGTATCATCTGCTCAGGACTGACTTCCTCCTCAGGATACTCGCCAGGCTTCGTCTGTGAAGTATGCCAATTCTGGCAATGTTTGCAGCGAAGATTGCAGCCAACAGTTCCAAAGCTGAGTACCTTGCTCCCCGGCAGAAAGTGAAACAAGGGCTTCTTCTCGATGGGATCGATCTGCAATCCGGTCAATTTCCCATACACGAGAGTATATAGCTTCCCCACGACATTCTTGCGCACATTGCAGAAGCCGATCTTCCCATCTTGGATCTGGCAGTAGCGCGGGCAGAGTGTGCACCTGACAGTGTTTTCTTTCCCTTGATAGTCCTGTTCGTAATATTTCGCCTTGATCATGCAATCACAATACCAAAGTTGCTATAAATACTTTTCCGACCCACGACCGGGTGATCTTGTCCGAACAAGGAAAAGCGAGACCGCGGTCCATAATCTTGCAGGTCCACAGCGTCGTGATACTGAAAGTCCCGCTTCTTGGTGTCCTTAGAGCTCTGCTCTTAGCTACGAACTTTAGTGAGTTTGCTAGCCTTTGTAAAGGCTAGGTGGAGGTGGCCGGGCCAATAATAACATTTAAATAAAGTGTTCGTGAAAGAAGAGACCATGAGAATACTCATTGCGGCCATGCTTCTTTTTCTCACTGGCTGCATTGGATCCTCTACCGTGCTTGATCAATTGGAATCCTCCTTGGATTCCTTCAATGCTTGTGAGGGCATACCTTCTGTAGAAGAGTCGTGCAAAGATTCGGTAGAGCAAGACAAATGTTCATCGGTGTTCTCGTATATCAGCGAAAGAAGGCAGGGAATGTGTAATGAGGAAAATATTGTGCGTGGCCTCATCCAAGATGACCGAGGCGGGTCCTTCGAACAAGTGAATGAGGCAAACGAACGATTCCATTACTATGCAACGCTCTGGGTCTTTGAGCTGGCAGGATTTGGCATGGCCTCAAAAACAGGTACAGATGACCTAAAGGAAATTGAGTTACAAGCGATCAAAGAAAACTTTGAATCCCTTTCCGACAAAGGGCTTCCACCCCAAACACGTGAGAAATATGACCGCCTTGCAAGATCAGTGTCTTTCACAGATGAGGATGGATCGCATCTCCTTTCTGTGATCATGGAGAGATGTGAGCAAGAGAAAAGCGAACTTCAAAAGGCCATCGAGGAAGATGATAATTTTAAAATGGCCTATACGTCTGGCTTCTTGAAATCTTGCACAGACTTTCTAAATCCGCCCCCGGCAAAATAGAGAGAATATAATAAACGAAAGAAAAAAAAAGATTTACTCAGCGAGCTTCTGCTCAATCACTGCTTCGAACGCCTGGAATGGCTGCGCTCCAGATAAGAGCTGTCCATTGATCAAGAATCCTGGCGTTCCACGGATTCCGCCAGTGGTTCCGTCGCTCATGTCCTTTGCAGTCTCAGCTGCGTGCTTGCCAGAGTCGAGGCATGCATCGAAATCAGCCTTGTTAAGGCCGAGCTCTGCTGCCCAGGCCTTGTAATTGGCGACACTGATGCTTCCTTGATTCTCGAAGATCTTGTCGTGCATCTCCCAGAACTTGCCTTGGTCATGTGCACATTGAGCTGCTTCTGCAGCTTTTTGAGCTTGTTGATGGAAGCTCAAAGGGAAGTCTTTGAACACGATCTTGACCTTTCCCGTGTCGACATATTTCTCTACGATCTGGCCGTATGTCTGTGTGTAGAACCTGCTGCAGAATGGACATTCAAAGTCGCTCCATTCGATGATGGTTACCGGAGCATTCGCATCCCCTTTTACAGGATCAGTGTCATCGATCAACTTCTTGAAGTCAACACTTGGTGTTGGCGCAGGAGGCGCGGGTGCAGGCGGCGCTTGAGGCTCTGATGGCACATCTGCAGTCCCTTCCTCTGTCCTCGTCAGGGTTAGGTCCTTAAGGGTATTGTTGATGGCTCCTAACTGAAATGACAGCACTACGAGTAAAATTACCGTGAGTGTTGATGTCCCAAGGAGTATTCTACTGATAGGCGTCTTTTTATGGTGGTGTGTCTGTTGTTCCATATGTATGCACCCCGCATATTCTTTAAAATAGTTAATTTCCATCTAAAGACGGCTATTTGGTATATAAACCTTTCCTTAGATATGACAAGGATTGATTCTAACCATCTTAGAAAAACCTTTATAAATGGCCCAGATTACACACTGAATATGATCATTTGTGGAGTAGATGAGGCAGGTAGAGGTCCTTTGATAGGTCCGCTCATGATCGCGGGCGTCGCCATCGATGAAAAGGACCATTATAAGCTCGTCCAGATGGGCGTCAAGGATTCTAAGCAGCTCTCGCCGAGGATGCGAAAGGCCCTCTCGAGGAAGATTCGGGCCATAAGCAGATGGAAACTCGTCGAGGTCTCCCCCAAAGAGGTCGATAACTCAGTATTATCAAAGTCGGATAACCTCAATTGGCTCGAAGCAAAGGTCACCGCAGACATCCTGAGAGAGCTCCAGCCGGACAAGGCCTGGCTCGACTGCCCGAGCCCTAATCTAAGAGCATATAGAGAGCGCGTCTCGAATGATATCGGCGAGCATAAGATCAAGCTCATCGCAGAGCACAAGGCTGATGAGAACTATCCTGTCGCCTCGGCTGCATCCATCATTGCCAAGGCCGCGAGGGATGATTACATGAAGAAGCTCGAGAGCCGGCTCGGCCTCATCATCGGCTCTGGCTACCCTGCTGACCCTCGGACGCAGAAATTCTTGAAGGAGCATGGCAAGACCCACCCAGATATCTTCCGCAAGAGCTGGGCCTCTTGGAAAGCAGTATCTCAAATGAAGCTGGGAGAGTTCTGATAATAACCACTCCTAAATGATAAGGTTTTTAAGTAAAAGTCCATTCCCATCCATTACGTAATGAGGAAATTTCAATGAAAAGAACAGCCACTACATTAACCGTGTTTTTAGCACTCTCTGCTGCTGAGCAAGCGCGAGCTGTCACAGTTGAACCAGAAATTATCGGCATGGAGATGTTTGATGACGCCCATTTAAAAGGATTAAGAGAATACCATTATGGCATGACATTTGTCAATGACCTCGGCAATGGTGAGTACGGCTTTCGAGTCAGGATTCTCCCTGAACGACTGGGTGGTGGCCCTTATCCCCCCTAATCACCGATTGGATTAGCGGGCAGGATATGCGCATCTGAACTGAGGGGATGCTGCATTTCAAGCGAATTGAGGCATACGTTTGCTGAATATTTGACGCCTGATGCAGATTATGATCCTTCTATGAGTAGTCTCCTTGAAATATCCGTCCTGAGATATTTCTTCCTAGACAATGACATACAAGAGGAACGGGAAACTGTCCACGGCTGGCCAAAGTCCTTCATCTACCCAGACGGAGAAGATGGCATGAGGCGAATGCTCGGAAAGCTCATCACCGGCCGCGAAGACGATGGCGGCTTCCACCTGCGCATGTTTCCACAGACCAGCACCTCAGAATTCCATGTCCCTCGCGAATTAAATTTTGTAGGTAATGAGTGGGTCTTCAATGCAATGAATCCTGATTTCCGCAATGACTATCAAGGCTTTGGTTTCCCCAATAATGGGCTTTACAAATTCGGTTACAATATCGCTGATCCGGATGAAGAAAAGCTCGACACAACCATACTAGATTATGTTAAAGCTCATGGGGAACTACCAAAAGATCTGAGCATGTATCCAGGCGCAGACCTGGTTATTCAAGCTTCATCTGGCGCAGAATTACTCATGGCTGTCAGAGATAACAGGATCCATATTCAGATGCCCTCAGAGATGCTCTATAAGGGTGCTGGCAAATTAGACAAGATCATGTCAGGAGCATCGATAACGTCGCTTTCTCCAGATTAAAAATTGCCCTTTCCGCAACATTTATATATACCTTTCCAGTTAGAAGAGCTATCAAAATAGGGGTGATTATATGAAAGCGAAATTAGGGCCATGGGCTTTTGTTATCGGTTTAGTTCTAGCATTATTGGTTGCTGTGTTCAGCGCATCATCGCCGCCGACATGGGCAGTGTTCGTGCTTGCGGTGCTCGGTGTCGTCGTCGGCTTGATGAACGTTACCCAGAAGGAGACGCAGACATTCTTGATTGCGACAATCGCGTTCCTCCTGAGCTTCAACGTGCTCAGCGCTGTCTTCACGACGCTGACCTTCGGCTGGACTGCGGTAGCAAGCTTCTTTGACCTGATGAGTGTTTTTGTTGTCCCGGCAGCGGCCATCGTGGCGATCAAGGCGCTTTTCAGCGTAGCCAAGGACTGAAGTCTTTTTTTTCTTTTTTATTTTCCTCATACAAAACCTTTATATATACCCCGACAGTTATAGCAGGTAGTCAGTCTACTTTTCAGAGACGACAAAAGAGGAGACAATGACACGTATTTTGCGCATGGTTATGTCCGGCTTCAAGAGTTTTGCCCTTAAGACAGAGCTCATTTTCGGAGAGGAATTCAACGTCATTCTCGGCCCGAACGGTTCCGGCAAGTCAAACGTCTTGGATGCGCTCTGCTTTGTCCTCGGGAAAGGCTCTTCCAAGGAGATGAGGGCAGAGCGTGCTGCCAACTTGATCTACAATGGCGGAAAGAAGAAGGAGCCGGCGAAACAAGGGGAAGTTTCCATATTTTTCGACAATTCAGAGAAGACGTTCCCCACCGAAGAACCGTTTGTCAAGATCACCCGGATTGTGAAACCGACTGGGCAATCGACATACAAGATAAATGACAAGACAAGGACACGACAGCAGATCCTCGAGCTTCTCGCCATCGCCAAGATCAATCCTGATGGGTATAACATCATTCTCCAAGGCGATATCGTACGCTTCGTCGAGATGTCAACAGACCAAAGAAGGATGGTCATAGAAGAGATTGCAGGAATCTCGATGTATGAGGAGAAGAAAAACAGGGCACTGAGAGAGCTTGAAAGGGTTGAGGGGAGGATCAATGAGGCTGATATCGTCCTCAAAGAGCGGAAGACCTATATCGATGAGCTGCAGAAGGAGCGAGACCAGGCGATGAAGTTCAAGGATGCAGGCACTAAGATCAAGCAGAACAAGGCATCCTTGCTCCATTATCAAACTGAGGAAAAGCAGAAAGAGCTCAAGGAAAAAGATGCATTGACTTCCTCAAGGAAGAAAGATATCGATAAAATCCAGGCAGAGATCACAAAGCTCAAGAAGCAGGTCGAAGGAAAACAGGGCGTCATCAAGGGACTCAATGATCAGGTGGAGCAGCAGGGCGAGAAGGAACAGGTCAAGGTCCATAAGGAGATTGAGCAGTTCAAGGTCGATATCGCCACCAACAAGACAAGGATAGGATCATGTGAGAATGAATTGCAGAGAATCAACCAGCGCAATGACCAACTGCATAAGAGCTTGGCAGATGTCGAGGAAAAGATTGCCCGCCTCGAGAAGGAGAAGACCGAACTTGCCCAACAGGAAAGCTCGAACAAGAAAGATCAATCTATTGTGGATCAGAAGATAGCAAAATTCCGGACCGATGCCAATCTCGACAAGGCAGGGGACATTGAGCAAGACATAGAGAAGCTCGATAACCTGGCTGAGGAGAAGCAAAAAGAGATCCAGGACCTTAGGGAGCGGCAGCAGGAGCTGATGCGGGAGAAAGACCGCCTTGAATACCAGCTCCAATCTGTCGATGAAAAGATTGAGAAGGTCATGAATGTTGCAGCTGAGCAGAAAGAGGAGCTTGCCAGGCTCAAGGAGATGAAGCAAGACTTCAAGAGGACCACCTTACGGTTGAACACCCTTCTGAATGAGGATTCCTCCCTTGCCGCCCAGCTGGCAAACGCGAGGACGAAACTCCAGGCTGCGAACGAAGATATTGCAAAGCTGCAGGCACAGCAAGCCTCACTCAGGGAAAAAATATCCTTGGGGACTGCTGTCCAGAAGATCATTGAAAGCAAGAGCAAGTTTCCCGGCATCGAGGGCACGGTATCAGAGCTCGGCCGGGTCAAGAGCGAGTATGCCATGGCCCTTGATGTTTCCGCTGGAGCAAGGATAAAGAGCATCGTTGTCGATAATGAAGATACCGCATCCAGATGCATCCGCTATCTGAAGCAGAACCGATTTGGCGTCGCATCATTCCTCCCCCTCAACAGGGTAAAAGCAGAGCCTGCAAAGCCCTTCCCCCATGCAGGGGCAAAAGGGGTCATCGGCAGGGCGATCGACCTCATCAATTTTGATGCGAAGTATAACCGGGTCTTCAACTATGTCTTCGCCAACACCATCGTCGTCGAAACAATTGACGTCGCCAGAAGACTGGGAATAGGGCGATATCGCATGGTGACCTTAGAGGGGGATCTCTGTGAGATCTCCGGAGCGATGCACGGCGGCTTCCGGAGAAAGGAGAGCCATACGGGCTTCCAGCAGAAAGAAGTTGGTGCAAACATCGCAAAGTATGAGGAAAAGGCCGCTGACTTGGAAGGGGTCGTCTCCCATCTCGAGATCAAGCGCAAGGGCTCAGATGAGGAGATCACCAAGCTACGCCAGGACAAGGCCATGATGGAAGGGGAAATCATCAAATTAGAGAAGAGCCTCCATCTTGAAGAAGGTGACCTGGATGCCAATAAGATATTGAAGAAAGAGCTCAGCGAGAAGGCAATGGGATCTGACAAGGCGCTGATGGAACTCCAGAATAAGATAGGGGCGGTAAATAAAGAGCTTGCCGCCTTGAAGATGAAGAAGAATGATCTCAGGAGCACGATCACTGAGTTGAGGAATCCGGCAAAGCTCGCAGAGCTTAATACGTTTGAGCAGAAACGGACCGAGCTGAAGGAGCAGCTCATCAGCATCCAGGGAGAGATGAAGAACATCACCTCGCAGATCGTCTCAATCCTCAATCCTGAGAAAGAGAATATTGCGAAAATCCTGAAACAGCAGGATAAAGAGGAGACCCGGTTCGCTTCTGAAATAAAGGACCTTCAGGCAAGGATCAAGACACAAAGCGCTGAACTGGTGAAGAAAGAAAAGGATGAGAAAGTGTTCTATAACCAATTCAAGGAACTGTTCACTAAACGCAACACTGCTTCCGATGAGATGCAGAAGCTCGAGACGAGGATCATCAAGAAAGAGGAAGAGATCAGGAGTTCAGAGCACAGGATGAACGCGATATCATTAGACATCGCCCGCCTCAGGGCAGAGATGGCAGGCATCGAGCATGAGGCAAAGCAGTATGAAGGAGTGAAGATAGTCAACAAACCGATTGAGCAGCTGAAGAAAGAAATCAGCAATGCTGAACGCATGGTGACAGGCATGGGCAATGTCAACATGAAAGCATTGGAGATCTATGAGACTGTTGAGAGGGAATACACTGAATTGCATAAGAAGAAAGAGCGTCTCTCCGAAGAGAAAGAGGATGTCATGGTCATGATGAACGAGATCGAGACCAAGAAGAAGGATCTGTTCATGAAGACTTTTGACCAGATCCAGGAGCATTTCCAGCGCATCTTCAGCACGTTGACGACCAAGGGGAGTGCAGAGCTTGTCTTGGAAGACCCTGATACAGTGTTTGAAGGCGGCGTGAGGATACGTGTCAAGATCACCGGGAGGAAGTTCCTCGATATCAGGTCATTGTCCGGTGGCGAGAAGACGCTTACTGCGCTCGCGTTTATCTTCTCAATTCAAGAATACGATCCTGCTTCATTCTATGTCCTCGACGAGGTTGACGCCGCACTTGATAAGAGGAATTCTGTCAGATTGGCTGAGCTTGTGAAGCAGTATGCAGACAAGGCGCAGTACATCATGATCAGCCACAATGACAACATCATCGCTGAAGCCAATATCCTCTACGGCGCCTCCATGAACGAGCACGGCATGACCAAGGTCGTGAGCCTGAAAGTTTAGAAAACCTTTATAAATGGATTCTGGTTGCCTTTTCGTACGCCCCGTTGGTGTACCCACGGCCATCTTTTTTCCTCCCTCGCGGTTGGCAAAAAGCTGGACCAAAAAACAGATGTGCGGGTTTCCTGCGGTGTTAATGCCCCGTTGGTGTAGTCCGGCCAATCATACGGCCCTCTCGACACGAGAAATCCAAGATTTCGTCGGCGAAAGGCCGTGACTCGGGTTCGAACAGCTTTTTCATCCTCGCGGATGAAAAACCTGGGAAAACAGTTGAACGACCCTGAAGTTCCTCAAGGTCAAGAGGGGTATCTATGATACCCCAGGAATCCCAGAAGCGTCGAAAGTCCCGGACGGGGCATTTATTTTTTAATAATAGCCTGGATTAATATTGAGTAAGTCAATAAGAAAAGATCATATGCTCTTTTAGATATCAAATTAAACTCTAGAACAATTAAAACGTGTATCTGCAAGGAGGTGCATTCATTGAAGTCTCTAATGCATCTCCATTGTTTGATGCTAGTCCTTTAGTATATTCTGCGAATTCCAAAATTTGATCCCGAGTAAGACCAGCTTCATGATGTGAAGCTTCAGTGAACATGCGGGCAGCAAGTTTATATGAATCCTTTTGACCAGGATCAGCTGATTCATTCGCACGCTCTATCAGCTCTAGCGCTTCAATCAGAAATCCTATGGCTTCAGACCCATGATCCCCTTGATCAACATTGCTGACACCAGCAAGAATATTTATTAATGAAATTCGATGTCCGGGAATGTGTTGTTGATTTACCATGCAACCTTTAAACCACATCTCCTATTTAAATCTTTCTATTATTTACCACTATTAAGTGGCTAATACTTAAAAAGGCGATCACTTCAACAGCGCCACGTCTTCCCCGCCAAACGCCGCGCCATGCAAAGAAAAGTGAGAAGATTCTTGAACTCCGCGGAGTGTCACCACGCTGCTCGAATCGAGATGGGCATCGATCCTCGCGACAAGGCTATCCATTTCTGCATCGCTTGCTTCATTTGCCCGCTGGAATGATATGAGATTGCTCTTGATGATCGGCCTCCCCCCAATGACGCCTTTCCGGAGGGGAATTTCAGTACCATCGCAGAGGTAGAGCATTGCTCCAATTGTGAGTGATTGAATGCTATCAGCTTTCACCTCAACCTCTACAGGTCCATTTGAACAAGCAATATCTTTAGGTTGTACTGAGGCATAGAAGTCTGGTGCCGGCACTGGATCAGCTTTCATTGCAAAATACCCTAATATAAGAGGGATGAACAATATGCTTTGCCTGGCCCTATACATTAAATCCATGATTGTTCCAGCAATTCTCAATGACTATATAAAGGTATTCCACTTCTGCCCATCCCACCTAAGTAAGTTTTTCACAAATATGGAACATACGTTCCGATAATAAGAGAGAACGCACATTTAATAAAGACCCGAGATATGAGAACATTCACTTGCCACGGTGCGACAATCTGGTACTCGGGTGGTCTCGAAAACCGCTTGGCGCAAGCCTATCTCGGTTCAAACGAGAAACTCTGTTTCGAGCCCAGAAAAATGGAGTTTTTCTGAATGTCCGGGCCGTGGCGCTTTTTTCACAATTCTTATATAGATACTTATCATTCATGGTTCAGATGATGCCTGAGAAGCCGTATAGAAATCTGATGAAAGACCTTTTCCTTTACACATTGATTCTTTCATTTCTGAGCTGTGCTTCACAAAAAAAAGTTTATGTTCCGATTGAATTTATAAAAGAAGGGGTGCATACATACGCAAACGGGGTGTTTGCGAATTTCCAGCCGAATACATTTCTTGTTGAATTACCTAACTCTGACCTGGACCAGACCGTTCGAGGCTTCGACACAAATAACAACGGAATTGTTGATGAGATTGAGATGGATATATCCATCAGCCCCGATGAGACACCCTATAAGGATATTCAACATATCGTCGTGGAAGCTGAATTTCAAGATGAAAATGGCGACTACATTTTTCTGACGGATTTCAACATAGGCTTACCTGAAATCATTGCATCGGACCATACTAAAATCTGCGAATATTTTAAGGCAAGAGTGAATGAATATCAAGAGTATTTCACGAACGCCTATCAAACACAAGAACCGAGAGCCAATGATAGATTAGAGCATTCCTTGATCATATCGATGATAGACAGAGATGCATTAACCTGGTATTCAGAGTGGACTCCTGGCGGATTGGTTATATCCCCCACCCCCTACAAGGAAAATAATGAAGCCATTCTTGAATTCGAACACCAACCTGAGCTGAATAAGCTCAATTCTCCAGAGAAGAAGTGACCAAAGCAGTGGCGGTTAATTTTATAAAGCTATGTGAAATCCCTATAAAGATGCCAGACATGTCATCAAACATCATCGGCGGCGCAGTCGTCTTTCATGAAGGGAAGATCGCCCTTGTCCAAGAAGCCGGCACCTCAGCTAGAGGAACGTGGAACATCCCTGCAGGACATATAGAAGAAAGCGAAGACATCATCACAGGCACCTTGAGAGAGATCAAGGAAGAAACTAACCTTGATGTCGAACTTGTTGGTCTCATCGGCGTCTACCAAGGAAAAAGCCCGAAAGGAATTGACCATCTCCGGTTCTTCTTCAAAGCAAAGGTCATAGGGGGAACACTCAAGCATCAAGAGGGAGAACTCTTGGATGCGAAATGGATCACCCTTGACGAATTCAAGAAAATGGATGACTCAGAACTCAGAGATGATAAGATGAAGCGCGCAATTCTCGACAGCGACACCATAGTTCCCTTAGAACTCTTAAAATAAAACTTAACAAGAACAAAATAGTTTTAAAAGATTTATTCTAGTAGAATTTTTCACATTAACTTAATTACTTGTAGAGCATTTACCAGAAG
>JBDRLS010000116.1:0-19181 GCA_043812875.1 Nanobdellota archaeon
CTTCTCAGGCACCAGGATCTCCACATCACTGTTCAATATCTTCCCTTCGAGTTCCCGCTGAATCTCTTCTGGAAGATATCTGAGTTTCTCTTCGAATTCTTCTGGCTTGAGCATCCTATACGCCCCGCGGCCGAACAGCCCGGCCATTGTGCCATACCAAAAGCTCCCGATGAGTGAATTCGACTTCGCGATCTTTTTCGCACTCTGTGCAGTTACTCCCGCGAAACCTGCGCCGATGATTGTCTTCCAAAATCCCATGATAAAGATGACTGAAGCCAACTTAAAATGGCTTCACAACGAATATCCGGAGGATTTCCGGCCACCGACGCTACCGTAAAACCCAATTTGCATGTCCCATCGACGAGAGAGTTGCCAGACTCTCTCTGCATCTTTTGCACCCTCTCTAGCTGCATTGAAAAATAGCAACGTAGGCAATGCAACAACACCTGAGAAGAACCCACTGCCGATGTTGCCTTCTGCACATCCTCCGACAGACAGAGCAACTGCCCCCACTCCAACCACACCAGAAACATTCCTCAACAATTTCCTCTTGTTCATCTCGTGTCTGTACCCTTTCTCCACAGGTTCATCTCGCTCCTGGACAGCATGGACGATAAAAAAGGCATCGTATAAGTCAAACCCACCTTCACGGTATTTTATCATATCATTATTGTTCCCGTAGAGCCTTGCATGACTATCACTGATAAAGTCGAGCTTGGCATGATCAGCTCGCACAGAGAAATGTGGCCTGAAGGGGGAAAGATTATTTGAGTTATGATACACCCCGTTAAACTCATATCCATCATAATCAGAAACAGTCACGCTCCCAACATCTTCCATTGAAGGAGTGATCTGTGCCTCATGTAACTTTATCTGATTAAAGGGTGCGCTAATCGTTGCGTTTTCGAGCAAGATGAGCTCTGTGAGTGCGGAAATATCAGACATCCCATCTTTTATGCCGCGGTAATACCTGCTCTTGACTTCAGCATCAAGAGGGTCATCCCTTCCTGTCATAGGTCACCTTGCCATTTAAAATATAGACCACAGGAATGCCATGCGCCTGATGTATCCTTACTATACCCTCAGTGGTATGGAGCTCAATGTCAGGATCCAGCATGGGTGTGAGGGAAGGTATTCTAGGGTCTGGCAACGCGATCCTTTCCTTATATCCTTTAAACACCAGCTTCCCGGTTATCTCTTTCTCACCCATGCTATTCATCTCCACCTCCATCGGTGTCTCCCAGGAGACGACAGCCTTCGTCGCCTGATAGGTCTTATTTGAGCCTGGCAACTGTACATGGATCTCCCCTTCCATCTCTACCCTGGTTGATCTGAAAAGTTCTAGCTGCCCGCTCATCCTCAGTTCGAACGACCGTTAAGGTGATATTTTCTTCCGGAACCCGATGATATTGTCTATGGACTGTTCTCCTTTCATGTGAATCACCTGTTCAGATCATCTCCAACATATAAGCATCGCTCAAGAAGGCCTCTTTCTTTATGTCTTCAACAACATAGTGGTTCTCGATGCGCTCGGTCTTGAACCGCTTTTCAATGTTCGCGATGAATCCTTCGACGTCCACGAGATGGTGAAATATCCCTTCGACAAAGAAGTCATATCCATTGTTGATGCGGAACACAGAATTGATGCTTGGATGTTTCATGAGATATTCCTTAAGTGATTCACGGTCATCAGTGCCCACCTTTATCAGCAAAGCAGTCCGTGCATGATACCCCAGCCGAGTGAAGTCAATGAGTGTAGTATGCCTCGTGATGACATTGCCTTGATATCCCTTAAGCTTGTCATAAAGCGTTGAAATCGGAATCTTCGTCGCTTTGCTCATCTCTGTCAAGGTGATCCGTGCATTTTGCCGTAGCCTACTGATCATGTGGAGGTCTTTTTTGATTATCATAGAAAGCGTAAGGTTGACGATTAATAAATGATTTTTTCAGAAAAAGGAGGAAAATCCACGGTCCAGTCGAAACTCATCCGGATACCTCGGATGTCCTTCCGGAAAACTGATGTTTTAACAGAATATTTCCGGATTATCAATATAAGTATAACACAGGTTTCAGCTGTTTCCCTTCTTGATACCTAGTCAGCCCCCTGCTAAGATCGTGGCGCAGTTGAATGCGATCGATTCCACTGATCATTGGAAGCTTGCTTCCCGCTGCCGAGAGCCGTAGGCTCGAATGCATATTTACAAGTGGACTCTTGGCCACGAGAAATACTTCGCATTTCTATGCTTGCCTTGCGGTAAGAGTCAAAAGCCTGCTTTGTCTAGAAGCTACCATAGCCAGAAGGGCGAGCATGCGATCCAATCTATTGATCAATGGTGGTCATGAGCGTATGCCAAAGAAATACGTAACAAAAGTCCTACAATTGTCGCTCGCGGATTATCTCATCGCAAGCCAGACAATAGAGCACAATATGAAATTAGTGACCAAAGACAGGGATTTTCTTATTATTGAGGAACTCGATGTTCTTCTCATACAATAAATGCATCATCACTTGAGTAAAGAATACTGTTGAAAATGCTCATTCACCAATAATGTTTCAGCAGCCTTTTGAGCATCCTTCTTGCTTGATTTCATCACCCATAATACCCCCCTTTCAAGATGGGATATCATCTTCAAGCCAAGACGACCCCTTAGGACATTGAGAAGCCTTTCTGAGGGCTCTTTTGATTGGACGAGGATGCCGATTTCGCCTTTTCTTATGAATGATCTGTCCACCACTAGGGTGAAATGTTTGTTTGCGTTAACAATGAGGTCCACGTCAAGGATTTTCTTCATGAAAGAAGATTTGTTTCCGGTGAACGTGAATGCAAAATAATCATAACGGCGCAGCTCTTTGATGTCAATTCCCATCTTATTCAATGTACGCTTTGCGGTGGTCGCTGTGTTATCCGGTATCTTCAATCCGACAGCAATCTTTGCTTTCATTTTCTCTCCTCCAGGAAAGCCTTCATTGATTGAAAAATGCCGGATGCAGGTGCAAACCCGTTCTTCGCGCCGTACTGGTGGAGCTGAAAGCCAAATGTCGCGCGTTCAGGGTGAGGCATGAGAGCGCAGACATTGCCCTCCTTGTTCATGATCCCTGCGCAGTTCAAGACTGAAGCATTCGGTGTTATGGGGAAGTCTTCTAGAACGAGGCCGTCGTGCGTGCAATACTGGAAAAGGAGCCTGCCATCATCCTTCAGCTGTTTAAATAATCCAGGGTTATTGGCAATAAACCGTCCTTCACCATGTGCGACGGGCATGGGCATGATCTTCTCCTTCAGGACTGAGGTGAATGCGCTTTGTGTGTGCAGGGCCTTGACAAATACCCATGTGCAGTAATATCCTTGGATGAGCGGATTCTGGTTCGGGGCCAGTGCGACCCTGTCCTTCCCCGGCACAAGGCCTGTCTCGACAAGGATCTGCGCGCCATTGCAGATGCCGAGCACCGGTTTTCCTGCTTTTGCCTGTTCCTTGATGATGTCCATGACCGGGTCCTTTGCAGCGATGACGCCTGCCCTGATCCTGTCTTCATAGCTCCACCCGCCGGGCAGGACGAATCCATCATATCCTAACAGTCGATCGCCTTGATTCCAGCGCACGATATCCGCGGGGATGCCGCAATTCTTCAAAGCGTAGACGGTCTCATGCTCACAGTTCATGCCTGGGAAATAGACGACTGCAACCCTCATGAGAGCACCTCTTGGAGCCTGTAATACCACGCGTCCTGTGCCTTTTTGAGGGGGAGATCAATGATCTTTCCGAATTTTATCCTGTCTCCACCGACTGTGCCTAGGTAGTGGTGGGGGATGCCATGGAGCAGATTCTCAATCTTATGTTGGTGATTGGAGGGGATCTCAATGACGAATCCAGGGCTTTCTGAAAAGAGCGTCTGCACTGGGTTGCCACGCGGAAGGGCTATGGAAAAGCCGATATCCCCTTGGATAGCCATCTCGGTGAGGCATGATGCGAAGCCGCCGTCACTGATATCATGGCAAGACAGAAGAAGACCTTTATCAATGGCCTTGAGGATCGCCTCATGCTGCGCACGCACTGCGTGGAACTCAGGCTTGGGAACATTCTTCCCGAGTTTCCCGAGAGTATCATAGAAGAGCGAGCCGCCGAGTTCATTCTTTCGCTCGCCGATGAGATATAGGAGGGAGCCGGCTTTTTTTAATCCAAAGGTGACCGCCTTCTGATAATCTTTCATGATGCCCAGGCAGGATATGATGGGACTCGGGGCGACGGCATTCCCCTTAGAAGACTCGTTATAGAAAGATACGTTGCCTGAGATGATGGGGACCGCATGATCGGTGTAAGGCATGCCGATCATTGCCGCGGCATCCCTTATTCCCATGACAGCTTCCTTGAATTCCCAGAAGAACTCCGGCTTTTCAGGATTGCCGAAGTTCAGGCAGTCAGTCAATGCGGACGGCCTCGCTCCGATGGCGACGACATTGCTCATGGCCTCTGCGACTGCGTTTGCACCGGCCCAATACGGAGAGATCTTTCCATAGCGGGGAATGGCATCAACTGCAAGTGCTACTCCGACGCTGTTTCCAGGGATCGGGGCCAGGAGGCCAGCATCTGCAGCTCCTGCAGGCAGGACAGTCCTGCCGATGACCGTGGTATCATAATGTTCATAGATGGAATGGCGTGAACAGAAATTCTCATGCCCGACCACCTTTAAGAGGGCCTTCCCAAAATCGATCTTTCCGAGTTTCGGTTCAGAGAGCTTCTTGATCGGTTTTGTTGCTTTCCTATCATATAACACTCCTTTTGTCACTTCTTGGATGGGCGCGTCGCAGACAATCTCTCCTTTATGATGGAGGACGTATTGCGGCTCTTTCGTCACTTTTCCGACGACAGATGCCTGTGCGCCCTCTGCGACCTCACGCAGGGCGAAGTCTTCGTTGTAGATTTTTAGAAGTTTTGGGGTGAACGACGGAGGCACGATCCAGCAGAAACGTTCTTGGGTCTCAGCGCATGAAATGACCCATGGGTCGAGGGGGAACGCAGTGTGGACCTTATCAAGGTCCATGTCAATTCCTAAATTCGCGTCACTGCCTAACTCAGACGTCGCGCACATGATGCCTCCAGCGCCCATGTCCTTAAAACCGACGGGGATATCATGTTTCCTTATTTCGTTGAACACCTCTTTGGTTGCGCGGATGATCATGTTCTTCAGGAAAGGGTCAGGGACCTGGACAGCACCCCTGTTAGATTCTCGTTCGTCCTCGTCGAGAGTCAGGGAGGCGAAGGAGGCGCCGCCGAAACCAGAGTTGTCTGTGGCCTTGCCGACGATGATGACATCATATCCCGCTGAATTCTTGGGGGCATAGCTGTGGATGATGTCCTTTTCCTTTATGAGACCGAGACAGACGACATTGACAAGGCAATTGTCATCGAAGCTGCCATCAAAATAGATGTCTCCGGCCAGGACGGGAATGCCGACCGGGTTGCCGTAGCCGGCGATGCCGTCAATGACTGCATTGGCGATGTATCTTGTCCGGTTCCTGTTCTTTCCGTTCGGATTTCCGAAACGGAGCGGGTCTGCTGTCGCAATGATGTCTGCGCCCATGCAGAGGACGTCTCTGAGGATGCCGCCTATGCCCGTTGCTGCGCCTTCATAGGGCACGACCTGGCTCGGATGATTGTGGCTTTCATGAGAGATGACAATGCCGAAGCGCTCTTTGTTGTGGGTTGTCAAATAGATGATGCCAGAATCCTCGCTCGGGCCAAGGATGACATTCGGCGCTTTGGTCGGTAAGGTTTTTAGGAGTGTTCTGCTGCTTTTATAGCTTGAATGTTCGCTCCATTGGATGCTGAAGATGAAGAGTTCTGTCAGGGTCGGTTCTCTCCCGAGTTTCTTGGGGATGGACCGTGCCTCGCCTAAAGTCAGCGCTAAGCGGTGTTTCTGGAGAAATGCACTAAGTTGTCTGTCAGAAAGCGTTGAGATGAGCGCTGTATTCATTGATAACCCTCTTTTTTTGGAAAGGCAGGCGGTATATAAGGGTTTTGCCTTCTCATTCCAAAAAATGTTCGAAATTAACTACTGAATAATAGTAAAGTTTATAAAGGAGTTGATTCCTTCAATGAAATGTTCACATCCAAACATAAGGTTTATAAATAACTCTGTAGAAAAACGTTAAAACTCTGGTGAAAACATGTATGAATTAAAAATTGAAACTGTTGATGGATCTCGTCCTTACCTCATTGCAGAAAAGCTGCAAGGCTTTACTTCAAGCGGTAGGAATTCTGGTATTAAGAAAACGGCAAATCCTGTCCCCCTGACACGTGTATTGAATAATGTTGAAATGCCAGCAACTACCGGATATGGTGGGTATGTCTTTCGGGTTCCGGAAGAAAATATCACCTTAACGGTCGTTCGAACTGAGGATGATAAAAAGCGAGGAAATGATCTTCTCAAGATTTCAGTATATGAAAACGGCAATGCTAGCTCATCTTATGAAAGGGAAATTTCCCTTCCTAAACGAGATGCGATGGTTGCCATAACATGCATCCATGAGGCATCATATGTGCCTGGTCATGGTGAAAATTCCTTAATAAGAATCCCTCTACTCGTCTCAGAGATGCAGGAAGGCTTTGAAGAATTCTGGAGAGATAATGCGGGAAGAACGAAGGCATCTACTCCTAAAAAAAATGGTAAAAGAGGGAGGAAAAAGACAATCGATGATACCCTTGCACCAAAAACCTCTGAGGAGCTAAATGTGACTGATTTACCCTTTTGGGATTCAGACCCGATTCTTCAGAACCTCGCCTACTATGTAACAGGAACCCACAATCAGTATTAATTCTTTGTTGCCATGCATCGCCTCCTCTAAGGTGGTTTTGATTGTGTATGGTTTCTTGCAATATTTCGCGAGTTCTTCTGCAGGCATTGCGCGGTCACTCTTTGGCTGGGTAAAGATGAATCGTGATACCTTCTGGGAGAGCAGCTGAATGATTTTCTCGTGCTTCTTGTCTTTGAGCATGCCGACGATGGCAGTGATGCCCTCAGGGATGTCTGGAAGAATGCTTTCAACAGCCTCGGGCGTGTGCGCGCAGTCGAGGATGAAATTGCCGATTGTCTGGAGTCTTCCCGGCCAGTGTACATTCATCAGGCCATGTTTGACTGCGGATTCTGGTATGGTGAACTGTTTTCTCAGGACTTGGATCGCGGCATAGGCGAGTGCCATATTCTTCTTCTGGACTTCTCCAGGAAGGTTGATCTCATAATTGATCGGTTCTGGGATGATCAGCGGAGCGTGCTTCATCTCGGCAATGTCCTTGATGACCTCTAATGATTTTCCCGTCGCTGAAGTGATCATCGGGGTGTTTTCCTTGATGATGCCGGCTTTTTCTCTAGTGATCTCTTCAATTGTGTTTCCTAGCCAGCTCTCGTGTTCCATGGACACATTTGTGATGATTGAAACAAGGGGGACGACGACATTGGTCGCATCCAATCTTCCTCCCAAGCCGATTTCCATGACAGCGATCTCTGTCTTGTTTTCTTCGAAAAACGCGTAGGCCATGGCTGTTAATGCTTCGAATGCAGTGGCGCCGCTTTCCAGGATTGCTGATTTGTGCTTTGTGGTCAATTGTGCAAATTCGTCGTCGGAAATAGTTTGGCCGTTCACCCAAAAACGTTCGTTGTAGTTGATAAGATGCGGAGATGTAAACCTTGCTGTCTTGATGCCTGCCTTCCAAAGGATGGTTGAGAGCATTGCGGCTGTGGATCCTTTGCCGTTGGTGCCTGCGATGAGAACGCAATGCATCTTCTTTTCAGGATTCCCGATCAACGAGAGAAGGTTCTGTATCCTTTCAAGCCCGGGCTTCCAGCCTTTGTAGCCTAGCGAATCGATGAATGCTATTGATTCTCCATAATTCATGTATGAAATAGAATAGAGAAGGGTTAATAAGCCTTTTGCGGATATTGCAGGAGCTGGTAATACTGCTGCTTCTTCTGGAAGATCAGCTGCTGAAGCGGTATGCGAAGGTTTAGTGCCGTCTCCCTGGCAAATGCCTTTATATCATTTGGAAACGGATTGTGCTCAAAGAGCGCAAGAAGTCGGGAAAGCATGTGTGCTTTAAGGTATGGGTCATCGAGCTTGTCTATCATGATGCGAAAATAGCGGCCGAGTTCGAGCGCCTCATCTTGGGTTTCAATCATGGCAGGGTCCTCTTCCTGAGGCGCATGAACATGAGGCCATGTTTGCGCTCTATCTGACGGTGGAGAACAATCTTACCTTTTACAGTAACAATATCTGCGACAGTATCACTTACGGAAACATGGAGTCTATCCAATAGTTTCACCCCCCTGGAGAATCTTGGAATCTGGCGTTTATAAAGGTTTCGGCGCTTAGGAATGCGCCAAAAAAAACAAAAATGACCACTTAAGAGAGGTAAAAAACGAAACATTTTTAAATGGAACAAAGTTATGATTGAATATGAATGATAATCCTAACGTAGAAAAAGGAAAAGAAATAGTTATTAGTGATGGACTTAGAGAAAGAATTCTAGAAAAAAACAGGGAATATAGGGTCTATACCCTGGCGAGGCATACGGATGTCGACGGAGAATTACCCAGGGAAGATGCATCATTGATCCTTGACCAAGAACAGGTATTGTCCTCTAAGAATTATGATCCTTTGCTTGAAGATACATATGCTGTAGAAGGGTGGGTTGTCGAAGGAGAGAGCAATTTTATTGACCTCAATTTTCATATAGAAAATCATCCAGAGCACATCCTTTTTCATAGAAGCCGATACGAATATTAACTGTTTCCATTTGTCAAAGGAACAGGGATTGGATTATTTAAGAACTCGCTTTGTGAGACTAAAATCAAGGTTCAACGGATTCTTTCAAGAACTCTAGAAGTACTGGGTCAATATCATCATCTCGCAAATTATTGATATCATTAATATTGTTGAAATTTGATAACACTTTTCTCTCTTTCATATCCCTTCCAAGGTTAGGATAATTATGGCCTGTTTTGAGCACAGCAGTTCCTTCCTTATCTAATATTCTTAAATGCAATATACTTTGCTTTGCTTCTGGATCAGGGAGATTACGCGCCAAATATATCCCAAACAATTCTTGTTCTCCATCTTTACCTAACGTACTCCGGATTCTCGCCGTGATAAGATGATCGCCCCTAGGTATCATATTGTCCACTCTTCTTTTCACACCGCCTTCAATGATCAATTCAAGAGCACCCCTGATTTGTCCTCTGAACATTTTCGCAACGATATCCCCCCCTGCTTCCGTAATAATTTCCCTACCGAGTTTACCTATGAATTTAGAGGCTGCAAAAGTAAGACCCACAGATTTACCTCCAGGAATAATATCAGAAACATCAGGTGACAAAAGAGGAAGGTCTCCAGCAGAAGAAGGGGTTTTGATAATTAATTCACCTTCAGGACTCAACCACACTTCCTGAGTAGGATCAATTCTTGGACTGATATCTTCGACGTGCACTTCAGATGTCTGCCAATATCCTTCTTTTTCATTAAAAAATAGTTGATTACCGCTCGTAAAAGCAGTTGCGTCTGATTCGGCTGCCGTTCTCCCACTAGGGTCGACATACTTCAGCGGGTTCCCGTTCGCATAGTCATAACTGGCTGTGCTTCCTTTTGGATCTACTGAGAGGAATCTTCCTAAGTCTGGTCTGTAGTATCTGGCGCCGTAATAATAGAGGTTGGTGTCGTCTTGTTCTTGTCCAGTGAATTTGTAGTTGTTGTCGAGGCCTTCTTTTGTGCCGACGCTGTCGAGGTCTTTGCCGTAGGGGTACTGTGTTGTCTTGCTGATTATTATTCCGTTGGTGTGGGTGCTGATCCGGTTGCTTCCTAAGTAATCTTGGTGATGGCGGACGAGATCGTCGCCAGTATCTTTAGCGATGAGCCTTCCGTTCCCGTAGATGTACACAGTTGTTTCGCCGCTTTGTGTCAACGGAAGAGGATCATTGCCAATATCAACAGGAGAAGGCTCATTGACCACCTTCGGCGGAGGAGCAACAGTCTTGAGCGCACCTTTAAAGCCGACATTCGTCACAGAAACATCAAACAAGCTGAAACCGATGACTAATACAATTAACGCAGAAACAACATACAGCCAAAAATGCGTTTTCATCATTAATATATTCCTCAATGTTATTAGTTGTGCTTAATCGCAGCTCATGGCACATGTCTGCGTATCCAGCACGTTCTTCTCTTCATAGACGACATTATTGCCCTGGTTGAGGTAGATCGTCTCGATCACGTTCTCTGCGTCATGATCGATGACCGTCTTCTTGATCCTATTGCCCGCTTCATCATACTCGAACAGCATGCAATCCCCATCATCGTTCCACCAACTGGTCAAGCTATCTGAGCTGTCGAAACAATAATTAGTTGTTATTTCTTTATAGACATGGAAATACTGTCTTGCCCAATTGGATGTTGTTTCAGGGAAATCTATCTTGACCATAGTCTTGAACTCATCACCCGGCTCAGTACTCCAATAAGGTCCATATTCACCATGATATTCCTCGACCACGACATCTTCCCAGATCTTGCTGCTCAAATCAGATGCATCATGGACTGTCGGGTTATTCGCGTCGAAGATGACAGTCACCGGATCATAGATGTCGGCGTCAACACCTAGTATTGTCTTCACACCCGTTCCAGAAAAGCTTCCCCCATAATTATCAATGCCTCTCGGCTGGACTATCCCAAGATCCAATACTTTTATGATATTATTAGGGGCTGCAGGATCTTTTATTACTCTATAAACAGAGTTATCATCTATCGTCGTCACCAAAACATGATCTTCATCTTCAACCATGATACCATTAGGTGTGTGTCCGCCCATATCGATCTCGGTAAAACTGGCAGGGAAAACTTCCTCAAATGCGAGATCCAGCCTATATATATTGTTATTTTGACCATTTGCCATCCAGAAGACAAATCCTGAGACTCCTTCCTTGTCCATGCCTTTCATATGTGCGATGTTGTCTTCGCCGATCTCCTCCACAAACGCAGTCGGCATGCTTTTCGCATCACCACATTGCCAGACCTCATCGACTTTCATATATTTAAAGAATTTCTGATTTGCTCTACCATAAATCCATAATGAGTTCTGGTCAGTCATGCTTATCCCATAGGGTTGTTCAATCTCAGAACACTCTCCCACATTCAAGCCGAAACTTTCAACTAATCCATTGATATCAAATTTATATGCTGTTTCAGTACCCAGATCAACGACCCAGGCGCTTTCCCCATACACCGCGACATCATAAGAATTGCCTTCTACACTCCCTAAATCAATATTTGCAATGTTCTCTCCATCAAGAGTATACACTTTCGCATCTGAGCTTCCGCCGTATTCATGAATCACAAAATCCCCGCTTAAGCTGCTCACTGCACCAAAGCTGATCTCCTGCCAGCCGCTCTCCTCAATCATGTTCCCATAATCATCATAAACATATTCTGCAGTGAGCTGTCGACCATTGACATTGATTATCTTCTCCTCGAGTTGATTACCGACCGGCGCCCCTAAACCATCATATCCCGGAATGAACTCAACATTGTTCCTAGATAAAAGATTTCCAACAAGATCATATTCATAATCCAATGTCTCGAAGTATCTCCCATATCCTTCAAATCCTGTCACGATCTCTCCTTCCGGAACCACAACGGGCAAGGCATGTTCTAATCGATACAGATGATCATACCTGAACTCAGTCTTCTTCCTCACATCAGGCTTTGTTGGCTGAAGATTATACTCGGTCTCATCCAGCGAATGCAGATTTCCGACAGCATCATATTTATATGTCTCTTCAAATGCTTTCTCAAACTCATGGCCGTTCACTGTCTCATAGACGTTCTCAAGCTTAATGCTCTCGACCCAGTTCCTTGAATTATAGGTGAAGGACGTGGTGACTGGACTATCATCTGGATGAGCATTGCTATAGACGTGCTTCTCTAAAGTGCCATCAGCATTATAGGCATAATCACTTATCTGCACTCCGTTATAACTGACCTTATCCATTCTTCCCAGCTTATCATACTCATATTCAGTGATGTCTTCAGTGGGATATATCATGGATTTCAGGTTCCCAGCATTATCATAATCATATTTGAAGACATAGTCAGTGCCGCTGATGTGCTTGATCTCTTTGATCAATTGTCCTCGCTCATCATAATAATTGCACGTTTCGTACAGATCCCCCTTATACGTATCTTTCACCCTGATCAATTTTCCAACGGGAAAGCATTCAGTGATTTCTCCAGAGGGGCATGGGCATCCAAGGCCATAACTATCATAATAGTACATGATGTCATGATCACTGCCGCAGACACCTAGCCATGCATCCACATTTCCTGCCTCGAAATCAACACATTTCAACCTATTCAGTGAATCATAGCCGAAGATCGTGTGTCTTGAACAGCCATAAAAGCTAGGGATATTAGCGTAGTCGTCAAGCGCGCCATTTGAACAGCCATCACCTGATACAATAATATTATTATTTGCATCATATCTCAGGTTTCTCCTGATGCCAAAATCCTCACCATATGCTGAGACCTGCCTTCCTAAGTTATCATAACGGGTCTTTGTCAATTGGTAAGTCGAAGGATCATTCTTATCATAGGTTCCGCTCTTGCTGGTCTTTACATCGACATCCTTATCTATCGCGTCTAGATAGGTCATCTCAACAACAAAGAGATCCCCGCTGAGAAGCGGATTATCCCCTAACTCGGTTATCAGAGGATTGCCGAGATTATTGGCATATTGTGTTGTCTCTGTCCCTTTCTCATCAGTTGAAGTGACCATCTTTACATCACCACTGATTCCATTAACTGTCCCTGCACCATATTCCCTCAGGGAATACACGGATGAATCAGTTCGATCAGGATATGTCTTATAAGGACGGGATAATGGATCGTTATAATACTCAACCTTGCTTCCCCCCACTCCAGTGGGTTCAGAACCTGACATGAAATTGAGATTTCCTGATGGATCCAGGAATGGTTCAGAGGATTCAGACACTTTAGCGAGTTCATTATAATAGGTGTTTGCCCGGATTGTCCTTGTTGATGATTCCAATTGAGCTGTCTGCCGTACCTTGCCGAAACCGTCCGCGTATGACGCAGCGTCTTGATCCAGATTAACATCCATCTTGGTAGTGGTCCTCACCTTATTTGGATTGGTGTCAGATAAGCCGCCATTATCTTCAGCATAATAATAATCAAAGGTGATGGAAGGATCTGAAGAACTGTCTCCTGGAAGGATCATCTTCCTCGGGCGCCATAGATCATCATATTCAAACATGATCTCAACATCATTGGGTTCTTTCATAGAGATCGGATTCCCCAAATCATCATATGTCTGAGTTCTTTTCTGTTGCAGACCGTTCTTTAAACATGTCAGCCAAAAATGTGAATATTGATCATCCCCCCCAGCTTCTCCGCAAGGATCGCCATCCCCTTCATAATACGCCTTGCTCGTGATGCCTTTTGGATCTGTGAACTGGGTCAACCTGCCAAATGAATCGTAGACATCGAAAGAAGTCACATAGGTTTCTTCATTGCCACTCCAACTGTCATCACCATTCTTATCAACCCACACAGCACTTGTTTGAGGAAATGGATGCCATGTGCTGCCCTTCATATATGAAACATAGGTCAACCCGTCAATATGATGATTAGCGTCCAATGAAAAACCGAAAGCACTATCTTCTTGTCCGGCAGAATTGGCATGACCAACAATGGCCAATCCTGGTTGGCTCAACATATGTCGAGGGACCATTTCAGTATGTTGACCTTGGAATTCATACGCGTAATAATTATACGTTATTGCCTGTGAACCATCCTCTCGTGTAATTTTCTGAGATCTCATGAGACCGTTAGGAGGGTTGCCGTTTTCACCATCATAATTGTAGGTAGACTCTGTTATGGTCTCCACACCATCTAATAGGGAGGTAACATGAACTGGTTTGATGATCCTTGCCTCGACACCCATCGCGCCAGTAGGCCAGGGGGGATAAGAATCATCAAAGTAACTAAACGGATAACGCTGTACATCATACCTTGATTGGGATTCAGCGATGACGGTGTCGGTTTCACTCTCTTGCATAGTTTGATACAATTGACCATCCAATGCATAACCCTCCTCAACACCATCAAGATCCGGGCAACTCGGACATACAGAATCATCAACATCGTTATAGAAGTTCATCACTGTCTTCCCATTACCTCCCGGAGTATCGATGGTCACGGTATTATACCCAACGGTGTCTGGAAAGCCCAATCGATCAGCATAGTCGTATGTTGAATAGGTAAGAATCGGCTCTTCCTCAGAAAGCCTAAGATTCCAATCATAAAATTGATCATTTCGCTTGCTATCCCAGTTCCCGCTCTCATAGCTGTAAGAAGTGATATATGTCTGAAATCCATCATTGAGAGTCTTGCTCTTCACCCGAACACCTTTTTCATACTCATTCGGGTCGATATAAGAAAAGGCATAGAGCCTGCTTCCATGAGAAAACACTATCATATCATCATAACCAGAGATCTCTTTATGTGGCCCGAATACAATATCACCCCCTATGAAGTTGATATCAACCAAAGAAAAATCCCCTAGTTCCTTCACATTCGGAAGACTCCTTAGATCATATGCCTTTTTTCCCTGATCGATAAACAATAGATTCCCTTGTGCATAGA
Source organism: Nanobdellota archaeon (assembly GCA_043812875.1). GTDB lineage: Archaea > Nanobdellota > Nanobdellia > Woesearchaeales > JAHIVG01 > JBDRLS01. The sequence continues at coordinate 14,700 of JBDRLS010000116.1, forward strand.
AACTGCCTTCAGCATGCTCATTGTTCTCGATGCGTGCAACGCTGGGAAAAGAACTTCCTGATCTCTCAAATATATCAACATATTTTACACCATTCGAAATGACGTCAACAAAGATATATTCTTCAGTCGCTTGTACAGCCCCCACTTCACTCAAGCTTTCAGGAACATACGAACCTATGTAAGCCCACGATGACCCATCATACACCTTCACACCAGTGGTTTTATCAGAGACGTAGACAGCCCCATCCGCAGCCGAGACACCTTTTATCTCACCGAAAGTCGCATCTAAATCCGCTAGCCTATTGAGATTGTCCCACCCTCCAGTTGCGTCGATGATGCCTAGTTTCGTGTTCATCCCTGCTAAGATATATTGGCCCTTTTTTGCTAAATATTTCACTTCCTGCTCAAAATTAATACCACCTACCTGATTCATCTGTGCAAAATATAAATGAGAATCCAAGTAGAGAACATCATGCACTTGACGTGATTGTTCAATATACGGTGTGGGAGAACTGAACTGCATGAAAGAGAAAATTCCTCGATCATACTTATTCTTTCCAGGGAAATAGGTCGTGTAAAACTTATGGTATGCGTCTCCGCCTGAAACAAAAAGAGGGACGTTGTAGGCATCTAAGCCTCCGAATTCAATGGCATTCAATGTAGTGAACTCGTGGTAGGGAGGAACATGATCTCCGACGTCAATATAACTGGTGGGGGTGCCTGCGGGAGTCATTTCCCCTAGGGGCAATTCGACGAATATCTCTTTTTTGCCGTCGATATAATCCACTTTTTTTGATTCGTAGTCAATGGAAACAGAACCTCCAGTCGGAAGGAGCACATTCTCCAAGACACCTTTTAAAGGGTCATAAGAAAATAGGTAGGGGGGAAAAGAAGCATCATTCTTTCCTTTAAACTGTACAGAGCGCAACATACTCTTCTCTGAGTTTCCTTCACCAAAATAGTCATAATCCAACTCTGCTTCGTTCAACAGAACCACTCCATCTTCATCAATGATTGACTCATCCTCGATAGTGAGTCCTCCACTATATTCAAACTTGTACAATTTGGCGCTCTTCAATCTCTTTTCATCACGGACCTTTCCTCCATTCGTTTCTAATACAAGAAAACCAGATGGGCACAAATGATGGCCTTGATTCTTATCGTATGAGGGTGTCTCGCTAAAATCAATCCTTGGTTCGTATTCGAATACAATCCCATATCCCATATCAGTCCCCCAATTTTCAATGATGATGTCATTACCATCCTCTAAATAAATGATATCAGGAGAAGTGACGGTTATCAATCTCAGATAGGATGCAATGACATGATCCGCTGTCAATTGTTCTGTTTCAAGTGCTTCGCAATTATTATCATATCTGTCCATGACACAGGTGGAACGCTCAAGGGGGTATGATTCATACATTTCACAATTCAGCTGAACAGTAAACGACTTTACAAGGGTGATATCATCGCTCTCAATAATATCTTCATAATGAAAATTGATCTCATTGCCTGCAATATCTTTTATTCTGCTGATATCCCATTGATACGGAAAATCAATAGTCTCACCTTCTAAGGAATATGCCTGGTAATTTTTTGCGCAAGCAGGAAGATCTGAGCCTTCCTCAATATAGCACTGATGGGTTTCCGTCGTCCACCACTCATCGAACGGCTCAGGATTATCATTGCCAACATCCCATTGGAGGTTATATTCATTCATTCTTCGAACATGGCCGAATTCAAAAATCGTGCCATCTAATGATGTGACAGTGAATGTGTCATCAGTGCCATCATAGGTCACATCAACATAAGGATTGTCTATCGGCGCAAATTTAATGGTCTCATCGCCAATATGTAATTGGCCGGCGATGATAGTGCTTATCGCTCCAGGAATGCTCAATTGGAGATATTTCCCATCGAGTTCATGATCATAGGGTGCATCACCCATCACTCTTATGGATCCTGGATTAAAATTCCAGCCCAATCCCACAATAGATGCCTGTTTCTCGCTGTTTTCAGAAAAAACAGTGCCATCAACGTCACTGCTATACCCTAAAGAGATAGCGTAATCCATTCCCCTTCCCTTCGCGCCCATGAGGGGGACAGAATAGGACATATCTCCAGTGAAGTAATTGATGCTCACACTGTCTGGATCAACATTCCAGTCAGAGGATTTGACAGAACTCACCAGTTCTGGAAAATTAGCAACAACCGTGCAAACTGAAAAAATGAACATGCTCACTAGAATAATGCCCAACACCGCTTTTTTCATCATTTTATGACCACCCTATGTATACTATCAATTATATTTGAAATCTGGTTTAATAATCTTTTGATAAATATCATCCCGCGGCGCGCCCTTTAAGCCGGCATCGGTGGCAGAAAAATCCAACACGCTGAAACCGATGACTATCACGATAAAAACAGAAGCAATATACAGTCAACGACGCATACATCTCATCCTCACGAATTCAGTTTAAAAAAGTTTCGGGGGGATGATGGACAGGATGATATCGCCGAGCATGACCCAGATGATCCCATAGACGAATGCCCTGAAGAGATTCTTCAAGAAGAACGCCACGAAGGATTTGCTCAATGAGAAAGGCAGGAAGAACGACATGAAGGTTATTTCACTGATGCTCCAAAAGAAGGCAAGGATGATGAGTTTTGTGCTCTGGGGGAAAAAGAAGACCATCCCGAGGATGAATGCGTTGATGATCCATGAAAAGAGCTTTGTCTGGATCGAAAGAAGATAGGTTATTGAACCGGAACTCACGACCTTGGCGGCGAGCATGAGGAGGAAGCTGTCCAGCATGACGAGCACGAAGACAAGTATGGCTGCGTAAAGCCATTCGGTGATGATGTTCCCTCCTTCGGGCTTGAGCAAAGACATCAAGCCTCCAGTGATGAAGGCAAATAAAGTCACTAAAGAAACGGTCTTGGAAAGTCCTTGATGGATATGCCAATCTGTTTTCTTCTTTGTATGTCGGAGCTTCACGTTTGCCATGGCTTCCTGCATATCGTCATCACTGACGCCTCGTTTCTCGAAGTCATCGAGGACTGCCTGCATGCCCTCTTTCTTCATGCGCCGACGAAGCTCGTCTACAAGCTCATTGCCCGTCATAGGCCTTTTTAAAGGACACAGCTTTAAGAATTTAACGGATGTTCAGCTTTTACTGATCCATTCAATAGGTATCGGCTGAAGAAGCAGCAGGAGATAGACATATGACACGACAAAGTTTAGGAGGGTGAGCACTTCTATGTCCATCAACTCTAATGCTTGGATCTGGCCAGTGAGCCCGATGAAATAGAATGCGATGCAAAACACGATCGGGACACCCCATAGGAAGTTGCGGCTCTTGTTTTTTATGAAGGTGACGGTGATCAGGAGTGAAGCGAGCAGGGGGAGAAATCCGGCCAGGATCCTTGGTGTAGGAGAGTCTGTGAGGAGGGTGATGATGATCATGAAAAGGACAACAGTCACCAGGCTTATGGAGACCACGACCATACGGAACTTCTCCTCTTTCTTCAAGGTTTTATTCTGCAGCTCATCGAGCGCGCTCTGGATGGTCTCATCAGTGTGTCCATAGTTGAGGAGCGCTTCCTTGATCGTGTCCAAAGAGAATCCTTTCTTGCGGTAATGGGTGATGTACTTTATGAGGCTCTTGAGGATGCGCTTTGAGAGCCGCCTCTGCATGACATTGTCCATTGGATCAGTATGCGCCTTGTCGACATCGAACTCATTCCTCTTCAGCGCGCCGATGGCTTCCTGGATGAGGTCCATCTGGTGCCCTCTGTTCTTCAGGATGCGTTCTATATCCTGAAGCTGAGAGCCATGCTCCAACTCCTTTGAGATATAGGTGATGAGCTCTCTTTTCATATAGACCGGCAGGTCCTCGAGTGCAGGCATGGAAGTTTTCTGCAAAGAGAGGTATTTAAATGTTTTGGAGAGAATGTATTAAGAAAAAGGTTTGCCGCTCTGGAAGTATTGCTGGACAGCCTGGCGGAGCCTTGGGAAGTGAAAAACAACATCCTTGGAAGACAACTGTCCTAGATATTCAACCATTATTTTTCCATCTTCCTTAAGAGTGCCTTTTGCTATCTTACCTCCCCCGCCGGTCACTGACAGGTTTATCCTGAACTCATCTGATGAAGGAAAGGAAAGAGAAACATCATGATTCGAATCTGAAAAATGGCTTTCTGCTCTCGTGAACTGCCTCAAAAAGTCATAAACAAGGAACGCTGCCTGTTGGAAATTCTCTCGTCGCCCGATGAGGTCCGTTTCGGGTAGGATAGAAAAATTTCCTATCACAAACGGTCCGTACTGGTCCTCTGAAGAATACACTTCCCATTGCTCTGGCTTCTCGGCTATTTGCAGGCTATGGGCGATACCAAATCCGGAATGGAACAAGGACAGCTTGTCAGACAGCTCGATGCGGACTGATGATGGGGATATGTCTTTTTTGGTGTGCAATGATGCAA
>JBDRLS010000117.1:0-27670 GCA_043812875.1 Nanobdellota archaeon
AAGATTGATTCCTGGCGTTGTCCACGTTATGTTGTCGTATTCGACAAAATCTCCTGTGGTGAAGTTGTAGATGTGGATGGTTCCGCCGTAGTTGTTCTCGCCGATGGTTGTTGCAGTTATGATGGAAAGGATTGCGCTTGATAGGGTATCATTTATTTGGAATGTGTAATTGACTCTGGCGAAGCCCGTGCCGTTGCTGGTGATGGTGGCGTAGGTGGTTGTGTCGTTGATGCCGACATCCGTGGCATATGCGAGATCGAGGAAATCACCTTCTCCTCCAGTGTTGTTTGTCTTATATAGAGGTCTTCTGCGGTCTTCTGTTGCAGATTTCAGTTGGAACGTCGTGTTTCCCGCAGTGATGCCAAGGAGACAGTCATCACTGAGGTTGCCAAGCAGTGATACCGTGCTTCCGCGTTCATAATCTGTCGATCCAGTCGGGGCGAGGTAAACTGCTGTGATATCCGCCCAGACTTGGACTTTAGCTATGGGACTGGAATTATAGGTATAGGCCTCTGATCCATTGACTTCGACATACCAGTCATGGTTTCCTGCTTCGAAGAAACAATTTGGTTCAAAGACTCGGTAATAATTCGTTGAGCCGTTCTCCGTCTCAGCAGAGGCATTGGTGATGAATTGGGTGCCATTATATATTTGGAATGAGAGTTCTGTCAAGCTGATGTTTGGTGTGGTGTCATTGAAGGTGTTCTTTCCTATGATTGCGTCGATGATGGTGACGCTCAAGTTTGTCCAGTTCGCTCCGCTCCTATTCACCTTGCTGTTGTTCCCTCCCATCAATCTGAGGTCGATGGCGTCTGTGGTGATGTTGAAGAGTGTTGCGAATGTCTCGTTGAGGCCGATGCTTGAGCTGTCTGAGGCATTGAACTTGAAATACCAAATATTTCCGCCAATGTCTTGGTAGGTGAAGTTCCTGCTTACATTAAACGTGTAGTTGATGCAGTAGGTGCAGCTTCCTTGCGAGGCGTTGAAGTAATCCACACTGCTGTTCTTTATCCAGAGGTTGACGATGACAGTGTCATTATCGATATCCGTCACATTCACTGAGAAGTTGATCGGTGATAATCCCCAGGGCACTACTGTGGCGGCTGGAATCTTTATCGGATTCTCGAGTGCAGGCACAGTTCCAAGGAAGAATCGGTCTTCATAGACTCTCGTACCATTATCATGCAATGTCTTGTTGCTGGACATGGTGACATTATAGAAACCGAGCGGCATGGTGTTGTTTGACACGATGGTACACGCACCATTCGCGTCAGCAGTACAATTCGTATTATAATCGTTATGGCTGATGACATAGACAATTTCAGCTGTCGAAGTGCTGTCTGCTTTGCAGTCGTCTATTGCTGAACCTGTAAACCTTATATTCGATCCTCGAGTATAATTGGCGGATCCATCCGGTCCGGTCATGGTATTGTTCAGTGTTCCAACAAGGGTGAAATTCCTGGCTGCTGATATGTTCGTCTTGAGTTCGTCGTCGTCTTCTGTGCCTCCTTTCCACGCATGCAATCCCAGGAAGAAGCTTGTCGTGTCCGCGCACCAGTCATTATTTCCTCCGCCGGTGTTGTTGAATGTCCTGTTGACATAGCCGAGGTTCGGCAATAATGCAGGGGGAGAGCTTTCAAAGAGGCTTGTTCCGACGATGCTGATATAGATAATACTGTCAGCCATTGTTCCGTTGGGATAGGTTTGGTTGTCAACATCATGGACTCTGACAGAGAAAGTGGTCGTGTCATTCCTTCTTATGGTCACACCATTAGCGGGTCCGATGACTGTGGTGTTCGTGTCATCCTTCTCTACAGTATACGTAAAGCCAAGAAGCGTTGTGCCTCCATCAGCATTTGTTGCATTGAGCTTGAAGCTCCAACCATCCGTTGCTGAGATGTTGCCGCCAGAATAATCATACGTAAAGTTCATCTGCGTATATTCAGAGCAAGCAGTACACACTTTTTGTTGAACAAAGATCCATTCACCGATACCCTGGCGGTGATAGAGGTTTACGGTAACATCTCGGCCGAACCTATCTGATACTTCAGCACTGAAGTTGAAGTCTTCTCCCCAGCCGCCGACTGACTTGTTGAAGCCGTCAATGGTGAGATTGGGATATCTCATGAGCGGTGTATAGTCATAGATCTTGCAGATGGTGAAGAGATCTTCTGGATCGGTGAAGAGTTGCCCCTCTTCCCAACTATATTTGATATTCGTGACTGAAACATTTCCTGTTGCATTGAACGTGGCATCAGCAAGGGAATGGACCCCTATCAAGTGCTTAGCTTGAGCGAAATTGGCCAGCTCATCACCCCTGAGGCTGAAGTTGACATGTGTGGTTCCATCAGTTGAGGTGAACGATGATCCTTGCCAGATGGAATAGCTTCTGTTATGGTCATCAGAGATGTTGACATAGCCTTCGCCAATGGTAAGATTCACCCCGCTCCAATTGTAATATACAGAAATATTGATGTCCTTCAATCGTTCATAGCGGGGATCCCCTGGCTTGGTGAAGATGAATGAGGACATGGAGCTGCACTCTGTCCCATTGCATTGGAACGCGGTGGAATTCGTGACCGTGACATGGCTGATGTTGTTCTTCACCGCCTGAACTTCAAACACTGTTTTGCCGAGTTCTGTGCAGTTCATCGAGAGGTTGAGATAGACATAATTCCTCACCGGCAGATGGCTGATCGTCCAGACGATCTTATCTGAGCCGGAATCATAGGCGCCTGAGCTGTAGATTGTGTCAACAGAACAAGTCGTGGCATTAGTCAAGGTGATGTTCCAATCTGTTGCATTGAGATTTCCGATGTTCGTAACCTTGATACTATAATTATAGGTGAGGTTCGGCTGAGATGATCTTGTCTCAGGATTAGGGTATTCAGCTTTCTGGATGACCTCAAGGTCGAATTGGAAGTGGCTCTCATTCGTGTAATTCGCGCTTTGGGCAGAGAACGGATTATCTTCAGTGAAATTATGGCTTCCCTCCCAGCTGATGTTGAACTCAAAGGTCCCGGGAGAGGAATAACTATTGGGCGAGAGGATCTCATAAGTGAGGATGCCGTATTGATTGACTGCGAACGTGCCGAGTTCCCAAGTCACCACATTGGCTTCTAAGTCAACAGCCGAATCAACAAGCTGCACCGAGCTCCCGTTGGAGTTTGAATCAAGATTCGGATTTGCCGGGATCCATCCTGCAGAGAGTTTCTCTTTGACATAAGTGGTGTCTGATGTTGCAGCACAGCCGACATTCCTGACTGCAAACCGCGATTCCATGACCCTTGATTTGGTGGGGGTGTACGGTGTCTCTCTGGTGACCTCAAAGATCGCGATGTCATTGCTGTTCTCAATGGTCATGTTGGTGAAGAGCACTTTCTTGATGCCGTTCGGATAGCTATAATTGATCGAGATATTGAGTGAGATGTTCTCAACCGTCTGTCCCGAAGAGAGGTTGAAGATCGCATCCCCCCAACTCTGTCCTGAAAGGTTGACGAGGATACTCGTCGGGGTCGCAGTCCAACCAGGAGGGATGATCGGAGTGACATTATAGGTGATCGAATCCAGGAAGGGATGGTATATGGTGACATTCAATGTATTGTTCGTGCCATTGCAGAAATATGGCGATGTATCAACAGTGGCAGAGGGGAAGTCAATGATGAATGGCTCATTGCGGTAGGCATAACTGCCGTCAAACTCGATTACCGCGCGGATCGTGTAATTGCCTATGGACCAATTCGAGGTGTTGATGTTGAGGAAGCCATGATGGAACGTTACATTGCCATCCTTGATGATGCTCGAGGCAACAGATGAGTTGACCGTTGCATTGGAGCCATTCGTGATGTTCAAGGTGATATTCAACGAGAAGCTATAGTTCCGAGAGTTCTCAATGACCACGGTCACATTCAGGTTTGAGTCATTCGTGCTCATGCCATAGTGTTCGACACCGCTGATATTGGTGATGATGTCCAGAATGGATACTTTTGGTTCATAATACGCTTCCAGGGCAATATAATCTATTGAGAGGTCCTTTTCGCCGACATTCGTGATGCGGACATTACAATACCCGGTCCCATTAGGCGCGATCTGGTGCTCCATGATGGGGATATCTTTCCTTGTTGCCGTGGACAAGAGGCGCTCGCTATGGAGGATATCAACCCATTCCTTTGAATTCCATGTCTCGACCTTTGCGATGGATACTGCGTCTGATCCTTCCCAATAGACGGTAAGGTTTCCGAGTCGATATCTTCCTGCAGGGCATTCGAAGCTCGCGATGAACACATTGTCTTTCTCGATCATTGCCGCATAGGTAGAATTATCATATTCAGCATCCAGGGTGACATTTATTGTGCAAACATTATATGAGACATTGCCATGGCTCGCGTTGAGCGCAAGCGAGGGGCAAGCGCTCGGCAGGTGCTGGAACACCGAGACTTTGACAGACTCAGTGTCTGAGTTGGCCTCATCACTTATTGCGCTCAAGTTGATGGTGTAGTTGAAATTCATCGCACTTGTCGCATAGATGTCCCATGTGGCATTCTTCGTTGTTCTATCACCGATCGCCCCGATGCCTATGGTGAGATTCTGCGTCGTGTTCCATTCCGGCGGAAGGGCAATGGATTCCGCAACACCGGTCGAAGCCACGATGAGGCTGTATATCTCTGTGTAGAGCGTCCATGACCTGTTCTCGAAGATATGTGTCGGCTTGGATATGTTCACGATGGATATGGACGGCACGCAGGGGATCGTGAGGTTGATGGTGTAATTGTCAGGAGTGATGTTGAAATTATAACATGTCTCTGAAGTATCTGTATACGCGATCCATCTTTGTACTCCTGCTCCCCATTCGCAATCACTGTTCGGGAGGAAATAATGATAGACATACCCCGTTGAATTACTTGTATTGGGGGAAGTATAGCTTTCCTTCCAGGTTTGGCCGTCAATGGTGATGTTGAAGCCGAGTGTGGCATTTGAGCTCAGGTTGAAGGTCTCTGCCGTGACGTCAAATACCCTCACGACAAACTCTGTTGGAGTTACAAGGTCTCCGGTGGAATCATTGCCAGAGATCAGTGAGATATTGATGTCATCCGGGCCGATGGTGAACTGGTTGTTATCATCATAGAAGTCGCTCCCTGCAACCGTTGTGATGTCAGTATTTCCTGCAGTGTCCGTGGCATTAAACCTGAACTGCCACGTCTCTCCAGCATATGCAGAATCTGCGCAGATGAACTGATTGTTCATGCTCCAATTGATGATCATCCAGTCATTGCACGCTGTGCAGTTTATGGTATCGGGCATGAGCTGGGTCCATGTACTGTCTGAAACTTTCTTTGCCCATGCTGACACCGTTACGTTATCTCCCTTATCTGTCACATTGATGGAGAAGGTGAAATTGCCTCCGAATCCGCCAGACCGCGGGGTCACATTTGCTACCTTGAGGATCGGGGGAGCGACGATCGTGAACGAGTCCTGCTCCAGGATGGTGCCATTATGATGGTAGTCTTCGTAACTGATGAAAGTCACATTATAGGAACCCTCAACAGTGTTGGATGAGTCCCAAAGGCAATCATAGGTTCCATTGACACGATTGGTGACATCTCCACCAGTGCATACCTCATTGAAACCATCAGGTCCGGTGATGTTGAATATGATGTCACTGGTGGCTATTCCCGTCCTTGCAGCATCGCAATCATCAAAGGAATCGCCGCTGAACGTAATGGGGTCTCCTCTGGTGTACTGCGCTCCTCCTGATGGATAGCTGAAGGAGTTTGTTATGGTGCCCATGATGATGACTGAATAATTGCTGGACTTGTTCGCGATATAGCACCCGTCTCCCGCCAGGATCTCCATGCGCCAGCTCTGGTTTCCGACAACGTATTGGTTCCCTCCTATGCATGCTGGCCCGAAATCGACAAAGACATGGCCGCTGCTGTTCGTCGTCGGCGGGACCTGCCTTTCGATCTTTCCTGTCGCGTCATACGTTATGTATGCACTCGCGACTGGCTGCTCAACGGCCCAAGTGCCCGTGTCAGTATCATTGACCCGCATCATCAACGTGTAGCTGCTCCTGGACCTGTTGATGACCTCAGTATCCCCTTGGATATGGAGGAGCTCGGCGTCATCCTCTGCGATCTGGAATCCTTTCACTGTCGTGTTTGCATATGCTGAGGTATTATCAGTTGCATTGAAGTAATAGAACCGTTGTCCTGATCCTGTCACATCAGAGCAGCTATACCCGCTATAGAGTGTTGAAAGGTTGCATGGCGATGCGAAACTGCAGCTCGTGCCCTTCTCTCCTCCAATATAATTCCACGGCCCGGTGGGTGATACTGAGTCCCATGCCCACATGGTGACATTATTTCCCTGAGGATCAACGGCATTGACACTGAAATTAAAGCTCTCTCCCCACCCTCCTGAACCAGGTGAGACATTGGCATTTTGCAGATCCGGCGCAACCTGAGTCCAGCACCAATTGTATTTCACACCGGTCAGTACAGATGATGACTTCTTTCCTGCATAGACCTGCATGAGATATGAAGGGTTGTCAGTCACATTGGTGAAGCCGTGTCCTGTTAGATTACACACCTGATTATAAGGGGGAGATTGCCATGTGTTGTACGCTGCTTGTTCATTGCATCCCCAGGCCGGGCCAACGGATTCGCCTGCAGCCACGCCATCAAAGACCACTGCATCATATCGTTGTCCGGTCGTGCTAAAGACCGAACCTCGTCCTGAGTCAACTTGTGCCGTCGTACCCTGTGAATCTCCATAGAAGAACAAGACCGACATGTTCTTGATGTAACATCCAGCAGCTGCTCTTCCTGCTGCAGTCGTTCCCCCTGGGCAATTATCACCCAAGAACCAGGTGTCTGTGACTGTCGTTGTTCCTCCTGTTCCTCCTGTCGCGCCGAAGAAGACATCATCCTGGAACCATTGGCAGCATGCTCCACTAACACACTGTGGATCTTGAAGCTGAGGATCAATGGCCAACATCCATGATCTCGCTTCAGTAAATGTCTTTGCAGTGCCTTCTTCATAATCCACAGTCGCAAGTCCCATCTCCCATAATGCAGGGGTCGTGGGTGGCGTCACAAAGGTGTACGTCAGATTTTCTCCATCAGAAACATTGGTCCAGGTAATATATCTTGAATCATTCGTCTCTGTCACAACGCCTCCTCCGCTATCAGGGACCGTGAAATTTATGGGTAAGCGTTCTGTGACATTGAAACCTGTTGCATTGGTATGGGAATACACCCTGAAGGAGGATCTTGAAGCGCCATCTTCCGGATCCAAGGTTACAGGAGTGTATCGGATGATGTCAAACGCATAATACGCAGCAACCGTAAAGTATGAGCCCATGGTGTTGTTCACTCCATCACCATAGGCTTCCACGTTCAAGCTGTAATTTCCTTCTTGGCTTGTTTGCATGTAATGAGCGCGATAGATTCCTCGCTCAATTCCAAGAAGGGACAAATTATCTGTCCTAAAGAACTGGCTTTCTCCAGAGGGATCAGTCACATTCAATGTGACATTCACTGCAGAGACTAATTTTCCCGTGTTATCCAACACCACAATGAGCATTTCAGCAACTTCATCCGGATGGTAGATGCTCTGGTTCGTGTTGATGGTCGCCAAGCCGACCTCGAACCATTGGTCAGAGAGATGCGGAACAATCCATTCAATCAAATCTAACATACCATTGTCATTCGTGTCCAAGAAGCGGACATCATAACCAGGATCAAGGGTAATGTCCATGCGCTGGCCATCAATGAGATGGTAAAGCCGTGGCTGGGCGTGAGTTTCGGGGATGGTCGTCGAGGTCTCCACATTTGTGTAGGGCAATGACACCGATGAGCTCACCAGGATTCGCTTGATGGTATTCTGCTCAAGCGTCTGGATCTCCAATTGGTAGGGCGCATCAGTGGTGAAGCTGACCTTATACTCTGATTGCTCGTTGGGCTGGATGATGTCTTGGATAGTGAACTCAATGGTGTCGTTTGTGGCATTCTTCTGGACATAGGAAGGGCCATTCTGGGCAGCAGTGCCTTCTTCAAGGATAATGCTCTCACGCGTATTCCCTCCCTGGCCGAGGAACTCGATCTTCTCAAGGATGACATTGGTCGCATCTATGGGCACACTAATATTCACAAAGATGGAGCGGGAATCGATGTTCGCATTTCTGAGCTTCTGCTTCTTGGTCCAGCCGACGCGTTTTCCAACTTGTATTTGATCATGGGTAATATTCTCAGATACATTCGCATCTTCAATAGTGACTGTGTGGATCTGAGTGATTATCTGACTCAACACAGAAGCATCACAAGCAAAAAGTAGCGTATGCTCTCCTGCTAGTGTGAAGTTGACAATGCCTGTGTACAAAGAGCTAGTCTCCTCATAATCTAAGAGGATGTCATTTCCGGAATACGTGATGTTGCAGCTCGCGTTTGGTATGGAGAGACTCGTGGATGCATTGCTGAGGTTGACAAGATACATCACCTCATCATCGACAAGGAAACTTGTGAGGGCTGGCGTGAAGCTCAGGCTTGCTTCCTGATACCTTCCGATATATGCGTAGGCCGCATCCCCCTCGAAGGTGATGCTCATTGCTCCCTGGCTGAAGGGGATCTCTGTGAGCTCCCAGCTTCCACACGTTGAACTTCCGAAGTCCCACGATGTACATCTCATGATGGCATCAGTGTGGAGCATGGTTGGCAAGGTGATCGAAGCATGGACGCCCTCTTGTGTGTCAATGGCAAACGCCTCAGTTGAGGCATGCTTGTCTCCAGGCAAGCTCACAGCAACAAATTGGATTGCATCAACACCGGTAGCATTCGTTAAATTAGTGAGCGAAACAGTTGCTCCATCATGCGTAAATGTCAAGCTATACGTGCCACTACTTTTATTGATCACTTCTGTGAACAAGATATCCTGGCCAGCAAACCTCAGATTCAACTCAGCAAGAATCGCTGCAGGATCAAAGGCATCTCCCTCATCCGGTATCTGCCGGTCAAACGTGTACACTAACTCAGACAAGTTCAACTCCATGCCATTCACCTCAATGGCCAGGGTGATGTTCCCATCAGGCATGGAAACCAAGCAGGTCTCCTCGCATAGCAAGCTGAAGCTCACCACGCTCGGCGGCGGGATGAAGCTCGCATCAAGGTATTGCCAGGACGAATTCTCTACTGAGGTGGCATCGACATAGACGATCTGGGCGCCGATCTCTGTATGTCCAGTCGCGCCATGCCTCCCGATGAAGCTGTTGTACGGCTCATCCCATACATCTGAGGTCGGCTCGAAGCCGAGGAACTGGCAGCAGTGTTCTGCTCCATAACACACTGCACTTCCTTCATCATCATCGACAGAGTAGATCTGCCATATGGTGCATGCATTCGCATCTTCATCGACGGGGAGCGGGGCTCCCTTGCCTTGCGCTCCTCTTCCAGGGAGGCTCAAGTTGAAACTGGTGTTGGCAACCGTGAAGTCAACGATGCTGTCCCAGTTCTCGATGCCATTGTCATCAGGGTCCCATGAAGAGCCTGGATTATAGTCCAGCCATATGGTAATGTTTGCAGGGGGCGCTGGAGAAGTTGAAGCGGCGCCAGGCCCCGAGCTGACATTACCAGTAGAGAAGTTGATGAGCAGATATCTATCCTCGCCGTTGACGAGGAAGATGGCGGCATTCCCTGATCCGATGACGCTGCCGCTCGCACGCAGCGACGTGGGAGCACCAGCCAAGGCGATTTCAGTGATCGTGTTTTCCGTGAAGACTGTATTAATGGTTTCAACGCCTGTGATGTTCTCGACCTGGATAAAGTATCCAGTCAAGTAGTCAAATCCAGATGGCATTAAGAAGAAAGCGCCAACTACCAAGACCATCATCACGGCTCCGAACATAAGTATCCGTCGCCTTCCTTGCTTTTTCTCCGGCGTCATGGCCGATCTGTCTTCATGAGCTGGATGGGGGGCTGGCACAGAATCAACCATGGTTCATCCCCCCCTTTTTCTTGCCCTGGTGGTACGCAGTCCAGATTGTCCGTTCATTCCGCTTGAGCATCTTACCGATGTCCCGATAGCTCATGCGCAGCGTGTCTTTCAGAAAAATGCAGATCGCTTCCAGTGGACCGAGATTCCTGTTCTCGAAGATCTTGACAGGGATGAAGAATTCATCGCCCTCTCTGATCTTTTGCAAAAGGTCAAAAATGGTGACGAGATCGACTTCGCACTTGGTCTCTATGTTCTTGATGAACGTGTTCAGCGCCTGTAATTGGAGCGAAAGCTCTCTATCTCCACTCTCATTTATCTCACTGTTTGACTGCTTTTTCTGCCGCTTCAATTTAAACTTGCACTTATATGATAGGAGTCCTTTATAAATATTATTATATTATAACCTATATGATGGGTACTTTTTGTATACTGGAGAAGAGATATACTCATTATATCAGTATTATATTTAAAATTTTCGATTTGTGCACTCATATAATAAGTATTCGAAAAACTTATCCTTTTTTTATACTTATTTAATAAGTATCATTCAAAAGAAACTTTATAAATTCTTCTATTTCACGAATGGGTCTACAGGAAACAAAGGGTCCTGAGTTTTTAAGAAAGCGATGCTGCTCCTAAAATAGAAGCAGAAGGCAAGGTGCTTCTCACCACTGGGCAAGGGGAAAAAAATGTGCGTCTTTTCATCTCATTCAATGCTCGTTTTCCATACATGTCCCAGCTTTTCGTCAGATTGCCGCCGATGATGATGACATCAGGATCAAAAATATCAATAAAATTTGCCAGGCCAACACCTAAATAGGTTCCATAATCTTGAAAGATCCGCTTTGCTTTCGCATTCCCTGCCAGAGCCAGATCAAAGAGGATTTTTCCATCACTCGCCTTTAATCCTGCTTCCCTGGCGGATTGGGCCAGTCCAACAGTCCCCACATAGCGTTCGAGGCAGCCGGCATTTCCACATTTTGCTTTTCGGCCATCGAACTTTATCGTCGTATGCCCTAATTCTAAGGCGTTATTCCTTCCATGATAGATGCTACCGTTGATGACCAATCCAGAACCCACACCCGTGCCGAGAGTTATCCCCAGGACGGTTTTTTTTCCCTTCCCCTTCCCGAAGAGCGTCTCTCCGAGAGTGAAGCAGTTCGCATCATTGTCCAACCTAACAGGAACATTGAAATGCTTTTGAATGATATCGCAGAGATAGACACCATGAAGGGGAAGATTGATCGCATTCCCGATCAACCCTTTCTTCAGGTCCAATGGCCCTGGATGCCCGATACCGATAGACGCGACATCACTGTTCCAGACATGTTCAATGGCCTTGATGATGTGCTGGAGCACAGCCTTTTTTCCTTTTTTGGCATCAGTGGGGACGAGATGGCTCTCGACTATCTTCCTTCCCTTGACTCGCCCTGCCTCGATCTTGGTGCCGCCGATATCAACCCCTATGGTGGTCATCCGCATCTCCACAGCGAAGCTGTCACCTTATTTTCCGGGCAGGGAAGGCCGTCGATAATGGGTGTGATCATGATGGTGTGAGGCGAGGCGATCTCCTCGCGATCATAAGGGATATGCAAGGTTGCAGCGAATCCTTTTTTGAATGGTGTCGGATCCCGGACAGTCGTTTTCCCGGCACTTCCTTGGATCTCGATCTGAAGTGCATCGACATCCTGCTTCGGCCCATTCTCCACAGTGAGCATGATATCCTCTTCGCTGAAACAGCTTTGCCAGACACCGCCGATGTCTACGACCGTAAAGAACTCATCCCTGGCGCATCCTTCCTCGCTGACCATTCCTGTAGGGCTCTCAAGACAGGCAGCAAGAAACAGCAGACTGGCGAACATGATCCATCTCATTTGTTGATGCCTCTCATATGGTGCAGCCTCATTTCAATTCATTTTTTAATGATTCGATGATGGGGACCGGAGTCGGGTCATGGCCGTATTCCATGGCTAAAAAATAGCTCATCCAGAAGCCGATATGCACCGTCGACAACAGCTTTGAAAGCATGTTGTCCCCCCTGATGACGATCTCTGTTACCCCAGCTCCTGTCTCTCTCATGAGCTTGTTCGTTATCTGCATCCGCTTCACGATCCGCAGCGGATCTTCTTCATCGCGGAGGATGATGACATGATAGCTCGTGTTCTGCTCGACAAAGCCCATGATCTCATTATGGTTCATCTCAGAATAGGTGTTGAAGAAGGCATGCGTTTTTGCGGTCTCATTGATGTCCGTCTTCCATTTCATGGAGACGCTGCGAAAGCGTTCTGAGGCATAGATGATGGGCAATTTCTCGACGAGCCTCTTTGAGAGCTCCTCGCCGACACGTCTATGCTTCGGGTTTTGCAGGCTCTTGATGGCCTTGCTCAAGTGGGCATCCCTGTTTGAGATGATGCCCGATTGCTGTAATATCTTTATGAGGGGGATGAGCATGAAGCCGGTCGTCAATCTGGGGCTGAATCCAGGAGGGAGCTCGACATGAGGCAGGCTTTTCGCCATCGCCATCCTCTGGAGTTTCCCCCCTGAGCTCAATGAAATGATGGTAAATCCTTTCTTATGCGCGTCCTGGAACATGGACAGGGTTTCTTCAGTATTTCCCGAATATGAGCTAGAGAACACCAATGTCTTCTTCGGCAGCCACGCTGGTAGTGCATAGTCCCTCACCACGAAGATAGGCAGCTCAGGCAGATAATTCCGTAAGAGATCCCCTACTATTGCAGAGCCGCCATGCCTGCTATGACAATGGCCTCAGGCTTTCCTTTGAGGACGATCTTGCTGCCGAGCTTGGTTGCATCATGGCACTGCTTGAAGAAGTTAGCAATGACTGCTTCCATGTTTTCCTTGTCAAGAATTTCAGCTTCTCGGAGCATTTTCAACCTGAAGCGTCGTCAGTATATATAGTTTGCGAAAATAATCAAACAACAACACTTCCCTGCAGCACGATCCCATTCACGATCCCATGCCGTTTTTCCCCCCTGATCTCATTCCACGACGAGAAAAACACCACATCGATTTTCTTATGGATCCTCTTCTCATACTGGCCGATATCAAGACGCTGTTCCTTTCTCCCCACCACCGCAATCTCAATCGGGCTTTCAATCGTATCTTCCCCCTGAGAAAACTCCCCAAAGAGTATTGTCGTCCCCCTCGCCAGCGCATGATGCAGGTACTCATACAGCCCGGATGCATAGATCATGTGCAGATTCTCCGCCCTTTTCAAGCCCTTCACTCTTTCATTTTCAACATTGAGGGAAACAAAATGCACATTCTTGACCTTTTCAACATGAACAACTTCCTCCTTGACCAATGCAGAAAGCGCCTTCCCCACGGCTGTCGGCGACACCTTAAGCGCCTTCGCGATATCACGTTGGCTGAAGCTCTCCCTGGCATGCAAACTCAAAAATGAAAACATGCTCGCCTGCAATTTCGTCCATTTTATAGAGTAGATGTCCATTATTCTTTACATCTGTCAACTCTAGTTTATATAGTTTTCGGTCACAAAAAGCCCGGAAATCACGAACTTCTCCTTGAAGTCATCAATAAGAAATCAAGCATTCGAGTCCGTATTATACGTCGAAGGGGAACTTATTCTACGAAAATTTCTTCATTTTTTTCTCTTAAAATATAGTATGACAATAAGCATAACAAAGACATATATAAAAAAACTTATCATGAGACTTTTAGAGAAAATTTTATCGCGAGGAGATGCTTCTGGACGGGAAATTTCATTCAGATTTCCAACATAAGTATATTATTTGAAACACAACAGCCTTCAATATCACGAAGGGTAAAGCTGCTCTCATTTGGATATTCAGGATGAATAACAGTTACTTGAATTTCGCATCTATTTCCATCCCATTCATAGATTTCAGTGTCGGAATAATTTCTTTCTTCGTGAAAAATGTATTCTGGAGAGAGTTGTTCGTAACCAGGGGGAAGTGTACGATATGTCCCGCTGTGTTTCTGAAATTCACCACATGTTTTTTCATTTTCATTAATAGTTAAAAGGGTGGGGCCGGGGGGGGGGGGCAGCAATTGTAAATGAAGGAAGAAAAAGGAATAGGAGTAGCAAGTGATATTCCATTAATCTTAATAACAATTGATGCGTTATATAGTTTGTTAAATAGAACATTAGACATATTAGGAATATTCAGTTCCCTTTCTAAGTCAGGCTGTCCCACACTCAATTTTCAGGCATGATTATTGACGAATCAAGGCTAAATAGGCCTTCTCTCCAGTCGAAACATGGCTAGTAGGATACACAACCTCGAATTGTGACCCGGCCTGAAGTATAATGCGAACTCAGAAACCGTCAAACCCAAACGATTTCAAAATATTCTTAATCTCAGCAATCGTCTTCTGCTGGTTCTTTTTCTCAGACATTCGAATGAATCTAATGAGGAGGCTGGCAAGTTCATCTTCTGTGCCGAACTTAAGGATCCTCCCATCGGTGATGAAGTAAAACCGATATTTCTCAAACTTGAGTTCCTTAATCACGATCTCGGCAACATGCCCAAGCGCTTTTCCTCGATGCGGATTCTGCTCCAGAGATTTCATAATGAGAAAAATCCGTTCAGACACTGCCTTAAACTTCTTTAAGACCTCCTCCTTCAAAGAGGGAGTTATGAAGACTTTGGCCATTTTTTTCTTGCTTCCTTAATTGCTTCATCAATGGGAACGGCATCAGTTGTGTCATGGAGAAAACTCATCAACATGTTCTTCCGAGTTAACTCATACATTCTGCCAATAACGTCTTCATACGAGTCTCCTGCCTTGCCAAGATTCCTCAATTTCTCCTTTAAATCGATTGATATGGATATTGTGGTTGCCATAGAATCCATAATATCTATAATATTTATATATTTTTCGGTAATAGGTTTATATATTCCAGTAAAAAAAGTGATAATCACTTCGTTGAACTCAGTTTTTTCTTCCCAGGCAAGTAATTCTCCTTAGAAACCAGCGATTTCCCGATATTCTTTTCCAGATCCTCCCTTGTTCTCTTCGCAATATTTCCCCCTTTATTGGCAGATTCCTTGCATTCTTCAAAACCTTGAGAATCTCTCTCCACAGTAATATCTGAAGTCGCCTTCTCCCCAACCATCGTAAGAATGAGCTCCCAATCAGTCATATGATCTCTCAAGTTTTGGTTTTTCTTCTGCAATTGCTTGAATTCTTTATATTCACCGACAGTCTTGCCGGATGTGGCTTTGCTGATCTCATTAGTCAGTATCGAAAACTCCTTTTGTGTCCTGATCTCTCTATTCTTCCATTCATCTGCGAGATCCTGCCGTATCGCAATTCCACGAAGCCTTTTGTCAATCCACTCTTCGGGATATCCTTTTAGCTCATAATATTTCTTGATCCTATCTTGACCCAGCTCAGGATTCTCAATCTCTTCAATTCTTTCATATCCCACCTGTGCTAGCCATTGTTTAAACGGTTCTGCCTTCTTAGAGGGAATTGATTGGATGATCCTGAACATGTTTTTTGTATTCGAGCAATCAGTGTGTCGTAATTTTCCATCTGGCGCAATTAATTTCAACTGTACCCAAAGTGGGGACACTTCAAGAGCATCAAATTCTCTCTCTTTTACTTTCCCCCAATACTGTCTAGGTGTAGGACTATCTGTTAACACCTCAACAACATCAACTACAGAAAAATACCACTCTTCATCATACCAGATTCTTCTGATTTTCTTGTCTTGAAATACAACAAGTTTATTGTTATCAACCATAATCATATGGATATTTCTCTTCTTTATAAGCTTTAAGCCAGAATGTCCAGTGAAATGGATATCATTGCCGAAAATTCCTTCGTAACCAACCAAAACCTTTATAAACCAACCTTTGACCCCTACCTATATTATTATAGTGGAGATGTGGGGGTGCTTCCCTGAATCCGCCGACCTCTAAAAATGTAGAGGGAAAGTATAATAATGGAGGCAATGAATATGGGACTTTACAAATATCTGCGGGAGGCTTGGAAACAGCCAAACACTTCTGAACAGAAAAAGCGATTGATTGATTGGCGTCAAGACCCAGTAACATGGCGTATCGACCGTCCAACACGATTGGACAGGGCGCGTTCTTTAGGGTATAAAGCCAAGCAAGGCATCTTTGTCGTCAGGCATCGAATCAGCAGGGGAGGCAGGATGCGCCCAACCATACGAGCAGGACGCAGACCTAAACACTTTCATCAAAGACTGACTCTAGGAAAGTCATATCAATGGGTTGCGGAAGAGCGCGCAGCAAGGAAATACCCGAACTGCGAGGTCCTCAACAGCTATGAAGTGGGGAGAGACGGCCTGCATTACTGGTATGAGATCATCATGGTGGATAAGCAGCAGCCAACAATCAAGAAGGACAAGACCATGAACTGGATCACCAGGCCTGCGCACAGGAACAGGGTCCACCGCGGATTGACCGCAGCCGGAAAGCGCAGCCGAGGAATCCTGACCCATAAAGGTTTAGGGGCAGAGAAGCTAAGACCCAGTCTTCGGGCTCACCAGCGAACAGGGAAGTAGGAAAAACCACTCTTCCATCATGGGATAACCTGCTTCAATACTTATTTATACTACCCTTTATTTCGAATAGTCATGACCCTCTTCCAATGCACCGTATGCAAATACAAGATGAACAAGGACAAGGCGCCCAATAGATGCCCATATTGCAGCAAGGAAGGCGCAATGATCAAGCCGAAGTCAGCGCAGGACATGATTGAAGAATCATTCTAGATCTTGCACCCGCTGAGTTCCGCAAGCCTCGAGAGCTCATGCACCCCATATGTTCTCCCTCCATCCTTGAATTCCCATGTCGGGAACTCATTCACTTCCTTGCAATCAAGGCCGTGTTTCCGGCAGTCGACATAATTGATGTATTTGAAGGAAGAGCCGAACTTCTCTTTTTGCAGCTCACAATCCTCAGAGTCAGGCACCCCATACATGGTCACCTCTTTGCTGTTGAGGCATTGTGCAAAGCCGTCATAACTCTTCCCGAGAAGCATCATCATCAGCGTCGTGACCATCACTAAGGAAAAGGCAAGGAATACCGTGTTGCGGACAGAATCTGAAATCTTGCGCATCAAAGCAAATCGCAGGACAGACTATAAAAAACTTTAGGTGCGGAACAGCATCTGATCCCGGATGATGCCTGATCCAATGCCTTGACCGATGCGGAAGTTCTGCTCCCCCATAAGGCTTGAAATCTTATCCAAGAGCGAGCTATCGACATGATATTCAACAATAGAGACCGTGGTGTTGAGTTCCTGCTCAAGGTAGGCGATGGCTTCTTCCTGCCCGCCAAGCTCATCTATCAAACCATTGGCGATGGCCTCGACGCCGAGATACACCTCTCCAGTGGCAAGCTCCCTTACCGCTTCTTTGTCCATCTCCCTATTCGCGGCCACTTCCTCCATGAAGATATCATGGATCAAATCAAGTCGCTGTTGAATCAATATTTCCTCAGTCAGCGTGAGGTTCCTGAATGGGATTCCTGTATCCTTATATTTTCCTGAGACAAGGCGGTTATACGTGAGCCCATATTTGTCCATGAATCCCGCGAAATCGACATAGCTCGAGATGACTCCGATGCTGCCGACAGCGCTCATGCGGTTCGCGACGATATGATCAGTGGAAGAAGCGACCCAGTACGCTCCTGAAGCACCTACTTCATGGATGAGCGCAACAGTAGTCTTATTCGCCCGCTTCACGGCGTTCGCGATATCATCTGTGGCGACCGGGCTTCCTCCCGGGGAGTTGATATCAATGATGATCGCCTTGATGCTAGGGTCCTTGGCAGCATGGTCGATGAACCCGACAATCGTATCAGCACCAACTTCTCCACCACTAAATAAGCTGCCGCTCGTCTCAGAAAGAATGACTCCTTTTAGTGGGATAAGGGCAACATTGCCTCCCCCGAATGAGCTTCCTGTCCCCCCGATGAACAGCGAGGAAAGACTACTAATGATGCCTATTACGGCGACCGTGATGAACACGGTTCCCCACCTATTCTGCTCGTTTTTCATGTTATCCCACCACGACGCTCTGCACTGTCCTCGTCCTGCTCAATATCTCCAATAATCTTCTGCGCCAGAAGATCAGGAAGACGGGTTCAATGACCCAGAGGAGCACGAAAGGGAAGATCGGCGTCAGGAAGACATTTCTCAGGATGCATTGCCACAAGCTTAGCTTTTTCTTATCGCTTACCACTGTTATATTCATCAGTATCTTGCCCAGGGTCTGTCCGAGCTTGAACTCAAGGATCGCAAAATAGGCAATGCTCAACGCGCTGATGATGCTCAAGACAATCACAAGCTGGTTCATGATTCCCGGGTTTTCGCTGAGGAACCTCGCAATGGCTCCGATTGAACTCTCAGGCACGATGCCGGTGAGATAGCCCCTGAACGGCCCGATGATGAAGAAGTCGATGATGACCAGATCAGCAAGAAAGGCGACGAATCTCCTGAAGAGCGAAGCGGGAGCAGTCATCATTCTCGCTTTTGGAAGCTTGAGCCGAGGCATGCTCCTGCAATTGCAGGCATCTTTTTATAAGTTGTGGTCATGGAATGGTCGGAAAAGGATACTTACAATGTAAGTATTTCTAAATGAATCTGTTTATTAATCATTCTGACATTGTAAGTAAAAAAAGAAAACTTTTTATATAACCACTTACATTGTAGGTAATACCAGGCGCGAAACTTGTCATAAACAACAGTAATCGGAATGAAAAGTAAGAAAGGGTCAACACAGTCGCCATGGCGAGTTTCATCTATTCCATTGGCCATTTTGAGAGACCGCACCGTCAAGGTCCTCGAATCCATTGTGGAATACCTCAAGGATGTTCAGGGGTTAACCTATCATGAGATTGCAGAACTGCTCAACAGGGATGATCGTACGATCTGGACAGTCTATCGTCGTGCGAAACAAAAGCGGGGGGAAAAGAAATGACCTCTCCCCATCACCGCCGTCAAGGGATCCAGCTGACAATAATCGCACTGCTTCTCTTCAGCATCATAGCCGTGCTCATGGCATTTCCTTTGAGCAGCAACAGGATAACTGGCATGGTCATTGCAGAAGATCAGATCACCCAAGTTCATCCTCTTTCATTGCTGATCAACGAGTCGCAGAACTACACCCTGACCCTGGCGGGAAGACCTCTTTCACTACGCGCGACTGGAATGCTCATCGGCCCAGGAAGCGCGACCATTCATCTCATAGACGACAACCAACGCTGGTTGGTCATCAACACGACAGGAAATGCTTCTTGGGAGGCTGCCGGTTCCTTTTCTTCTACCCCCACGCCTGGGCCGGCACCTCCATCTCTCATCACCATCTGGCTTCAGTATAATCCCACTCCCCCGTGGGATCCAGATGATGACGGCATTGAAACAATCAATGGTATTATCGACTTCACTGTCGCAAATACCCGCTTCAATCTTTCAAGCGAGGTTCCGGGTAATGCACATGGCCAAGATGAAAATGCTGGCAACCCTGCATGCACTCGGTGGCAGATCATCTCCAACGATGACGACACAACAAGCTTTCTCTGCAACGGCAATAAGAAATGCTGTGAATATCTTGGCTTTGAACCCTCGGCGCCGGATTGGGACACGCCATATAACAGCTTCATAGGACGGCACGGGGCCACAAGGCATACAACCGTCGGCGCGCAAGTCTTCCATCTCAAGGGAAATGAAGTTAAGAACTCTTCTTGGCAATATCTCAATGCAACGTTCATCGATCCCCCTCCTCAAACCCCCTTCCAATCGGCGTGCGAGGAGAGCTGTCTCATCACTGCCCCCGATGAGACTATCACCCTCTCAATCGAGGTCATCAATGCCATTTTGAATCTCAACTTTTTAGAATATGCGGTTCTCTCCCCCCCTCCGCCAAGCTTTGATCCTGAGGCTATCCTCGCAGAGCTCAACCTCGAATTTGCAGGAGACGCATTCTTCATCAACATCACCAACATCTCCACAAGCAGTTATGATCTCTGGCTTGAACTCGGTCCTGCAACAATCCTCCTGAGAAATATATCTGACCTTTCTTCTTTAGGGCAGTTCTATCAATCTCGCCCAACAGGACCTGTCTATGGCAGCTGGCTTGCCGCAACCCCAATCATTTCACTCCACGCAGAGGCTGTCCGTGCCATCACCATCCCGACTGATCAATATGTCGATGCCATACTCGGCTGTCGCAATTTCGACATCAGCACAGGTTCCTGCGACACCTGGCAAGAAACAGATATTTCCTTTACCCATGAAGATGGCATGCTCTCCTTTGAGGACAACATCTTTGCCGCCTATACTGCCCGCCACCAAGAGGCGCTCATGTTCCTCACGATACCAGCTCCTCCTTATTACCAGAATGAGACAATCAACATCTCCATAAATATGACCAATACCTCGACCTGGGGTCCCCTCCTCGACGGCACATGCGACTATATATATGATGGTGAGGACACCCCCTTCACCTTTGTCCCTCCCTTGCACAAAACTTCATTTTTCATTGAACCTATTGGGGAATACCTTTACACCATACATTGTACCTCTCCCTCAATCTCTGCTCCACTTGAAGAGCACCTTATCCTGGAGATCATGGAATTCATCTCTGAAGAGATCATCACCCAAGAACCAATAAAGACAGGAGAACCCGTTGTCTGGATTAAATCAGTTGATATCAAACCAGGTCTGCCGAACATATCCATCCTCGTTCCTGATAACTTGGGAAATCTGACCATTAAGGCAGGAAATACAACACTTGGGGATGAGTCTATCACCATCCTTACCAAGACCGGTGAGAAGACCCTGTCCGAGCTTCAAGAAAAGATGGGTGCTCTGAAACAAGATCCTGATTCCAGGAGGAATCTCATCACAGGTGCAGTCATTACAGGATCTCCCTCTCTTTGGCAGCAGCTAAAAAAGACCTTCAGCAGGATTACTGGATTTGCGATAACTCCAGAACCCCTGCCTGTATTCAACATTTCCGCAGACCCGCTCTTCGAGAATTTAGGTTTTGATTCCTTCCAAGAGATCATTGTCCATTATCCTCCAGAGGAACTAGAGATCATCTTTGAGACTCCAGAGCCTGAAACGCATGAACAGATCTTTAATCCCTATCATAAAGAGCTTACTATTGCTTCTCCGTTCCACTACCAAAATGTCCGCGCCTCAATAACATTTCCCGAGACAACGCCTGAATCAGTCCATCTCTACCATCTTGTGAATGACACCAAGATACCGACAAACATCACCCTGAATGACACCAATGGCGACGGCAATGTGGATTACGCTGAATGGATCGTTCCCCATCTCTCCAACGAGACCTATGAGCTGGAGATCACCATCCTCAATCCGCAGTCCTATCCGATGGTCGGCAAGAACTGGACTGTGCGTTTCAACACGACCGGCATGGCCAACCTTACGATCTCCGCAGTCAATGGCACACAATGGTCCATAGACAACGACAGCATGGACCTGCGCTTCCTCGAGCTGCGCTGCGGCAACACTTCAATTGAAACCGAATGGACACAGAGCTCTGTATTCGTCGAAGACTACTTCTGCAACCACACCTCATCAGAGATATCAAGAGTCAACTCAGAGGGGAAGCATCACCTCATGTTCCAGTTCGGCGGGCAGATAGCCTATGCCCATAACTTTGCCTTCGGCACGGACTTGATCAACGTCTCAAATGCATTCGTGTTGTATGATATCGATGGAAGAAAAAGTGATTCTTTTGGTGAAGTATCTGCCACAGGCGATTTCAATGGCGACGGTTTTAGTGATCTTCTAGTTGGAGTGCGCATGGCAAACGAAGGGGCGACAGGAAGTGTGGGCAAGGCATACCTGTACTTCGGCAATGCCTCCGGCACATTCCTCTCTGGCAGAGGTCCTGATAAGATCTTCAAGAATCCTGAGCCGAATGCGAATGACTTCTTTGGCAGTTCTGTTGCTGCCGGAGATATCAATAATGACGGCTTTGATGACGCAATCATTGGCTGTAGGGCTTGTGATGCGAATGGAGTCGCTGGCGGAGGGGCAGTGTTCATCATCTACGGCGGCCCAGGCATGCCTAATGGAACAACCGTGAACAATTCTCTATGGGATCCTCAGGCTGTTGCTGGAGATGCTTTTAGCGTCGTGGCAACAGGAAATTTCAATGGTGATTTCTGGGATGATATAGTGGTCGGAGCATATCTTGCAGAAAGTGGCTCTATTGGAAATACTGGCGCGGCGCACATCTATTATGGAGGGAACATCATGCCCAATCAGACCAGGGCAAACATCTCCTTCTACAATCCTGGAAATGAGAGCGGCGCTGTATTTGGTGCTTTCTTGGCAACAGGCAATTTCAATGGAGACAGCTATGACGATGTGGTCATCACCGCATACCTAGGCGGGGACAATGATAAAGGCAAAGCATATGTCTATTATGGTTCAAAATGGGACATGGTCAATGGCTCAAGATATAATGTCACGCTTTGGGATCCAAAGGATACGGCAACTGATTCTTTCGGTTATAGCGTTGCCGTTGGCGATTTCAATGGAGACACCTATGATGATGCCCTTTTAGGGGCATACCTAGCAGATGTCGGCGATTCCGATGAAGGGATGGCATTCATCTTCTTTGGCGGTGCAGATTACATGGCTAATGAAACATTCTATAATGTCTCGATGTGGTCCCCTGACAATATCAATGGAGACCACTTTGGGAATAGCGTGGCTGCTGGCGACTTCAACAATGACGGCTATGATGACGCGCTCATCGGCATGCAATATGGAAACGGCGCTGTTGCAGACTCTGGCAAGGCATACATCTATTTTGGCGCGCCGGCAAAGGGCATGGCCAATGAGTCCTTTGCAAACATAACCCTCCTCGATCCAGATAGTGCCATTGTTGACAGATTTGGATATGGGCTGGGTGTGTATGATTTCAATGCTGATGGCGTTGATGACGCCCTCGTCAGTGCTGGCTATGCAGACGCCGGCGTGAGGGATGCGGGAAAACTCTATATCTACCCTATCCTGAACAGCCTCTATGATTACAGCCCGAAACTCGTGCTGAATGAGACAACTTCTTTTGATGTCACGGTCTACACCTACATTAACTCAACCTGCCGCTATTCCCCCGAACCAGGCACCCCTTGGGCAAACATGAATGCAATGGCTTCAGGCAATGACCTCAACCACACCCTGCCGCTCTCTTCCCTCTCAAACGGCGACTTCAATATATCCTATGTCAAATGCAACAACAAGCTCTTCAACAGCATAAGCGAGGACATGATCATCAAGGTCGGTGTGGGCGACCGTCAGGACAGGTATCATGACAGCGGGGACTTGCTGTGGGCGTGCGAGAAACTTAATGTAAACACAAAACCAGTCAGCTCTGTTGATTGTACAAGCTTAGCAACCTCAACTGATTATGAAAATATTGTTACGGATGAAGACACGAGGTGGGTAACTTCTGGCGCTGATACAGATGCTCTTAAGGAATCCCAGATCTTCATCTTTAACCTGACTGATAACACCTCAGCAGTGAGGTTCTATTGGCAGGGATATGGATTTACTGCTGGCTCTGATCCCGGTTACGGAACTTCCATAGGGGTATGGAATTATCGCTTAGGCATATGGGAGACGAGGGCATCGAATACCTTCACCTCTGCAGCAGATGGCAACCTCTCCTTTGATTTGACCGGCATCGGTGATTATATCAATAGCTCAGGCCAGATGGCATTTTTGGCAATGCACGAGCATTACGCAGGCTGTTTTGCTGAGGACACTTCTATAACTCTTGCTGATGGCACCACCAAGCATATCCAAGATATCAAGGAAGGAGACCTGGTGCTTTCCTGGAACTTTAATGAACACCGCGCAGTTCCTGCAGAAGTGACCGCTACCTGGGAAGGATTGCATGAGAACATCTACATCATCAATGAGAAGACACGAGTCACCCAAGAGCATCCCTTCTACACCAAGGAATTAGGTTGGGCTGCGATAGACCCTCCATTGACGCAAGAGCGTCACGGCTGGCTGCCCGCAGCGCTCAAAGAAGGCCATCACATCATGGACAAGGATGGCAACTGGATCGCGATTTCCTCCATCCGCCTGGACAACCCCGATGAAGAGATGACCTATAACCTTGTCCAGGTCTTGCAGCCAGGCAGTACTGATTGCCATAACAACAACTATTTTGCAGACGGCGTGCTCGTCCACAACAAGCTCTGCGCGTTCCTCTTCTCTGAAGTCGACGGCCAAAAAGAATTCGAGTGGCTGCTCTTCGGGGTCTATAATGAGAAGGGGGACAAGGATTCAGGATTAGTCGATCTCAGGGAATGGAAGGAGAATGATGGCTATGCATACATCAAGCTCGAACACGAGACAAATATCTTCGAGCTCCTCGAGCTTCCCTATGAGATTGATTACATCGATTACCTTCAACTTGAGGGGGAAGAAAGGCTCCTCCAAAATTATTCTAACAGCTCCCTCCCATTGATGAGGGCCTATAACCTTTCACTCGTTAATGCATCAGACGGCTTTGATGAATTGCAATATCCTGATAACATAACATACAATCTAACGTCGAGAGAACGAATACGACTCGTCTTCGAGGAGCTTCCTGAAAAAGACCCGCGCTATGAACGCACACTCTATTTTGTCGTCAAAGGCTATTACAAGTATTTCAAGGAAACGAAAAAGTGGTCAGATGAACCTCCCTATAATCAACCATCATACAAGTCCTGGCTTTCTGTTCCGGAGAATGATGCAGCGATCAATGACATTCTGCTGAAGAACTTGGATGGGAAGACGACTGAGTCATACCCCACAGAACGCCTGAAACAAAAAGGCTCTTCATCAATTTACCTGCCACCAACAAAGATTCTTCCCCATCACTCATTGAACACAGACGAAGTCTACCTGGTCAGTACCAATGCCTCTTTCGGCACTGTCATACCCGCGATTGATTGGGGTGCGAATGCAGAGCCTCATGAAGCGGGATTCAGCTATCTCACTCAAAATTGGATCTATGTGAATGTGAGTGTCTATGACGATGACGAGGTGAACCTAACCTTTGCCTTGTACAATCTGTCTTCTGCTTCAGGCCAGCTGGAGCTGCACAACAACCTTTCTTTCACCAACGGAAGCAGGCAGTATAATTTCACAGATTTGCATACGGCCAATATGACCTATGTCATCAATGTTACAGTTAAAGACAAGCTTGGGAACCTGAATTTCACGTTGTCTCGGTATTACTATCTCACCGCTCCCCCTCTTTACATCAATTACACGCCGAAGAATGCAAGCAACAAAGCGAACGGCACTCTGATATTCTGGTGCAATGTCACTGATGATTTTGATGTCCAGAATGTCTCTCTCTGGGCAAACTTCTCCAAGACATGGCAGATCAACCAGACGAAGAATCCCCACGAGCTGGATTATAATGAGACTCATATTGCATTCTTGGCGCATTTCAATGGCATAACTGATGATGTCATGGGGACTTCGACATTAGCGGGTAGGAACCTCACCTATCAGCGGGGGAAGATGCTGCAGGGGGTGCACATAAATCATTCCACCATTCCCAATCAAAACCTATCATATGCCATTCCTGCAGGCTGGAACTGGAATAACATGACCCTCTCCTTCTGGCTGAAGCCGGATTATGAATGGGATGAAGAACCTAACCTAAATCCGGGCATCATTCAGATCCTTCCCAACAGTTCGGTATTCCTGTATTGTTATTCTTACTCGGGTACTATTGAATGCGACTTTGATGATGGGCCTGGAGCAGCGCGGTCAATTGTGACAACAAACACACTCACCTCACCAGCAAACACTTGGTTGCATGTAGTCTGGATGTGGAACACGACAGACAGCGCTGTATATGTCAATGGGAAGTTTAACGCGACCAGTGCATACAGTCCAGCAGAGGAAGCTAATATCGCGGGCTTGTCAGCATCGCCCTCATTAGAGTTAGGCTATATGCAGGACTCAGGAGTCCACTATTATTTCGACGGCGTCATCGACGAGGTTGCCTTCTTCAATTATTCTTTACCCTCAGATGAGGTGCTGGCACTTTACAACCGAGGATCAGCATACCGCCAATCTAATGTCTCCTTCGAGGTGAATGTCTCCCCCGGAGAGTATAATTGGATATGTGAAGCGTATAACAACAACACCTTGCGTTTGATCCCCGAGAACTACTCCATCTCCTCAGTCAACGACACCCACAATCCCTCTATAACCTATATCCCCGGCACTGAGGACAACAACACATTGTTCAACAACCGATCATGGGTCTATATCAACGTCTCTGTCTTCGACGACACGGATTACAATCTCACCTTCTACTTGTATAACCAATCTGATGACCTCATTGCCCAGGCAGCGACGGCTGTCGGCATCACAGAATATAATTTCACTGGCTTGGATGACAATGATCTCTACTACTATAATGTCACTGCCGAGGACGACAAAGGCCAGAGGAACACCACGGAGCGCAGGAACATTACCCTTGATAATCCCTGCATCTATGAGGGCTGGGAAAAGAACTGGACCGTGACCACCGGATGTACTGTCCTAAGCCAAGTTATCAACCTTGAGTCCAATCTCACGGTCAACAGCAACGGCCATCTCGTTCTGCAGAACGTCACCCTCCGAGTCAACGCGACCTCAGATGTCACTAAGGGCATTCTCATAAAAACAGGAGGCACATTACATCTACTAGAAAAACAGAGTTTGGTGTTTCATGAAGTTGATCAATTTTGGCTTGGCCCGACGAACATCTCTTCCGTCAACGAGCGCGTCGCCTATACCTTCATCACTGAGGAGAAAAGCCATCTCTATATCAACCGGAGCCATCTCTGGGATGTGGGATCAAAAAGCGTATCGGATCCATTGACCGCATTGTATGCCCTCGGCGCTCTTGAGATCGAGAACTCATCGTTCTTCCGCGTGTATCAAGTGTGGTCTTACGCTAATTTCACCAACATTACCGATTCCTTTTTCAATGGGACGCTCCATGGACTAAAGGGCATCCGTATTTCCGGGAATGATGCAAATATCACAAATAATGAACTCTCTTGGTATAACAATGCCTCCTCCCCTTCCATCGGAATCCATGTTGACGGTTTTAATGCCACGGTCAGGGGTAATTTTGTCCATCAAATTAATGGAACGAAGTTGACAGGGGAATCGTTTGGAATGTATTTTGAGAGTTCAGCGTATCATCTTATCGAGGGGAACCGGTTTTCTTATCTCGGCACAGATGCACAAGGGGCTTATGCTCACGCAATCTATCTTTTAAGGACCAATAATTCTATAGTGAAGAGCAACCGCTTCTTCGATCTCAGTGTTAGCAGCAATAACAAACCCTATGGGGTCACCATCGAAGACTCGGAGAATATCATCATCACCAACATAACGAGCACTGAAAGCCTTTTCCAAGGAATAGGCATATCAGTTGGCGGCCGGGCTATTCTCGTGGCGAACAGCACCATTGTCGGTATGGGAACCGGTGTGCAAATCTCAGGAAAGAATATCACTGTTGAAAATATAACTGCCATGAATTTTTCGACCAGTGGCGTGACAT
This sequence comes from Nanobdellota archaeon, assembly GCA_043812875.1. GTDB lineage: Archaea > Nanobdellota > Nanobdellia > Woesearchaeales > JAHIVG01 > JBDRLS01. The sequence goes on from JBDRLS010000117.1 coordinate 27,593, forward strand.
TCAACGGAGGAAACAACTCAGTGTTGCGTAATTCTGTCTTAAAGAATGGTTCGCCCGGCAGCGCCATCATGTTCAAGC
>JBDRLS010000118.1:0-8374 GCA_043812875.1 Nanobdellota archaeon
GTGAAATTCTTTTTGATCCGTTTAAGCGGCAGATGATAAGGTGAGTGATCAGAAAAGCACACCGCCAGGATCAAAAAGAACCAGGTTTTCTACGCGGCCCGAGAACAATAAAGCTTTTATACCCCGCTTTTCTCTCCAACAACGCACCTGCCGCGGTGGCACAATCTGGTACTGCGCTGGCCTTGAGGGACGACAAACTTCATTTCCGAAGGTTCTTGTCCGAAACAGCCAGTTTCCTTATGGATATCCCGGTTCAAATCCGGGCCGCGGCGTCTATTCTTTAGCATTATTCTGAGAAGTAAATTTGAACCGGGAACCCGATTCAAACGAGGGACCTTGTCCCGAGCCCAGAAAAACATCGTTTTTCTGCTGTCCGGGCCGCGGCGTCTATTCTTTAGCATTATTCTGAGAAGTAACGAAAATTCGCTTCCCGGCAGCGGAGATTTCCGCGGATTGAAAACACGCGACATGCGAAACATTTTGGCGCGCCAAAAACATGCACGTGTTCTTGTATTGTACGGTTTTTGTATGTCTCTCCCTGGAGGGCGGGGCACAAATCTGAGATTTTGTGCACAAGAAATGCTGCACTTCTTTGTATAAACCCATGAAATCTCGCCAGGCCAGATTTTCAACAACATATTAATACCTCCCACCCCTAAAGGGCATCATGGGAAAGCGGAAATCGTCAAAAGATATATTACTGCATGATTCCAGCCTTAAGGCGTTTGTTGATAAGGCAGAGGAGCGAAAGAGGCAGGTCCAGGAAGTTGAGGAGCTTACGTTCAGTCAACTCAAGCGATTAGGCAGTGAAGGCCTATGATCGATCCTTGTTAGAGAGTAGCACAGGGACTCCCTGTTTTATTTTAAAGCTGATCCTGCAGGTACTGCATGATAGCGCATGCTTCACGTCATTATAACCCAGACTGCCTCTACAGTCCGGGCAGGCGAGAATGGACAGCAACCCCCTGGTTATCGGCTTAGGATTCACTCGTCGAAGCCTGGCACAGCACATTTATAAAACTTTTGCACGTTTTTGGCAGCGTAGAAAACCTGGTTCTTTTTGATCCTGGCGGTGTGCTTTTCTGATCACTCACCTTGTCATCTGCCGATTAAACGGATCAAAAAGAATCACCTTATCGGTTTTCTAGGCGGCCATTCCATCGAAAAGTATTTAAATAGAAAATTGGAGGAAAAGACTATGAACAGTACTTCTCTCATCCAGACAGGGGTGGATCGGCTTGTCGACTTGATCCAGGCAAAGCACCGCATCTCTTTCACCGATGCCGCTAAGGAGCTTGGTGTCTCCAAGAATGTCATCGAAGAATGGTCAAATTTCCTGGAAGAAGAAGGGATCATAAGCGTGGAGTATACGTTCACCACGCCTTACTTGACTGAAAAGAAGCTCACCAAGAAAGAGATCAAGAAGAAGGGCAAAGAGTTCCATGGTCAGAAGGATGCCTTTGTGAGGAAAGTTGATTCGACCATGAATTCCATCGAAGCAAGCACGGCCGGCCTCGACAAGATGAGGGAGCAGTTCGATAAGCTCAAGACCAAGCTCGGCACGGAAATCGAAAGTGTCAGAGGAGAGCTTGAAGAACTCAAGCATTATGAGGACCTCAAGAAGGGCATTGACCAAGAGATGATGAAGCAGAGGCAGGAGTTCCAGGACAAGATTGCGGAAATCAACAACCAGATCCTGTCTGAGCAAAAGAAATATCAAGATCTCCTCGACCAAGTGGATGCGGGCAGCCAGAAATTGGAAGGCAAACGGGTGGAGATCGTCACCATCACTGAACAGGAACGCAAACTTGAGGAAAACCTCCAAAAGCTCACTGAATCGATGAGGGGATTCCATGAGCAGGTCGTGAAGGACAAGGCGCAGGTCATTCTCGAGGAAAAACATATTGATAATCTCAAGAAGTTATCCAATAAAATCGGGAAAGAGATCAAGGAAAAGAAGGCCAACCTCCCATCCATCATCGCCGAGAGCAAGAAGCACGAGGAAAAGATCATCGAGGCGCACCAGAAGATCCTTGAGAAACTTTCCACCCGCTCCCATAAGATGGACACCCGCATCAGGAAGGGAGAGGATGTTTACAATAAATTCAAGGATTTTTTCGAGAAGAAACGAGACATCCAGACGCTCATCGCGAAGATCACCCAAGACAAGCTCATGCTCGAGAATGAACTGAAGGACTTGGTGAAGAAAGCGATCGCCTTTGAGGTGTCTGCGAAGACCGGGACCATGCAGCAGCATATCAAGGACATGCAGGACAAGCTTGAACACATCGAGAAGAAAAAATCATTCCTGCAGCGCGAGCTGGAAAGCCTTCGTGATCTGATGGCAGGAGACAAAGAAGACAATCTCAAGGACCTGGAGAATTATGTCCGCTCATCCTTTGGCAAGAACCAAGAGCAGAAGGAGATCAGGGCAAAACTCTTGGCTTCCGGATGGGATAGGAAAATCATCGATGATGTCATGAAGAAAGTCAGATAACAAAAATTCGCTGCTCGGTAGCGGAGATTTCCGGACTTTGAGTCCGAACAGGTATCCACGGGCTAAAGCCCATGGCAATACGCTCTGAACGCGGATGTTTGGAACAAAATCGAAGATTTTTTATTCAAGAAATGCCATGCATTTCTTTGAATTGAAAATCTCGCAAGATTTTAAATAATAGTCCATACTACCCTTTTGGGTATCTTAACAAATGAAGCTGTTCAAGAAAAAAGAGGCAAAGGAAGAGCCGCACGAGCACCTCGCTGCGATGGGCGGGCTCCTGAAGAAGGCAGGCGCTTCAAAGGATGAGAAGCCACAAGCTCAGGCAGAGCCCGGACAAGACACTCCCAAAAAGCCGAAATTCTCTTTCAAGAGGTTCCAATTTCCAAAAAAAGCGGAAACGCGTCCGGAAGAACAAGCAGGTGCCAAAAAAACAGAAGAGACAAAACCAAATGCCATCTTGAAAAAATTCTCCTTAAGAAAGAAGGATACAGAGCACGCTCCAAAGACACGATTCTCTCTCCCCTTGCTGAAGAGGCGCAAGCTAGAGCTGCAGGAAGCGGCTGGGAGCAAGGAAGCGGAGAAGGCAAAGCCAAAGGAAGCCAGACCTATCAAGATTCCCAGGAAGGAAGATTATGATGTCATCCAACAACTGGACAGCTATGAGTTCTCTTCACAGGAAATCCCGATCACGGTGAGGATCTTCCGCACAAGCACTGAGTACGTGCCGGTGTATGAAGTCTCGATCGCGAGCATCAGCAGGACAACAGAGATCATCCTTGAAAAGATCAGGACTGAGATCATCAGGCAGGTCTCTCTTGGCATGATCGACATCACAGCGGTGAAGAAGAGCGAGAACATTGAAGAGAAGTTCGAGGATGCGATCTCAACGCTCGTCAACAGGTATTTTCCGGATATTGATGAGAAGACCAAGGGATTCTTGATCACCTATCTCGTCCAGCGCAGCCTAGGGATGGGAAAGGTCGAGATCCTCATGGATGACCAAAATCTTGAAGAGGTCGCCATAAACTCATCCGATGAGCCTGTGTGGGTCTATCATCGAAAACACGGCTGGCTAAAGACAAACATCCCTATCCGAGACGAGGAGCAGACAAAACAGTATGCGACCATGATTGCCCGGAAGGTGGGGAGGCAGGTCACGGTGCTTTCACCGCTCCTTGATGCGCATCTGAAAGAGGGGGATCGGGTAAATGCCACCATGATGCCGATTTCCACACGGGGAAATACGATGACCATGCGTAAGTTTTCCCGCGACCCTTGGACCATCTCAAAATTCATCAAGACGAACACCATCTCCTCGGGAGGGGCCGCATTGATGTGGCTCGGCATCCAATACGAGCTGTCGATGCTCATCTGCGGGGGCACTGCCTCAGGAAAGACATCCATGTTGAATGTCGCGGCGAATTTCTTCCCACCGAATCAGAGGATCATCTCCATTGAGGATACGCGAGAAATTCAATTGCCGAGCTTTTTGCATTGGATACCGATGTCCACCCGTCAGCCGAATCCAGAAGGAAAGGGAGAGGTATCGATGCTCGATCTCCTGGTGAATTCCCTTCGACAGCGTCCGGATAGGATTGTCGTGGGAGAGGTCCGCCGCCAGAGAGAGGCAGAGGTTTTGTTCGAAGCCATCCATACAGGGCACAGCGTCTATGCCACGTTCCACGCCAACAATGCCCATGAGGCGATCACCAGACTGACGAATCCCCCTATCGATGTGCCAAAAGTCATGCTGCCCGCGATTTCCATGATGGTCGTGCAGTTCCGTAATAGGAGGACAGGACTCAGGAGGACATTCCAGATGGCTGAGATAACGGAGACGGGCGGGGAACGGACCATATTACAGTTCGACCCGAATAAGGACACGCTCGTGAAGACAAACCAGTCAAAGGAATTGATGGATACCCTGCGGCTGTACACAGGATATACAAACCAAGAAATCGCCAAAATACTGGCAGAGAAGGAAGACGTGCTCAAATACCTCGTCAAGCAGAATATCGAGAGCGTAGATGATGTCGGGCATGCCATGGCGCAGTATTATGTCAATTACGACAAGTTCATGAAATTAGTCAAGGGCAACAAGCCCATGAGGTGAGAGATGGCCTGGTTCTTCCGGCGGATTGCGCAATCCATCCCAGACCTGAAATTCAAGCTGGCCCAGGCAGGGCTGCCGTATTCTGAAGAAGTGTTCGTGAAGCGGACATTCAAGACCTCTGTGTTTGGAGTCGTGGGATTATCCCTTTTTGTCTTTCCCATGATAACAGAAGTGGCGCAGCTCCCGTTCACTCCAGTGATGCTGCTCATCCCCTTCTTCCTCGTAGGGATCCTATTTGTATATATGCTCCGCTATCCCGATTCAGTCATCATGAAACGGCAGAGGGGGATCAGCAAGGAGATCATCTTCGCCGGCCGGTTCCTCATCATTGAATTGGAATCGGGGATGACCATCTATGATGCCTTCAAGAACATCGGCAAGAATTATCCTTCTGTAGGGAGATATTTCCAGGATGTCGTCGATAAAGTGGATCTCGGGACGGATATTGAAGTTGCGATCAATGAGTCTGTCGAGCTTACGCCCTCTGCTGACTTACGAAAGGTCATGTGGCAAGTGCTGAACTCCCTTCGTACGGGTTCTGATGTCACACTCGCGCTGAATTCAGTCCTGGACCAGATTGCGCGGGAGCAGGACATCTTGGTCAAGGAATACGGGAGAAAGCTGAATCCGCTGGCCATGTTCTATATGATCATCGCCATCATTGTTCCTTCCCTTGGAATGACCATGTTCATGATCATGGCGACGTTCATGGGGCTGGATGTCACCCTGCCATTGCTGCTCATCGCCGTGTTCCTCATCGGTTTCGTCCAGTTCATGTTCCTTGCCATCATCAAAAGCTCAAGGCCGCCGGTGGAACTATGAGATCAGAGCAGTTCAGTTTTGAGAGCATCGGGAAGGCCTTCATCCCCAAGAGGTTCAGGCATAAGCTCGGCGCATACTTGATGAAGGTGGGCATGGATGATGTGCCGTTCCGCATGTTCGGCATGATATTCTATGGGATCTTTTTCCTATCGCTGCTGGTCTATTTCAACCCATTCTTCTCGATATTTTCCTTCATTTCACAGTATGCGCTATTCGGGGTGTTCGTGTACACCTTCGCGTATTGGGTCGGAGCAATGCTCGTCTTCTCGATCGCGTTCATGATCATCTTCAAGACAGCAATGGACATCAAGATCTATCAACGGCGTCTCGCCATTGAGGAAGTGCTGCCTGATTTCTTGCAGCTCACTGCTGCAAATATACGCGCAGGCATGCCGATCGACAGGGCATTATGGTATGCGGTCCGCCCCCGATTCGGTGTCTTGGCCAATGAGATCGAACTCGTGGCGAAAGAGACCTTGTCTGGAAAGGATCTGCAGGAGTCCCTGATGCAATTCTCGAAGAAGTACGATTCTCCGACTGTCGAGAGGTCCTTCAACCTGCTGCTCTCCGGCATCGAAGCAGGAGGAGAGATCGGGGATCTCTTGAACAAGATCGCCATGAACATCCAGGAGCTGCGGACCATGAAGAAGGAGATGGCGGCAAACGTCACCACGTACGTCATATTCATCTCGTTTGCAACAGTCGCTGCAGCGCCGTTCCTATTCGCGCTGTCATTCAATCTGCTCATTGTCATCCAGCGCATCATGTCAAATATTTCCCTGCCTGATGAGAACGTTGGTGGAGGAGGCATGGGGAACATGCTCTCCAACCTCAACACAGACACGATGATCGCCCCTAGCGAGTTTCAGGTGTTCGTCGTCATCATGCTACTGGTCACGAGTTTCTTCTCAGCAGTGATCGTCGCCACGATCCGCCACGGCTCGGTCAAGGAAGGATTCAAGATGATCCCCCCCATGATGGCCGGAACAGTGATCATCTATTTCATCGCCTCAAAGATATTGGGGATATTCCTTGCGAGCATTGTCTAAGGTTGTGCTTCTTCGGCTTTGTAGATCCTTGAGAAGAACTCCTTTTTTATGATACAAATCTTGGATAAGCGCTGCATCTTCTCTTCCAAGTCAAGTAATATCCAGGACTGGTGTTTTCTCTGCTTGATCGCTTTGTCAATAACATAATCCCAATCAAATAATGGCTTGTTTTTCACCAATGACTCCATATCCTCAAAATCTTTCTCACGGTTGGTGACTGATTTCATAAGGAGTATCTGTTCTTCGGAGGGGACAAGGACGATCAGTTCTTTCTTTCCGATGAAATCCTGTCTTTGGCGGATGTTGTCTTTTGAGACAGGCATGCCCAATACGGTTTTCACAAACAAATCGAATCGTTCCTCTCCTCGGGAGTACATCATTGGTTTTCCTTTCATAACAAGTTGCTTATCATGATAGACACCACGCATCGATCTTTGCTTGTATCCTAATGCCTCTATTGCATCAATGAAGGCCGCCCGTGATGCTACTGTGGGAAAAACCAAGTCGATGTCTTTCGTCAAGTTTTTGGATCCCATGAACATCATAGCTGTGCCACCTATGCAGATGCATTCTACATCGGTCGTGAGGTAATCTGCAATAAGGCTGAAGAGTTGTTCTTGATCCCCTACGTTAATCATTTTTTATACCTCTTAGGCATGCGCCTTGTCCGGGTCTGTTCTCTTGCTCCCTGATAGAGTTCACATAGTTGGTAGGTTATCTTTTCCTTCTTCGCTATGCAAAAGAGCGTTCTCCAATTGGTCACATGATTAAATAGATATAATGTCGCCTCAAGGGTTCTTGCGTCCCCAATCTTTATGCCATCAATGATCGCTTGTTCAACAGTGTACCTTCCATGGGTGTAATGTTCGAAAGCAGGATGGAGCTTTTCTGGGGAATATTTATTCACCAAATCATAGAAGCCATTCGTCTTTGCTTTTCTTTGTGAGGACACTTTATAGAGACGTTTTTGCCTGCCGCCGCCGCTTACTTGGACATGGCCTTCCTTTTTTAGCTTTGAGAGGAGGTTAAGAGCGGATTGTCTGGTCAATGATCGCTCCTTTGCGAATGTTTCAAGTGTATAGATGCCATTTTTTAGTATCATATAGGTTACCCATACAAAGTAATATATAACTCTTATTGTTTTTTTGTTAGGTTATTCATAAGATATGGCCCATTCAGTGCGAAACAAAAAGAAACGGTCAATACTCGTCCCCCTTCGAAACATTTAAATAGTAGTTGAGTGCATAAGAAACGTATATTAATATATGATAATGAAATTGGGAAAAAGAAGAGGTGAGTTATAATGAAAAAAGGTCAAGCAGCCATGGAATTCATCATGACCTATGGCTGGGCAATTCTAGTCGTGTTAGCGGCTATCGGCGCACTAGCATATTTCGGTGTTCTAAACCCGGCAAACCTACTACCAGAGAAGTGCTTCTTCGCAGCAGGGACTGACTGCATAGAGAAAGCGAGTGTTATTTATGATGGATCTGGTGGAGGTCTCCATACAATGACTGTTGTTCTTAAGAACAGCCTAGGTTATTCGATTTATTTTGATGAGCTTATGACTATCAGCCTTCCAACTGGAGATGGGTGTAGTGACGTTTCGGGTAGCACTACAACTTTAAATGATATTAGTGGAGTCATGTCTGATGGAACTCCAGCTGTTGCATCGGATGTAGATTTGGACACAGTAGCAGATGAATGGCTCATTGACAATGGAGGAACTGTTGTCCTCACTGCTGATTGCCCTGACATGTTAGGTGCAGGTAAGAGATTCAAGAGTGGTCCAAGCTTCATTTATACAAGTGTGGATACCAATGCAGTACACGTCATCACTGGTGATGTGCAAGCAAGGATTGCAGCGGGATAAACCGCATATTTTTTCTT
>JBDRLS010000119.1:0-23802 GCA_043812875.1 Nanobdellota archaeon
GGAGGAAGATTGTCCGGAAGGGATGTCTTCACTTCAGTATCCTCAGCATGCTTCCACTGACGTTGAGTTCCTTTCAGCTGATTCCTGAAATACGCATCTCTTGTCTTTGCCTCATCAGAAAAAACCCGTGGCATGATTCCAATTTCAATAGCGCTCCGGGGATAACCTTGCTTCCATTCCCCATGTTCTAAAAGGGTGCCGATGCGTTCCTCGAGATAGGTAACATTCTCCTGAATGACTCTTGTCCTTTTTTCAGGGAGATCAATGGATGGAAGAGCTATGAGCATGTTCCCAATCCGCTGATACTCTCTTTCAGATATCTCGAAATGGGGGGAACCGCATACTTCTTTTAATGCATCAAAGCTGATGTCTGAGAATCTCATAAAGTCGAGAGGTTTCGGGGGTCCTGCAAAGAGTTTTTCGTAGAGGGTAAGATTGCCATAGAAGAATTGATGGTCTTTGCCGAGATGAATCTGAGTCCCGCTCAACACGAATGGAAGGAAAACCCCCTCAACACTGTCAGAACCGGATTTGATGCGCACGACGCCGCTGAGGAGATCATCATCAGCAATAGCCCGATAGACGAATGACGGAGGTGTCTTCTTGCCGGCTTTCTCACTTTTCTGAGGATCCGTCCTATCATAAGGATTAATGTAGTAATCACGGGCAAACCTTTTTACCATAGGAAAGGGAAATGAGAAGCCATATTTAAGCATTAGGGTCATTTCTTTATGAGTTTCGCAACAAAAAACCCTTCGGTGTCATTATCTTGAGGCCAGATGCGGAGGCAGTGCTTCACTTCATCAGAATAGTGATATTTCTCGAAAGAGGTCACTGGCGGTGAGCGCTTGATGTCCAAGGTGATCGGTTGTATCTTGGCATCTTTTCTTTCGCTGAGGATATGATCCACGACGCCTTCATCCTCCTCTGGCTCGAGGCTGCAGGTGCTATAGACCAGCGTTCCCCCCTCCTTGAGGCAGTCGAAAGCGCTGAGGACGAGCTTCTTCTGCGTTGCAGCCAATCTTCGAATCATCGTAGGATTCCATATCTTTAGGGTCTTGAAGGATTTACGGATCGTGCCGGTTCCGGAGCAGGGAGCGTCGACGAGGATCCTGTCGAATTGCATGCCTAGCCTGCTGAACTGATGGCCGTATTGCCTTGTGATGACCGCGCCCATCACGCCGCAGCGCTGGACATTCATCCCGAGGGATTTCAATCTGAGGCCGGTGTAGTCGTTCATCAGCAAGGTTCCCTCATTGTTCATGTACTGCGCGATCTGGGTTGCCTTGCTCCCGGGGGCAGCGCACATGTCAAGGTTTATCTCTCCTGGCTGGGGATCGAGAACAATGGGGGGAATCATGGAGGCAGCTTCCTGGACATAGATGTAGCCGAGGGCGTGCTCGAGGGTGTTGCCGATGTCTCTCCGGTCAGACTCCATCCAGAAGCCTTCCCTGCACCAAGGAACTTGGGTCAGTGTCCAGTTCTTTTCTAGGCGCTCCTTGATTTCAGCGACAGGACGTTTGATCGTGTTGACCCTTATTGAACGCCTAAGAAAGGTCAATGAGATCGCTTTGAATGCATCCCAATCTGTAAGCTGTTCATAGCGTTCCTTGAATGCAGGCTTGATGGTCGGCTCTCCCATTCCATGCCCTCAGTGGTATTCGTTTAAAAAGTTTCGGAATTTTTACCGATAACAAATTGTTACCACTGTAAAAAATCGTTAAATTTATAAATGCATGGAAAACATTGGAATCATGCCGACCGTATCCCACATCGTCAAGAAATACGTCGCTGACAAGCCATTTCTCCATGAGGCCATGAGCAGGGGAATCGTGAGCTATGGGAACCTCGCTGAGGACATCCACGCCGAGGTTGAAAAGGAGATGGGCAAGAAGGTGATGCATGGGGCAGTGGTTATGGCGCTGCGCCGGCATGCTGAGGAGATCGTGTCTTCTCAGAAGAAGTCAAGCTTCAATTTCTCTTCTGAGATCGTCATGAAGACCCAGGTCTGTGCAGTCGCGTTCCAGAAGACGACAAGCCTGTTGAAATCACTTGAGAAATTGACGACATCAATTGACATCGCACGAGGAGACATCTTGTACGCAATCTATGGCAGTGAGGAAGTGAGCATTGTCACGAATGAAAAACACCTCGGCATGCTCAAGAAGATGTTGGATCATGAAGAGATGATCAATGAGGAAAGAAATCTTGTCTCGTTGTCTTTGCGATTCAATGAGAAATTCCTGCACACGCCGAATGTCATTTTTCGCGTCCTCCGTGAATTGGCATGGGAGAACGTGAACATCATTGAGATCGTCTCCACATTCACTGAATTGACGCTCATCCTCAATCATGCGCACGCGATGAAGGCATATGAAAGTCTTCAGAGATTAGTCAACAGCAAGTTTTAGGATGCGAGGAGTCACATTCAGCGTTATGGAACATTCTCCATCTGAGGCTATATATCTCAGTTGGAAAGGCTTTCCAGCTGGACTTTCTTTATCAGATGAAGGTTTTGGAATTGTGATCAGAGGTTCTTCAAAAACTCCGGCTCCATGTAATTTCAATTCCAAATCAGCAAAATTGGAAGTAGCTGTACTCATAGTATAATTAAATATTGCACAATTCCGCGAATTGAGATCGTAATCAGCTAAATCCCACGGATCGCCGGTTTTATCTTTATTAGTCTCTAACCAATCTTCTAAGCGCGAGACTTCTGGAAATACGTCGTAGATTGCTTCACGTACAACTGGATTTTTCGCCCAATCATAATTATCTGGCCCCATAACGCCGGGGGGAGTAAAGCTTAGAATAAAAAGTTATCGGATGAATGGGTGAAGGAGAATGGATTTGTATTGTGGATCGTTGTTTAATAATGACTTTTTAACTCACAGACTCTTGTTTATTGACGCCGAATCATGATTATTCTTTGAATAACAAAAATTCGCTGCTCGGAGCTATCCACGGGCTAAAGCCTGTGGTATTACGCTCCTCGCTCTGAACGCGAATTTTTGGAACAAAGAAATCGAAGATTTCTTGTTCAAGAAATGCAAAGCATTTCTTTGTATTAAACCCACTAAAATCTCGCGAGGCGAGATTTTCAATAAACATGATGCGCTACAGAAGCATGTGAATTAACTCTTCCTCGGCTCAACTTCGAGGAGAATTATGTATTTTTTATCAGTATCCCAGTATCGCAACCTGTATGGGTCACCAGATTGCGCGACAGGAGTTGATCCCGGAGCTTTAGGGAAAACACCGGCATCAATGAGTCTTTTTATGAGTTCATCAGGATTTGTTTCATCAGTCGTGCACACATATCGTAGTGTAGATGTTCCGCAAGTGTCAATTTCTGCCCGTGTTAGGTGTCCTCCCATGTCTGGTTCAGATTTGAGCCATTCTTCAAGTTTACCTGTTTCAGGGAAGGCTTTATCAATAGCTAATCTAAAAGATTCATCAGTATTTAACATGGCCGCAGCAGGAAATACATATCCAATATTAGATTGTTCCGCCTCCATAAAAATAGGGAATAGATGAAGATTAATAAAGCTATCGTATATGCAGCTCCAGAACATCCTCGTCTATCATGGTATGGGGGAGCTTGAAGCGCTGTCCAGGGAACTTGCTTGACTTGCCCCAGACACGGGCGTAGCGGAATTTCTTGACGAAATCGTGGTGGAGCTTTCGGCAGATGTCCTGGATGGTCGCCGGGCTTTGGATGATCAAAGGCTCTTTCCTATCGGCTCTCTTGCCCACTTCCTTGAGATAGATGCGGATGAATCCGAGGCGCTGGAAGATAAGCTCTTTCAGCCTGTCGATGTTATGACCTGTCGTCGCGGAGATCGGCAGGAAGTCGCCGATCTTATTCTGGAGCCTGTCAAGGGCTTGATCGTCCACCATGTCGATCTTATTGACGACGATGACCGCGGGAAGGTATTTCTTGTTGCCTTCCATGGTGTCGATGACCTGGTCGATGGAGACATCCTCCCTGATGAGGACATCGGCGTTCACCATCTTGAACTCCCTCAGGACAGAGGCGATGGTCTCCTTTGTCGTCTTCGTGAGAGGGACTGTAGTTGCCACATGCACTCCCCCTTTCATTGTCTTTTTTATCTTTATATAAGGAGGGAGCTGATTGATCCTGATGTGGGCATCATTAAGCTCGTTGAGCAGCACGGCCAGCTGTTTTGTGTCGAAGACATCGACCACAATGAGGGCGAAGTCTGCCCCCCTGAGGACGGAAAGGACTTCTCGGCCGCGGCCTGTCCCGGATGCCGCGCCATGGACTACTCCGGGAACGTCGAGGATCTGGATCTTGGCATTTTTATATTCCATCAATCCAGGGACGACAGTGAGTGTGGTGAATGCATAGGCGGCAATCTTAGATTTTGCATTCGTGAGTTGATTCAGGAGCGTTGATTTTCCGACAGAAGGAAAACCGATCAGGACGACAGTGGCATCGCCCGCTTGCTTGACTTGGTAGCCATCCTTGCCCTTGCCGACGCCCCTTCGCTGTTCCTGCTTGTCCTTCAGTTGGGCGAGTTTGGCCTTGACCAGGCCGATATGGTGCTGCGTGGCTTTGTTGTATTTTGTCTTCTTGAGCTCACCCTCAAGCTCCTTGATCTTTTCCTGTGTTGATTGCCTCGCACCAGGGTCCATGGCAGCCTATGCTCTGGCTGAGTTTAAATACCTTGTGCCAGGGCCGCGTAGAAAACCGATAAGGTGATATTCTTTTTGATCCGTTTATGCGGCAGATGACAAGGTGAGTGATCAGAAAAGCACGCCGCCAGGATCAAAAAGAACCAGGTTTTCTACGCGGCCTGTGCCAGAAAACATTTATAAACTGGGAGCTGTCCTTGGAAGGCATGGCTAACGAGACGCTCAATTTAAGCTATACCGAGCTCATAAGCGATTCGATCTCCCAGATTTTTACTGATATTGTCATGGCGATTCTCATCCTGATCCTCGGATTTATCATCGGGAGGATATTAGGCAAGGTTGCAGAACGATTCCTCAAAGATATCGGGCTGAACAAATTCTTAAAAAAGCAAGTGGGCACTTCATTCTATCTGGAACAAGTGCTGACCATCGTGGTGAGCTACGGCGTCTATATCATTGCGATCATCTTAGCGCTCAACTCAGTCGGGTTGACTGTTGCAGTCATCACCTTCCTGTCAGCCATGGTCATATTGATCATCGCCTTGTTCATCCTTCTTGCGGTCAAGGATTTTGTTCCGAATCTTTTTGCAGGGTTCTACATCCATTCAAAAAAGCGAATAAAAGAGGGGATGATGTTAACGATGAAACACGCATCAGGCAAAATAGTCAAGGCGAGCCTTCTTGAGACGTGCATAATCACGAAGAAAGAAGAAGAATTGATCATCCCGAACGTGTTGTTCTTGAATCTTGAGTATAAGATCACAAAAAAATAGTGACTACATTCTCAGATAACAAAAACTCGCCACTCGGAGCTATCCCCGACCTTAAGGTCGGGGTATTACGCTCCTCGTATCGACAGGAGAGTTTTTGGAACAAGGAAATCGAAGATTTCCTGTTCAAGAAATGCAAAGCATTTCTTTGAATTGAAAATCTCGCCCTAAAGGACGGGGTATTAACCCCATGAGAGTTTCAGTAATGAATACAGCATTGTCCGTTCCTCTGGATATGATGGAGGCAACAAATATTAAAAACTGATGGCCGCGAGCAGTGTTATTGCAATTTCTCAAGCATGCTGACAATATTCCAAAGCTGAGTGCGGGTATACGCTTGGATATTAGTATCATCAGAAACATCCTCAAGCTCATTCAAGGCCTTGTTCACCCTGACGGAATAATCATCCCGCTTCCTAAGCTCGGCCTCGGCAGCGCTGAGACGGACTTTGACATTCCTTGGGACGGTCGGATCATCCTTCAGTTCCATGATGGCAGAAAGAACTTTCGCTTCAGTTATCTCTTGCATGTTAATCCTTCTTCATATCTTTCATGACGTCGTCCTGCAGCTTCTTTGCGCGATCCCGGAATTGGTCTTCCTGTTTCTCAATTGTCTTGATGCGCAAAGCAAGCATTTCCTTTTGCTCATGAAAGGATTTCTGCAAGGGAGCGACCTCAGTCTCAACCATGATGCTTCCGATAATCCTGAAGACATTCTCCTTCCCTTTCATCTCCTTAACCGCAGAGTCTATCTCAGCGAGCCTGGACTGGAATTGCTGCTTTTGTGCGAGAAGTGTTGACATGGACTGTTCCATCATCTGCAATTGCTGGAGCTTTTCTTCGTTAGGAGCCATGTTCGAAACTAATTAGGTGGTCTTTTTAAATCTTTCTGCAGCTATGGCCCGGGCTTTTTCGAGGAGGACAATCTGCTTGAGGATGGCATTGCACGCTGCCCGAAATGCGACCGCATCCTTGGCCTCAACGGTGATGACAGAAGATTGTTTCGTATGCTTGATGGTTGAACGATCTTGGCGACGTTCTTCAAGAAGGAGTGGCTGGTTCAGCGTGAAGACTGCTTTCATCGTGCGCTAACTTTGGTTACTGTGCTTCTTGCCTTGAAGATGATCTTTGATCCGCAGTAGGGACATCTCACCCTCTTTCGAAGGAAATCCTCGCTCACCTTCTTGTCACAATGGAAGCATTTGTATGTGGTCATTCTTGATCCTCTTTTTCAGGTTCTTGCTCATCTGACATCTCTTTAGCAGACTCTTCTTTGATAAGCTCTTCCTCAGGCTCTTCTGGCGCTGCTTTAGCCTTTTTGACAAGGGTAGCTACTGTTTTCTTCTTGCCAAGGGTATATGCACGGCCGGTGAACTTGGCTTCGCACTTCTTGCATTCCCAGATGCCTGCTGCGATGCGTTTGACCTTAGGAGCATGGCAATAGGGACATAAGTGGCCCTTCCTCTGCTCCCGCTCGATTGCAGCGAGGCGATGCTTGACCCTTCTTCCGTATCGTGCGCCAAAGCGCTTCGCCGATCCAAGACCTTTTTCTTGTTTCATAGTCAAAGTGGGGCTGCCCAGATTTGAAATCCCCGAGCTTCTGGGGTCATCTGGCCCCAAACCAGAAAGGATGGACCAAGCTACCCTACAGCCCCATGAATCTTGAGGAGGAAGTGGAGTGTTTATAAATGTTACGGAATGCGTATCGAGCCCTATTGATCCGCCTGCTCTTGATTCGCCCTCGCCTGAAAATTATTGTAGACCAGCTGGATGTTCATCGGGTCTTTGGACACCATGGCGACCTTGCAGAATATGAGGGCTTCTCTGAGCGTCGGGGCTGTGACGGTGTCCGGGCAATGGGTGAGGACGCTCAAAGGCTGACCATCGATCGTCGGTGTGACAGAAATATTTCCTTCAGCCGCGTCATAGTCGATCTTGACTGAGGTTTTCACATCTCCCAAGAGGGTCACAGTATAGCCGTCAGGCCTTGAGACCATTTCAGCATATTTCATCAGTTCAGGGAAAAAGACCGCTTCCTGAAAAAGATCAAACGTGTATTCCTGGGGCACGACCATCCCGTGGTTTTGAAAAAGGTTTTTGGCACCAAGAAGGTCCGGGAAAGGCTTTGTCTCATCCACTTGGAGAATATGATTTGCAAGGGCAAATATCTCCTCCTGAACACCCCGGGCTGGTCCCTCAACAGTGTCATCGATTGAAGAACAGCAAGGTGTGTTTTGAGGAACATTGAGTCTTCCGTTTCTCACTTCCCGCTCCACATAACCCTCAGAGAAATACTTCTTGATTGCGGAAACACCTTTTCCTAAGGAAGGTAATGGATTGTATTTCATAGGGTATTAAAAGTGGAACTCATATATAAATCTTCCTATTGGTTACTACTTACTAGTAACTATAATAAGGATATTCACAAAAGAAAAGATTTTTAACTCCAATGCGCGGAAAGCAGTCCATGAACCACTCTATCAAGGTCGGCGTGAGCTTCGGATTGACATCCGGCATCATCACGACGCTCGGCCTGATGGTCGGTCTTTATGCGAGCACGAACTCGAAGCTCGTCGTCATCGGCGGCATTCTTACCATAGCCATAGCAGATGCGTTCTCTGATGCATTAGGAATACATATCTCAGAAGAATCTGAAGGAAAACATACGTCAAGAGAGGTATGGCAATCCACCTGGGCCACGTTTTTTTCCAAACTTGTCTTTGCATCGACATTTATCATCCCCACCATTCTTTTCCCCTTAAAAACAGCAATCATTGTCAGCGTCATCTGGGGACTCAGTACCCTTGGATTGTTGAGTTATTATCTCGGAAAGGTAGAGAAATCAAATCCATGGAAATCTATTGGGGAGCATGTAGGAATAGCGATTATCGTGATTGTGCTAACGAGTGTGATAGGCACATTCATCTCTCAATGGTTCGGGTAAAGCTTTTATAGGCCATCAGTCTTTTTTCATTCATGCCACTCTTCATCTGCGCCACGCCGATAGGGAATCTAGAAGATGTTAGCTTGCGACTCCTTCGTACGCTAAAGGAAGCGGATCTGATTCTCGCTGAGGATACGCGGCGAGCGCGGAAGCTGCTGAGCCATTATGATATCCACACGAAGCTCACGAGCTTCCATGAGTACAGTGAGATCAGGAAACTTCAGCCGGTACTCGCGCTGTTGAAAGAAGGAAAGAGCATTGCGCTGGTGACTGATGCGGGGACGCCATGCGTAGCTGATCCTGGAGCTCGATTGGTGAATGCCGCCTATAGAGAAGGTATAGACGTGGTGCCTATACCAGGACCGAGCGCTGTGATCACTGCATTGTCTGTTTCCGGCATTCCGATGAATGGGTTTTCCTTCTTTGGCTTTGTTCCGAAAAAGGGGAGGGAGGCATTCTTGTTGCGAATGATTGATTCTGGAGAGACTGCCATCTGTTTTGAATCCCCTCATAGGATAAAGAAGACATTGTATGAGCTGGCTGTACTAGCCCCTGAAAGAGGCCTCATTCTCTGCAGGGAGCTGACAAAGAAGCATGAGGAGATCATGAAAGGAACCTCTTCAGAGATGGCTGATTGTTGGGAGAAGAGAGTGGTAAAAGGAGAATTCGTGCTTATCGTGAATAGGAAAGAAAAAAAGGAATGAAAAAAAAATCAGGCCTTACCGAGGATTCGGAAGACTTTCGTGCCGCACTTTTTACACGTTCCTTTGACAGCTTTCATGCCATTCTTCATGGTCACATTTTGCGGAGAGGTAATCTCAACTTGTTTTCTACATTTCATGCATCGTCCTTCTGGCATATAAACCACCTCATTGATTATTGTTGTTCAGGGACTTAATAGAGAGCTATATAGTATACTACTATATAAATGCTTTGGAAGATTACGAGTGAAACCCGATTTCATTTATAAATGACAAATGCGAAGGATTATATAGGGAATAAGGGTTGTGCCTGCTATGGCCCTAGAATATCACGAACGAGAGAGTCATGCAGTAGCGAAGATAAAGGAAGCAATCCCTTCGTGGCTGCTCAAGGACAAAGTCGGTCTCAGCGGGATGTTCGCTGATCTGCACCAGAATGATTCAGTCTTCCCGAAACATTACCTTGCTTCTACGACTGACAGCGTTGGCACAAAGCTGATCATAGCGCAAGCATTAGAGAAGTACGATACTGTGGGCATCGACCTCGTTGCTTTGAATGTGAATGACATGGCCACACTCGGCAAAGTTTCGCCGTTTCTCTTCATTAATACCATGTCTTGCCAAGAGCAGATCGAGAGCAAAGGCATCACCGGAGAGCTCATGAAGGGTATTGTTAAGGGATTGGAGCAGAGTGATTGCACAGATATATTGAAACAGGATATCAGGCTTAACATGGGCAAGGGAGAGACTGCGTCTGTAGACGAGCTCCTCGGAGGGATTAAGAGCGGTCACGGCTTTGACCTTGCTGCGTCCATGGTAGGCTTCATCCGTAAAGAGGACATGCCAAGGACAGAGGGGGACACGCTCATAGCGCTCTCCTCGCCCGGGATGCAGAGCAATGCATTCACCGAGCTGCGGCACCGGCTCTTGAAGGGAGATTTTGAGAGCCGCGATGAATTCAAGAAGCACTATCACGGAAGATTTTCTTTAGATGATGATCATGAAGGAAGCACGATTGGAGAATCATTGTTGATCCCGTCAAAAATCTATATGAAATCTATGGCAGCCATTGCAAAAGAGTTTCCGGTCTATGGCTTTAATAACACGGGTTATGGACTCAAGAACCTCAATAGGCTGAAGAAGAGGTTTACGATAACGAATTTTCTTAAGCCCCACCCGCTCTATGATCTAGTGCAAAAAGAAGCCGGATTCTCAGACGAAGTGATGTATATGAAGTTCAACATGGGACAGGGATTCTTCCTCATGTGCAACAAGGCGGATGCTGATCCGATCCTCTCAATTGCAGAGAAGCACGGCGACTCAGGAGCAGTGATCGGCACTGTCGAGGACGGAGAGGGAGAAGTTTTCGTGGATGCCAAAGGCAAGAAGTTCGTTCTTAGGGGATATGGGTGATCCCGTTCCAAGAAAATGCAAGGTTATTCTTGTGGCAAACATTTTTAAATTGGGCCATGCAGGGGAAAATACATGTCCCTGCATGGCATGATGAGCGGAATATTGGCCTTTCTCTCCTTGTTCTGGAGCCTGTTCGTCTTCTGGCTTTCGATCTTCCTGTCGCCCTTCAGGCATCCGAACTCCCTCTGGATCATCATCCCTATCTGGCTGGCATGGTTCTTCGCGGAATTCTTCCAGGAGAAGAAGAAAACTAGCTTCGGCAATGCCATCTCCAACGGGGTCATTCCGCTTTGGGTCTCAGTGGATTGGACGAGGATGCTCATCTTCCAACTCAATGAGGGCACAGTGAGATTCGGCTGGCCCGTGGCCATCAAGTTCTTCATCTGCCTGCTCGTCTTCGCCTATGGGCTTACTATCATCATCGGAGGCATCAGGACTAAGCAATTCATCCATTATATCGGAAGGATCAGGGAAGTCACCTATGTCCTTGTGGTCTTCACCCCGATCATCTACGGGATCATGGAGATGAGCTGGACGTTCTTCCTCTCTATTATCCTCTTCTTCCCAGTGTTCTACTTCATCTTTGAGTTCATCAATAAATACGCTCCAACGCCCAAGGCGCTCCGAGATGAGGAAGATGAGAAAGGCATGCCTTGAGGTCTTGGGTGAGAAAGCCGAGATGTTCAGGGCTATGGGTGAACAGCATGTCTCCCAATAACACCCATAAAACAAAGAATTATATCGTTCAAAGGCGTTTCCCATTCAATGCAAGTGGATGATTCAATCGATACAATAGCCCAGAAAGCGCTTGAGCCTGGAAAAGTGCTGAAGCTCGACACATGGATCAGTGATATAAGCTATCCAGGCCAGAGAGTATATCAGATGATGTTGGAAGGGGGATTAAGCACATCAGGCACTGAGTTTGCTACCATGGCCGAAGAAGAAGCCCGCAAGCAATTTGACTCAATAACTTCAGTAAAACAATTCTACAAGATGATCGGCATGCCGGCCCAATTTTAGGTCCCTCGAACGGCATATCGGCTTCATTCACCAAACTAGCCTCCACCGATCATGCTTCTCGCGATATGCTTGATGGATGAGGTCATGCTCTTCAGGTTCTCAATGATATTTACAGTCGGAGGATCGCAGGGGTCCTTCAATAAGGCATGCAAGTCCTCAACCTCTTCCTTGTAGGCATTCGCAAGGCGGAAAGCTTCCTCTCTCCGCTTCATGTAATAGACCTTCATGACCCCCTCATAATCTTCGATGACCCTGCCAAATATCTCTTTGATCATCTTCCTTCGCTTGGGGGGCATGTCCGCTTCACGGCTGAAGCGGGAGATCCGCTTGCACTGGTCCCCGATCTTCTCGAGGCGCATGAGGATATGCCAATAGGTCAAGATATCGAGGAAAGAAAGATTGAGCTCCCTGGCTGTCGTTGGATTGATGACGGCGCTGCGCATGATGCGATAGGCAAGGAAAACGAGGCGGTTGACATCATCATCCCGATCGAAGATGCTGTCATAGTTGTCCTCATCCAACGAGGCTTTTGCATCATTCATCATCCCTCTGACCATGATATCAATTCTTCTGATCGTCTTCTCAATGGAGATCTGGCTGATATTGATGAGGTCACGGGCGGTGATCTTGGTCGTGGTTTCCTCCATGATCTCCAAGCCGGCGAGGTTCTGCATGACCTCCTTGACGAGGAGGAGCTTCTTACGCTCAAATTTGGTGTCACAGCGCACGGTTATAGAATCAAAGTTTGTGAGATAAGCCCAGATGATCTCTGTCTCGAGATAATCCATCTTCTTATTCCGCATGTGGAGCGTGATCTCTCTCGGCTTGTTCAACGAGTGAATATTGCTCGGTGAGACGCTGAGCGTGTCTCCTGCCTGGGAGATGAAAAGCTCATCTCCTTTCCGCATGTTATACTTGTCCACCCACTGCTTCGGCAATGACACAACAAATGAGTTGCGGCCAAAGGCGATGATTTTTCTCGTTTCCATTGTTTCTCTCCTGAACATATAGGGTATATGCTTTTATATATTTAAATCTTACTATATATCGTATTTCGTAAAGGTATATATAAACAGCCACACACTTTGAGTATTGAGGTGGTTTCATGAAAGAATTTGAACTATTTACAGAAAATGAAGACATCTTTGAGGATGATAATGTCTATGATGAAGATGTCCGGGAGTCGATGCTCGACAACGATGAGCTAAGCGGAGAAGAAGCGGCGTTCATCCAAGGCTATGAAGAAGACGGGCAAGAGGGGACGTTTATTCAAGGACAGGATGAAGATGGACGTTTTGATGAGGCACAGGAGACATAAGATGTAGCCTCTGTACATCTGGGCTATTTTCCTTTTTTTATTTTCTAAATGTGTGTTGCATGAGGTATTTCGGTTGAGCAATATCAAGCTTTGCTGCCGGTTCAAGTCTCGCATCAAGGATGATGACATCATCGTTTCGGGCGATGGCAAGATAGTCATCTTTTCCGTCGAACGAAGGGAGGACCATGAAAGGGCCTTGGGTTTTGTCAATGTTGATTTCATATCTCAGCTTATGATCAAAGAACATCAATAAATCCAGGGGGGTGTCCTTGTCTGACCGTAAAGCCATGTGCGCTTTACCATTGAGTACCAAAGGAGTGAAATCAACATGAAAGTTCTGCCTTCTCCCTTTATAGCGGGGGTAGTAATCACCGTAGTTGACACGTTTGAATTCCTTATCATAAAAATAGTACTCTCCTGAGCAGGTGGTGACTCCGACAACCATTTTCCCCCCGAGCTGTGTAGCGATAAGCCCGCGGAGATACTGACGTTCATCTTCATGACCCGCTTCATCCCAAGCATCCTGGGGGATCCCTTCGAGAACCCCTCTTTGTTCAAGATCCTTGTCAAGGACGATGATATCATTATTATTTAAACATAAGAATAGCCAAGGCTGGTCATTGACTTGCTTAACATACACACGTTCAACATTATATTCATAGCGATCCCTCTGCAGTATAGAGTCGAATGTCTTCAGATGATCTAGGTTATGGGAAAACAGAGAGATGCTTCTCTTCGAACGAAATTGTGGAATGGTTGCGATCACAGGCTGTTCTTGGTAGGTGAGAAGCTCTGCTTTAAAGACCGGGAGATGATTACGATAGGTAGATTGCATGGCGAGCTGATCATCGTAGAGCTCAAGTTTGTTTCCACTCACAAAAAGATGGTCTTCACCGTCGAAGCGCAGCACCTGTGGCTTGCAGGTGCAGTCATCCCAGCTTTTAACAAGGTCGAGATCTGTCGTTAACAAGGAATATTTTCCAAAGGTCTCTTCGACGAGCAGCAGGGATTTCCCTCCTAGGGCAATCTGATCCACGGAGCGATAAGGTTTAGGAAACCAATAATCCTTCACTTGCTCCCAATCCGCGTCGAGAAGATTCAAACAGGGAAAATCATGGTGATGCACAACAATGTTGTCGTCAGCTGCGATAACATTTTCAATCCCTCCCTTGTCATCAGGATAAGGAGGGAATATTGCGTTCTTTGACGGCTCTCCCTGCTGATCATAGCCATACAGCTTGTTGTTGACTCCGACGACGGCATATGACCGGCCCTGAAAAGAGAGGGAGTCAAGAAGCGAAATCTTACCAGCAGTCCCTGTAAGTGTTCCCGCGGACCCGAAATCCGCGTCAAATAATCTTACCGGCCCTTCTTTGCTGCTGACGAGGAGCCGAGATGAAGTGTTGGTCACTGTGAATGATTCAATCAAATGGTTCTTTGCTTGTCAGGTCTTAAGGTTTTATGAAAGAGCTCATAGCTTCTCTCCAAAGAGACAACACCAGGAAGGGATTTGCCTGCGAGCGCCTGCAGGAGTGCGCCGCCGGCGAGGCTGATATAATTGATATCCCGCTTATTTGTGTGGAACCGGTTGAGCATGACTGAGGTGTCACCTCCACCGAGCACAGAGTAGACATCAGGATCAGTCAGGCCGCCGAGCACCATCCTCGATCCCCGGCTGAAACGGTCATCCTCGAATTTTCCCACCGGCCCTTTCATATAGACAAGATTTGCCCGTCGGATAACTTCCAGATACTGCTGGATGGTCTCAGGACCGATATCGAGGATCGCACCTTTCAGGCGAAGTTCATCAGGGATATGTTCAACCTTAACTGCCTTGCTTCCCCCCTCTGCCTCGTACAACACGTCAACCGGAATCATGAACTTGTCAGGATAGGCATCCATGAGCTGCCTCAGGCGCGTGCCATATTTTAAAAACGCAGAGCGCTCAGAACCTTTGGAGAGCATACGCATGGAAGGCTCGCCGATGTCGATGCTTCTCACCGCTAGTGCGAGATTTGCTAATAAGCCTCCGGTGAGGATCTTCTGGACTGTCCCTTTTTCAAGCGATGTTTCGATAAGGGGAAAATAATCAGAGAGTTTCGTCCCTCCAAGGATATATACATTCCTTCCTTCGGGCTGGCTAAAAAACCCATTGACCCTTGTCAAAGAAGAAAGCTCGTTGTCCATGGTAAGGCCAGCGACATTGGGAATCTCCTGAAAACCAAGCATTGACCTGCATTCTCGGTGCGCAACGGAGAAGCCGTCATTGACCATGAATCTCACTCCGCATTCGCCGATCAACGTCCTCACGAATGATGAATGGGCATATTCTTCAGGAGCTGATTTCTCAGACTCTCCGGGAAGAAACCGAAGATTGTCCAATAGAAGGGCAACCCCCGGCTCGATGTGATTGATCGCGTAGATAGCCTCTTCATTAAAATGGTCTTGGTCAAAGGTGTTTCCAACACCCTTTATGGGCACCATATTGTTTGTGATGATGTCGATGAGGGGACCGACGCTGACATAGTCCGAGTCTCCTGGTCTACCATTATGCGTTCCCACTATGACCTTCGTGCCGAGATCAGTCAATCTTCGTATAGTCTGGCCTGCGCTCAAGATCCGTTCATTAGGCTCGAACTTACCGTCAATAAGGGTGGTATTCGTATCCACACGGAGGAACACAGGCGTGCCTTCCAACTCATGCGCGATATCATCTATGGTGAGATAGTTCATGATCGTCCCGTTGGTTTATCCACACTTGAGGACCTTGATTTCCTTCGCTGCGATCGGGAGTTGTGTCACTTGAATAATCCCCCCCTTACCACCAGACTCGCCTATTTGGTAGACATTGAGATGGTCTCCTGCCATCTGCATGATGTATGCTGCATCGCCGACATCGACCGGTACGAGATTCTTGAAGCCGCCTGGTTCATGTGTTGCTGGCAAAGTATCTTCAATCGATCCAAATGAGCCTTTATCGCCGACCTTACAGATGTGAAAATTTCTGATATTATCAATTTTTTTCCCTTTTTCTGAAGGGTGGGGTCTAGTGTATCCACCATCCACAGTCCTATTGGAGAGATCATTCATCATATAGAACACGTTATCGCCTACACGGAAAGCGGTGACATGATCACTTGGAGTGGTGCCCGCCTGGTGTCTATGATCACTGGGTGTATAATAACCCATATCATTATGATCGTGATGTCCAAGACGCCCACCGAAACGCAGAAAGAGCTCTTGCTCATCGCTGAGGAAACCTAAGCCTCCGGCTTCAAAATAAGAGATACCCGCAAGATCATGGTCAAAATCGTATTCTTCTTGGTCAGCATACACTTTTGCAAAACAGAGTTTTGCTAAAACAGTTCCCCCCTGATGGACCTCATAGATATGATTTCGGTCATCAGTTTGCTCAGGGTCGGCTGCGGTCTCAACTTTTCTCACACTCATACCCTTAAAGATTCCAGGAAGCTCAACTGCTTCACCAAGTGCGGGAACACCAACTTGAGAATAGCCAGTTCCCATGTCGAATTCGGTATAAGAAGACATGTCTCGATCCACGTCGGGCAACTGTTTAAGATCGCCGCTGAATAATACTGGTCTGTCATCTTGAGAGATTATTTTGATGAGCCTTTCTGCCATAATATATCCCCCTCTCATATTTTTTAAATTACTATTTCTGGAAAGTAACAGGGGTATAAATAGTTTCTGTTTTTTCCTGATTTCTTGCGAAAACATAACGAAACATTTTTAAAGCAGACGTCTTTCCGGAAGGTATGGAAAAACCGGAAATCAGCGTCGACAAACCTGGTTCTCAAACAGCGCCCATTCAAGTAAAAAAAGAGAGCTATGACATCGGAACGATCCAGGTTCTCGCAGGCCTCGAAGCAGTGAGGAAGAGGCCGGCGATGTACATCGGCTCCACTGATGCAAGAGGGAGGCATCACCTTGTGTATGAAGCGGTGGACAATGCCATTGACGAGGCGCTCGCCGGCTACTGCAACCAGATCAGGGTCATCATCCATAGCAATGGCTTCGTAACGGTCATGGACAATGGAAGAGGCATCCCTGTAGAATTTCACCCCAAATATAAGATGTCCGGTGTCGAACTGGTCATGACCAAACTGCACGCTGGCGGCAAGTTCGACAGCAAGACATACAAGGTGAGCGGCGGCCTGCACGGCGTCGGCATCTCTGTCACGAATGCACTTTCTGAAAAGCTTGTGGTCAAGGTAAAACGCAACGGCAGACTGTATAAGCAAAGCTTCGCTCAAGGAAAAACCCTCACCAAGCTTGAAGATCTTGGTCCGATAGAGGGCACGGGCACCACTGTCTCATTCAAGCCGGATCCGGTGATTTTTGAGGAAGGGGCATTCCAGTTTGACATCCTCTCGACCAGACTCAGAGAATTAGCCTTCCTTAACAAGGGAATAAAGATCGTCCTAAAGGATGAACGTGATAATAAGGAGCACGTCTTCCAATATGAAGGGGGCATAGCATCCTTTGTCGAATTCCTCAACAAGAATAAGGTTCCGACCCATGAGGTCATCTCACTATCAAAAGAAAAAGGCACTACCTCAATTGATGTCGCGCTCCAATATAATGAGGGGTATAAGGAAAACATCTTCTCCTTTGCAAACAACATCAACACCAATGAAGGAGGCAGCCATCTGACAGGATTCAAGAGCGCGCTGACGAGGATCATCAATAATTTTGCTGAAAAATTCAATAGCGATGTCAGGCTGAGCAGCGATGATGTCCGGGAAGGGTTATCAGCGGTAATCTCTGTTAAGCTCCAAGAGCCGCAGTTCGAAGGCCAGACAAAGACAAAGCTCGGCAACTCAGATATCAAGGGCATCGTCGACTCCATGCTCTATGATGAGCTCAATACCTATTTTGAAGAACATCCAACCATCATTAAGGCGATCGTCAACAAGTCAGTCACCGCTGCAAAGGCAAGAGAAGCGGCCCGGAAAGCACGGGACCTTACCAGAAGGAAAAATGCGCTGGAGGTAAGCCATCTTCCGGGAAAGCTCGCGGACTGCAGCCAAAAAGATCCGAGCAAATGCGAACTCTATCTTGTTGAGGGGGATTCAGCAGGAGGATCAGCAAAACAAGGCAGGGACAGGAACTTTCAAGCCATTCTCCCGCTTCGCGGAAAAATCCTTAATGTGGAGAAGGCACGGCTCCACAAGGTGCTCATCAATGAAGAGATAGCCACCATCATCACTGCATGTGGGACGAGCATTGGCGAAGAATTCACCATTGAAAAAGCAAGATACCACAGGATTATCATCATGTGCGACGCTGATGTTGACGGAGCCCACATCAGGACATTGTTGCTTACCTTCTTTTACCGGTATATGGAGCCGCTCATCAAGGCAGGCTTTCTTTACATCGCCCAACCCCCGCTTTATCGGGTGAAGCATGATACCGTATCCACCTACTGTTATGATGAAGACGGGCTCAACAAGCTCATCAAGGAACATGGGCAGGAAAAGCTCGAAGTGCAGCGTTACAAAGGACTAGGGGAGATGAATCCCCATCAGCTATGGGATACGACCATGGATCCTAAAACGAGGACACTGCTCCAGGTCACGCTTGAAGATGCCATCGAGGCCGACAGAATTTTTACCATTCTTATGGGAGACCAGGTCGAGCCGAGGCGCGCATTCATCCAAGAGCATGCAAAGGACGTCATAAATCTCGATGTTTAGTCAAGAGCAATTGGGCAAGGATGAACTGTTTCTCGCCATAGACGATCTCTAAAAGTGAAGAAACCACCTGAAGATCGAGACGCGGGGATTTTTGACGGAAAAGGAGAATCTGTCTCGTGAGGGCATTAACCTCTTTTCTCAATCCGTTTAAGGCCTGATCTGAATGGTCAGGCTGCGAGACGAGCGCCATGAGCTCATTCGTTCTATTCATCAAGTCGAGGGTCTTCTTTTGGAGGCGGAAACGAGACGCGAGCACGAGATCTGCGATGGTGACATACTGGTTGATCACGTGCTTCAGCTGCACTACCAGATGAAAGGAGACATTTCCCCTTTGCCCTTCCTCACCCTGATTGAGCATCCGCATAGCAAAGTATATGAACTTCTTGATGGAGGCAGCCTTCCCCTTGAGAGAGAGCTCATCATCCTGCCTGGATGCCATCGACCTGACATCTTCAGCAAACTCAACCGTCTGCTCAAAGGCACTTCGAAGGAGGAGGGAAAATGAGGAGGTTGACCTTCCGCCAACATTCCGATAGGTGATCCTGCGCACCCGATATTCTGACACTTCAAAACCGATCATCTCCTGGCTTAAGGATACCATCAGCTCCTCTGAGTCCTTCATGCGGTGCTCCACCTTGATCTCGTCGTAACCGTTCACATAAGCCGCGAGGATATGATCGCGAGCAGCTTCAAAATCCATTGAGGATGCATCGATCGTGCAGCTGTCTGCCGTCCTCGTCATGTCGAGCTGGATGAGCATGCCGTTCGGCCGTTCGATGAGCTCGACTTCTTGGCCTTTCTGAAGATGATGCTTATCGATCCATGCTTTCGGCATGGAGACAACAGAGGTGATGCCTGCCATCCGGATAAGCTTTCGTCTCATGGTCCAGCAAAGGATGCACGAGTATTAAAAACTTTTGAAATTATATAATTTATATAAAGCATATAGCATACATTTTTAAGGCCGCCGGCTATCCCCTCGTCGAGGTGATTATTTTGCAGAGAAAAAGAGGCGAACCCCTTGGTGAAGCGCTCGAAGAGGACGAGGATATGCAAGAGGCATTCTTCTACGAGGCGAGCTGATGCAACTCAGCTATCTCCTCATCACGACCAATCCTGGATGTGAACAATCGGTCGGCGAGGCGCTTCTTATGCTTGATGAGATTAAACATGTAAACATGCTTTATGGCAAGTATGACATCATAGCCAAGATCCAAGCAAAGAATGTCATTGAGCTTCAAGAGAATCTCATTTCTTCGATTCAGAAGATCCGAGGAGTGGAACTGGTCAAGAACCTCATGGTCAACCATGGATGAGTATCACTTTCTGATAAAAAAGTAAAGGATGACAGCTGCAAACGCCAGCACAAGGACCAACCCTATGACCAAGATCCCCGTCATGTCTTGACTCTCTTTGACTGCCATAGTACTTTGTGCAGGCACAAAAACAGGGAGAGCTTGTGAGGGGGCTTGGGGCTCATCAGGAGTTGTCTGTTCAGGAGCCAGAGAATCTGCGGTGTCTTCATCCGGAGTAGGATCGGCTACACACCCGCTGATCCGAACCTGCCGAGTAAAGGTCTCAGTTTCTTGCTCATGCGTTATGTAAACGGTGAAAGGATACATCTGGTTTTTTGCAGTAAAAGGGATAGAAATCTCGAAAGCGTGTTCCATCTCATTTTCATCAATACCGCTTTCAACGGTGATATCTCTCTCGGTGTGGGAGATCTCAAGCTCCTCCTGAACAACCTGGATAGCCACATCCTGATTGCGGGCACCGATATTGGTCATGTCAACAGCGACGGGGAGATGACCTCCGCATGATGCCTCTGGTCCGAGGGTCACATCCTTGATGAGAAAGGCATATGAGTCCTTGTCCACCTCCAGCTCAAGCTGGAGCGTCGCATGATAATCAGGATTATGGTCACCATCACCTCGGATATCAATACGTACTGAGAAAGTCTCCTCTGAGACAGATTCTTCGAAATTGAATGAAATGGACATTTTTTCAGTATTCCCATCACTGATAGAAGACTCATCGGATTCCTCTTCCAAATCAGAGCCATCGACATCAAAAATAGTGATTTCAGCCTTGACATCGTCGATCTCATCATCGCGGATGTTCTTGACCGTGATCTCAAACATGACCTCGGAAAGAGGTTTGACCTTGCTTATAGTTCCGCCGTCCTCATCGACCTCATCATCTTTGTCACCATCAACAAACACCTTGAGGTTGGTGATCTCGAGGCCGCAGACATCCTCGTATTGCAGAGAAGGTGGGGCCGGGGAGGGAATGAAATCAGGGAGCTCAAAGGTGGCGTATGACAGGCCGAATACCTCATCCTGGTTGAGGTCATATTGTCCCATTCCGACCTGGGAGGGGGTGAACTTGTCATTCTCCATGACCCAGAAGGACCATGCTTCCATGCCATCATTCTCAATGCCCTCAAGCCTGGTGAGGAATGCTGTGTTTCCTGAACCCTGCCAGTCCTGGCTGAAGGTTGAGGCCCGCAGAGCATCCTCGGCAGTGATGTCATCCGTGAGATGGACACACTGGGTTATTGTTTCACCATCGGGAAAATGCACCACGATGCCGACCGGAAAAGCTGATGCTCCAGCGACGAGAACAGTGCATAGCGCTATGAAAAGGAATAGTTTGGCATTCATAGGATGAGGGAAGCTAGGAATGTATTTATATGTTTCTCTTTTTCAATGGTAACTTCAGTTTTTTCATGATGCGCTCAGCCAGCTGGCGCTCATTGAAGCCCTTTTTGACAATCAATTTGCGGGAGATCGGCAAAAGCGCGCTGAAACCTGCATTGGAGAGCAGGTGGACTATGCCGAAGGGAATCGCCCCTAAAAGCAAGGGTATGATCGCAAAGGGGAAGAACATGATAGAGCCCAGGTTCACGATGATTTCATAGATGAGTGTTGCAGAACCCATGACGAGCACAGTCTCGATGATGGACGCGTTCTTCCTAAGGAAGCCTCCTGCGGCGCCGATGATGCCGAATCCGGCAAGCATGAAGAAGGTCCAGGGACCTTGGCCGCCGACAGTGAGGAAATTGGAGAGATATAATGCTGATGCCCCGACGAGGAAGCCTTTCTTCTTGCCGAAAAGCCAGCCGCTGAGGAATGCGAAGAATGATATTGGTTCAATGCTAGGGGCGACTTGCATGGGCACTCTGAGAAGAGCTGCGCCGCCCGTGAAGCCTGCTAAGAGGAGCCATTCCTTGTATTTCATCTTATGGAGATGGCCCTGCAAGGATTTTAATTTAAGCTCTGTCTTCACGAGCTGCGTTGTCACCAACTTTTGTTTCATCAATTTAGAAAGCTGATTAAGCTAGAGAATTAAAAGGTTTCTGTTATTCAATACGCCTTCCCGAAGAATACCATCATGGTTGCAGGCTTGCTGCAGTGGACGCAATTTCCTTCCGGCTTCTCGTCGATGATGCATCTTGCGGTCGCCCCCTTGGTCTTGTCCTGGATAGAGTCCTCTGCCTGCTTCGTGCCGCAGAAACCGCACTTGGCGAGCTTCTTCTGGGTTATTGCCTTATTGAGTTCTGCCATTGACTTTGCTTCGACAATGCTCGTCTCGAGAAGCTGCTTTGCCTTCTGGAAGAGATTTTCTTGCATATCCTCAAGATTCTTCTGGACATGCTTTGAGAGAGATGCAATCTGCACTGTCATCTTTTCGCTGGTATCCCTTCGGACGACAACCACTTGTTTCTTCTCGATGTCTCTAGGGCCGATCTCGATTCTGATAGGGACGCCTTTGAGTTCGTGATCGTGGAACTTCCAGCCAGCATTGTAGTCTCTGAGGTCGAGGAATACGCTAAAATCTTTTTCCAGCGTTTTTTCGACCTTCTTCGCTTCTTTGATTATCATGTCTTTCTGCTTCTCGAATATGATAGGAACAATTGCGACTTGCAGAGGCGCCACTTTTGGCGGGATGATGAGGCCTTTGTCATCGCCGTGCATGAGGATCATGGCGCCAATGAGACGTGTGCTGACACCCCAGGATGTCTGCCAGACGTATTTTTTCTTCCCATCCTTGTCTAAGAATGTAATATCAAATGCATTGGAAAACTTCTGGCCGAGGATGTGGCTCGTGCCCATCTGTAATGCCTTGCCGTCTGGCATGAATGCTTCCATGGCAATGGTCGCATCTGCTCCTGGAAACTTATCCCACTCTGTTTTCTTGCCGACGATGAGAGGGATTGCGAGATAGTTTTCGACAAGATCAACATATTCATCCATGATCATCTCAGCTTCGGCAACGGCTTCTTGCTCTGTGGCATGAGCAGTGTGGCCTTCTTGCCAGAGGAATTCCCGTGTTCTCAGGAAAGGTTTTGGATATTTGAATTCCCATCTCACGATATTACACCATTGATTGATGAGGAGCGGAAGGTCGCGCCAAGAGCGGATCCATTTTGCATAGGACTCGTACATGATTGTCTCTGAGGTTGGACGGATGGCAAGGCGTTCTGCTAACTTTGTCGTTCCCGCGTGGGTAACCCAGGCTACTTCTGGAGTGAAGCCTTCGATATGCTCTTCTTCTTTCTTGAGAAGATGTTCTGGGATGAACAGGGGGAAATAGGCGTTCTTATGGCCAAGTTCCTTAATTCTGGCATCAAATCGGTTTTGAATGGATTCCCAGATCGCGTATGCTGTCGGCCTGAGCACCATGCAGCCAGAAACTGAAGTGTAATCTGCCAATTCCGCCTTCTGGACGACTTGAGAATACCACTCAGAGATGTCTTCAGATTTCGTTACAGTGATGCCGACATTGGTTTCCATGAACGGCTTGAGAAGGGGGATGGTATATAAAGGTTTTTACGGGTTGAAGAAGAGGCCCGTGCCTCGTTCAATGGCTGGTTCGCTATAGGGTGCATATTGTAGATAAACCTTGATAGAATCATCTTTGATGCTGTTCAATATAGGAAGCAACGCCCTGGCCAATGGCCTACAACCATCTATCCCTTCCATCCGTTTTCCCGGAAAGTATTCGGTTCCTTGAGACAAATTAAAGATAAGACCAGACTCAAACACATTGTTTTGCCACCCATCTTCATCCGTGGTTGGTGCAGTCAATGCTGGCTTGTCCCTAACCTGAACAATAACTGTACCGGGATCATAATTATAGATTGTAGTAGATTCTCCTTGATATTCACCCTCAGATTCAAAGGTATACATGCCTAATTGTCCAAGCCATTGCTTCGCTTCATCATAGGACAAGTCAAGGAGAATTGTATAATTGTTGC